>NZ_CP073063.1:2687500-2987500 GCF_022654015.1 Brevundimonas diminuta
TTTCCGAGCGAGGCGGCTCTATACGGACCACCAACTTTGTCAGCAAGCGGATTCTGACACGAGAGGGGAAGTTTCTCGCAAAACCGGAATCGGCAAACGGCGCGCGCCCCACTCAGCCTGCAATATAGGTCCGCAAGCTCTCGGCCTCATGGGCGTGTTCGGCGATCTGGCACTTCACCACGTCGCCGATGGAGATGACGCCGACCAGACGATCCGCCTGCATGACTGGCAGATGCCGGATGCGCCGATCGGTCATGCGGGTCATCAAGGCCGACATCTCCTCGGCCGGTTCGGCATAGATCACCTTGGCCGTCATATAGTCGGCGACCGGGCGGGCCAGCGCATCGGCGCCATCGGCCGCCAGCGCCTTGACCACATCGCGTTCGGAAAACACCCCGACCACGCGGTCGCCGTCACAGACGACCAACGCCCCGACCCGCTTCTGCTCCAGTTCTGCGCACGCCTGGGTCACCGTCAGATCCGGCGCGATCGAGAAGACGGCGTTTCCCTTGGTTTTGAGGATTTCGGCGACGAACATCGCGGTCCCTTCTCTCTGTAAGAGACGACCGCAGGGCCGGAATGGCGACAGGGCCGCTCAGGGCGCGATGATCGCTCAGCCCCCGCCCGGAATCAACGCGTCTCAGGGACGAGGCGCGGCGCCCGTTCCGAACACCCGCCCCAGGGGACCGATGGCCAGAAAGCCGACGACGAAGCCGACCGCGTGGGCCTCCCAGGCGATCCTGGCCCCCTCGGCGCCGGGCAGTCCGCCGATCATTCCGGTAACCGCGTTGACCGCCATCCAGGTGATGGCCGCGCCGATCACGCGCCGGTCGCCCATCTGCAGGACCCTGCCCTGCCCGCCCAGCAGTCGTGTCGCGGCGCCGATCAGGCCGAATACGGCGCCGGACGCGCCGACCATCGGCTCGCTGGATCCCCAGTGGATCAGTCCATAGCCCAGCGACGCCAAGACGCCGCACGCCAGATAGAAGAGCAGAAAGACTGTCGGACCAACCTTGGTCCCGAACAGCCGCGCCACCGGCGTCCCGAACGCCAGCGCCGCCACCGCATTCATGATGGCGTGGGTCCAGCCGCCGTGCAGCAGCATCGCCGTCAGCAGGCCGCCCCACCGCCCCTGCTCCAGATCTACGGGCGCGAAGGCCATGCTCATGCCCATGTCGGGCAGGTCGCGCTGGAAGAAATAGAGGGTCGGCATCGATGCCGCGATCAGCAGCACGACCAGCGGCACATTGAACATCGGCTCTCGCGCCGGGCGGCTGTTCGGCGGATCGAATCGACCGGATGCGTCTGACATGGCGCCACAAATGCTCAGTGACCTGCGTCACATCAAGCGCTTCTTAATAACCTTAATGCAGGTTGGGGCGCGGATCACGGTCGTGGTCCGGCGTCCGTTTGTGCGCGAGGAACCCCGGAATGCCCGCCAAGAGGCTGTTTGTATCCACCGCCGTCATGGCCTTCGCCGCCGCTGCAAGCGTGCCGGCGATCGCGCAGTCGACGGGTTCGGGCGGCGCTTCGCGCTTCCAGCAGGGCTATGGCGGCGCGCGAACGGCCGCCAATACGGCCGCGACCGGCTATACGCGTGACGCCAACGGCAATCGGCTGATCGTCAACGGAATCATCCAGTCCGGCGCCTCATCCTATTCCAGCCAGTCCGGCGGCGCGGCCTCGGCCTATGCCGGCGCAGGCGCGTCCAGCAACGGCGGCACGACCATCGGCGGCTCCACCGCCATCGGCAATCAACTGAACGTGGTGGTCCAGGGCAGCCGCAACACCGTCATCGTCAACTCGACCCAGACCAACACCGGCGCCATCAACGCCGGTACGGCCCTGAACGGGAACATCAACCTGCCATGAGCCGCCGTCATTTCATCAAGGGGTCCGCCGCCGTCTCGGCCGTCGCCCTTCTGCTCGCCGGTTGCGTCAGCCCGGTCGCGGGTCCATCGGGTCAATATGCGACGCCGATCGGCAATGCGCCGGTGACCGCAAACCCCACACCCTATTCCGCTGCGCTCTATTGCCTGGCCGACTACGCCCGTCGCTACAACCTGCCCTCGCCGCGCATGGCTGTCGGCCGGATCAGCGACTACACCGGCACGGTGTCGTCCGACGGCGGCCGCCAGATCACCGGCGGCGCGTCCCTGATGGCCAACTCAGCCCTGGCCAAGGCCGGCGCCCGCATCGTCGAACGCTACGACACCTCGGTGTCCGAGCTTGAGCTGCGCTACGCCAACAACAAGCTGATCGGCGACCAGGCTCCTGACGCCAAGGGGCCAGAGGACACCCAGTACCGCCGCATCCTGGCCGGCCAGGTGCCGGGCTCAGACTTCTATGTCGTCGGCGGCATTACCGAGGTGAACTACAACATCCGCTCCGGAGGCTTCGACATCGCCGGCGGCGAGGTCGACAGCAATCGCCCCGGTTCGGGCATCGTCAATCACCGCGTCTATGTGATGAATATCGCCATGGACCTGCGCCTGGTCCAGACGACCACATTGGAGGTGGTCGATGTCGTTTCCTATCAGAAGCAGATCATCGGCCGCGAAATCTCGGCCGGCGTGTTCGACTTCCTGAACGGCAATGTCTTCGACATCTCGGCCGGCACCGGCGGGATGGAGCCGACGCAGCTGGCCGTCCGCGCTCTGGTCGAACGGGCTACGGTCGAGTTCATGGCCAACCTCTATGGCGCGCCCGGCCCCGAAATCTGCCTGAACCCCGCCAACGACCCGCTCGGCGATTCCACGGTCGGCCCGACCGGCGGCTATTATCCGGCCTATCCCACTCAGGACACCAACAATGGCCAGACCCGCGCCGATCCGACTCGTTGGCATGATGGCCGCGACGGCGACGTTCGCCGCACTCGCCACTGAGGCGAGCGCCCAGCAAACGCCGGCCTGCGATCCGCAAGCCGGCGAAACCTGCTCCAGCACCCAGACCCAGACCGGCGACGTCACCGGCCTGGTGGATATCGACCTGTCCGTCGATCAGGTGACCGTCAGCACAAACGCCCAGGGCAATGCGCTCGCAGGCGGGGTCACAGCCGCCTCCGCCGGCCTGGTCTCGCGCCAGTCGATTACGGGCGCCACCGTGGCCCGCAGCAATGTGGTCGTGAACGGAGAGGCCGACGGCCAACTCAGCGTCGATACGACCGCGCGCGGCAACTACCTGGGCGTCACCACCGATCGCGCGACCTTCGCCGCCGACGCCAGCCAGTCCGCGACCGGCGACCGGGTCGAAGCGGGCACCTATGTCCAAGCGCCGAACGGCCGCGTGCTGCAAGGCGGTTTCGCGACCAGCACCGCCGTCGCCAACACCGTCGCCCTGGGCGGCCCCTCCTCGTCCCTGACCGGCGTCATCGACCAGCGCGCCCAGACCACCGTCTTCGCCGAGACCTTCGCCGACGTTCAATACATCCCCGCGCCTGCGACCTTCTCGTCCCAAGCCGTCGCCAATGCGGTCCAGACCAACACCACCGGCTCCTCGCACCAGGATCTGGCCATCCGTCAGTCGAACGCCGCCTCGACGACCGAGGCGCGCACCGATGTCTATGTCGATAACGGCTGGGACCTGACGGTCGGCGCCAACGCCGGGGCCAACCAGGCGATCACCGCCAATGCCGGCGGCTCCATGCTGATCCAGACGGACCAGGCCAACGCCGGCCGCGTCCGCGCCGACGCCCGCGTCCAGACCAACCTCCAGGGCCAGACGGTTCTGGCGGCCCGCAGCGTCGCCAACGAGACGGTCGCCGGCAACAACGACATCTATCTGAAGCTGGACAACACTCAGCTGAACACCGGCGGTGTCGAGGCCAACGCGACCTATGTCGGCGTCAACGGCTATGACGCCTACGTCGGCTCCGACGCAGTCGGCAATGCGGTGACCGGCTATGCCTGCTCCCAGTGCGGCGGCGACGTCAACGTCAACAACACCCAGACCAACAGCGGCAATGTCACCGCGACCACCAACGCCACGGTCTCGTCCGGCCGCACCGCCGTAGTCGGCGCCAATGCGGTCGGCAACAGCGCCAGCTTCTACATCAGCCGCCCCGGCGGCTGATCCGAACATGACAAGTCGGTAAGGTTTGCCAGCCCCGCTTGCTGCGAAGGCAAGCACCCTTTACACATCCGGCATCGCGCCATCGGGGGTTGCGGTTTCGGAGTGATATCATGCGTTCTGCGCGTCATCTGCTGCTTGTCGCCGTCTCGGGACTGGCCCTGACCACCGGGGCGTTCGCCGCCCCCGCTCTCGCCCAGACCGCGCCGCCCGTTGCGGCCGCCGCCGGTCAGGTCGCGCCGTCCGCCCCTTGGGCCCAGGCCGCCAGCGACATTCCCGCCGATCCGGCCGTCCGTTACGGCCTGCTGCCCAACGGCATGCGCTACGCCCTGCTGCACAATGCGACGCCTCCGGGCCAGGCCTCGTTCCGCCTACGCATCGACGCCGGCTCGCTGATGGAGCGCGACGACCAGAAGGGTCTGGCCCACTTCATGGAGCACATGGCCTTCAACGGCACCAAGGACGTGCCGGAAAACGAGATGCTGCGCATCCTCGAACGCCTGGGTCTGGCCTTCGGCGCCGACACCAACGCCTTCACCAGCTTCGACCAGACCGCCTATGTGCTGGAGTTGCCCAATACCAAGGATGAGACGGTCGACCCCAGCCTGCACATCTTGCGCGAGATGATGTCGGCGGCTCTGATGGCGCCGGATGCCATCGACTCCGAGCGCGGCGTCATCGTCGGCGAGGAACGTATCCGCGACACGCCGCAGTCGCGCGTGCTGAAGACCCAGCTTGCCCTTCTGGCGCCCGGTCAACGGCTCTCTGAACGCCTGCCCCTCGGCGAGCTCGACATCATCCGCACCGCGCCGCGCCAGCGCTTCGTCGACTTCTACGACGCCTACTATCGCCCCTCGCGCGCCACCTTCATCGCCGTGGGCGACTTCGACGTGGATGCGATGGAGGCCAAGGTCCGCGCGGCCTTCGGCGACTGGACGCCGACCGCCGCCGATGGTCCCGAGCCCGACCTGGGAACCGTCGCCCCGCGTCAGCCGCAGACCAGCATCTTGGTCGAGCCGGGCATCCAATCCTCGATCCAGATCAACTGGATCAAGGCCCCGGACCTCAGCCCCGACACGGCCGCCGAACGCGCCGCCGACGTCCGTCGCGGCCTGGGTCTGGCCGTGCTGAACCGTCGCCTGGGCGAGATCGCCCGCGCCGACAACCCGCCCTTCATCGGCGCCGGCGCCGGCTATCAGTCGCTGTTCGACAGCCTGGACGCCGGCACCCTGTCGGTCGCCTTCAATCCCGGCGGCTGGCAGCGCGCGCTGGAAAGCGTCGAGCAGGAAAGCCGTCGCCTGGCCGAATACGGCGTCAGCGACGCCGAGCTTCAGCGCGAGATCGTCAACACCCGCACCGCGCTTCAGAACGCCGTCGCCTCGGCCGCGACCCGTTCGACCTCGGCGCTGGCCAACGGCCTTCTGGGCGCCGTGAACGACGACCAGGTGTTCAGCTCGCCCCAGACCAATCTCGATCTGTTCAACAAGGCTGTCGAAGGCCTGACCATCGACCATGTCAATCAGGCGACCAAGGCGGTCTTCGAGGGCCAGGGCCCGCTGCTTCTGTTCAGCTCCCCCGTCCCGGTCGAGGGCGGCGAGGCCGCCGTCACCGCTGCGCTGGAGGCCTCGCGCAACACCCCGGTGCAAGCCCGCGCCGCCGAGGCCGAGTTGAAATGGCCTTATGACAACTTCGGCGCCCCCGCGGTGCCCGCCGCCCGTTCGGAAGTGGCCGATCTCGGCGCGACCCTGGTCCGCTTCCCGAACGGCACGCTGCTGAACATCAAGAAGACCGACTTCCGCGCCGATCAGATTCTGGTCAGCGCCCGCACCGGTCTTGGCGAACTGGGCCTGCCTGCCGACACCCTGTCGCCCCTGTCGATGGCCAGCACCGTCCTGGCCCCCGGCGGTCTGGGCAAGCTCAGCCTAGACGAGATGAACCGCGTCCTCAGCGGCCGCACCTACAGCGCCGCCGTCAATCAGGCCGGCGACGCCTATATCTTCGCCGGCGCCACCAAACCGGCCGATCTCCAGCTGGAGCTTCAGGTTCTGGCCGCCTACCTGACGGACCCCGGTCTGCGCGGCGCCTCGTTCGAACAGACCAAGGCCATGTTCCCGCAGATCCTGGCTCAGCTAGGCGCCACGCCGCGCGGCGTCTTCCAACGCGACGCCTCGGGCCTGCTGGCCAGCGGCGACGCGCGTGAGACGACCCCGACCGCCGAACAGATCGCCGCGATCCAGATCGACGACATCCGCTCGGGCGTTCGCTCGGCCCTGGCGCAGGGTCCGGTCGAGATCACCGTCGTCGGCGACGTCGATATCGACGCGGTCATCGCCGCCGTCGGCTCGACCTTCGGCGCCCTGCCCTCGCGCGGTCAGGCGCCCACGCCGCCCGCCGGCTCGACGGTGCGCAAGTTCCCGGCTCCGACCGCCACGCCGGTCCAGCTGTATCACACCGGACCCGCCGAACAGGCGTTGGGCTTCGTCGCCTGGCCGACCACCGACCAGGTCGAAGATCGCAAGACCGCGCGTCAGCTGTCGATCCTGTCGGACGTTCTTCAGCTGCGCCTGAACGACGAAATCCGCGAGAAGCAGGGCCTGGCCTATTCGCCCAGCGCCGGCTCGACCGCCTCGGACACCTATCCGGGCTACGGCTACATCTCGGTGACGGCGGAAACGCCGCCGGCGGCCCTGCCCAAGCTGTTCGAGACTGTGGACGCCATCGCCGCCGACCTGCGCGACAATCCGATCAGCGAGGACGAACTGAACCGCGCCCGCCGCCCGGCGGTCGAACGCATCCGTCGCAGCATGGCCGACAACGGTTACTGGCTGACCCAGCTGTCGCAGGCCCAGAGCGACCCGGCGACGCTGGACCAGACCCGCAACCAGATCGCCACCTTGGAAGCCGTCACCGCCGCCGACCTTCAGGCCCTGGCTCGCCAGTATCTGAAGTCCGACAGCGCCTGGCGCGCCACCGTCACCGCTCAAGCGGCGGCCCAGTAACGCCCACGAAAAAGGCCCCGGTTCTCGCGAACCGGGGCCAGTCGTCAGGATCGTCGACGGAGAGCCGACGGTCGCCTTATCTCATGTCCCGCCTGATCGGCGGCTGAACGGGCGTGTTTAGGTCCGGTTCAGAAGACCCGGCCGCCCACGCCGCCGTCCAAGGTGATCACCCCGGTCAGCACGGTCGCGCTCTCGACCTGCTCCTCACGGTATTCGGTGTATTCCTCTTCGCGATACATCGTCAGGATCTTGATCCCGGCGCCATAGCGACGCAGCAGCGAACGCTCGTTGCAATCCCGCTCGGGCTTCTCGGGCCGGCATTCCAGCTTGCCGCCCGTCCCGTACCACAGCGCCTCATGCTTGCGGCAGGTCAGGGTCGTGCCGTGATCAAAGCTGATGTCGCCATTGTAGTCGGCGATCGTCGCCTGCAGCCACGTGCCCGACAGACAGCGGTACAGCTCGCCCTCGAACCCTTCGGCGATCTCGCGATCCGGCCGCACCTGCGAGGCGGGGTGCGGCACCTGGCGGTCGTCGATGCAGACCGCCTGGATCACGACCCGCTTCATCATGCTGCGGAAGGCGCTGTAGGGGGTGCGCACCGTCTGTGCGATCACGCCCTCGACGGCCAGGCCCTGGATCGTGGTCGGATAGGGCTGATCGACGCTGACATAGGCCGCGCCGCCGCCCCCGCCGAAGCTGCCCGAAAACCCGCCGGCGCGCGCATTGACGTAGGACCGTGCGCCCGCGTTGGCGTTGGCCCCGGCGCCCGCGTTCGCATTGGCGCTCGCGCCAAGGTTCACGTTCACATTGACGTTGGTGTTGATGTTGCCGTTCCAGTTTCCACCGCCGCCGGGACCGCAGTTTCCACCGCCGTTGCAGGGCGGCGGCTCAGGCGGAGGCGGCGGCTCGCACGACGTGCAGGGCGGCGGCTGACAGCCGGACGTGCATTGCGCCAGCGCGGCTCCGGCGCCCGCCGAGACGGCGAGACCGGCCGCCAGGCCCAGCATCCATTTCGTGATCCGCAGCCGCATCGGCGGGAACTCCCAAGCGAATATCGTGTCGGCCGAACAAGATTCCGGCCGATCCTCCCGTCACAAAACCGCAAAAGCCTTTCGTTTCCGTTGATGAGGCCTGCGCTTCGGGATGGCGCAATGCCGCATCCGTCTGCTAGACCGCCCGCACAATGACCGTCCGCGTCTCCATTCGCCTGATTTCGATTAGCCGCCCGGCGTAGCGCTCCTGGGCCTCATGGCCCCGTGCACGCCGGGAAGACCGCCCTGATGATCGGGCGAACGAAGACAGCGACCTAATTTTCAAGACGCCGAGACGACCCATGGCCGACGCCCCCGAAAACACCTCCGAATCCACCGCCCGCGACTATCGCGACACCGTCTTCCTGCCCGAGACGCCCTTCCCCATGCGCGGCGGCCTGCCCCAGAAGGAGCCGGTCATTCTGGAACAGTGGGGCGACCTCTACGGGACCCTGCGCGCCGAGCGGCAGAAGCAGAACGCCCCCCTCTACGTCCTGCATGACGGCCCGCCCTACGCCAACGGCGACATCCATATCGGCCATGCGTTGAACAAGACGCTGAAGGACTTCGTGGTCCGCAGCCGGTTCCTCCTGGGTTACGACGTCGACTACGTCCCCGGCTGGGACTGCCACGGCCTGCCGATCGAGTGGAAGATCGAGGAGCAGTTCCGCGCCAAGGGCCGCCGCAAGGACGAGGTGTCCAAGGACGAGTTCCGCCGCGCCTGTCGCGAATACGCCGGCAAATACATCGACCTGCAAAAGGACCAGTTCCACCGGCTGGGCATCGTCGGCGACTTCGCCAACCGCTACGCCACCATGGACTTCACCTCCGAGGCGGCCATCGTCGCCGAGTTCCACAAGATTAAGAACTCGGGCCAGCTCTATCGCGGTTCCAAGCCCGTCATGTGGTCGCCGGTCGAGCGTACGGCGCTTGCCGACGCCGAGATCGAATACCACGACCACGTCAGCCCGACGATCTGGGTCAAGTTCCCGGTCACGGCCATGTCCGACGACCATCCCGACGACCTCCTGGCCTTCCGCTCCAGCACCCCGTCCATCGTCATCTGGACGACCACGCCCTGGACCATCCCGGCCAACCGCGCCATCAGCTACGGCCCCGAGATCGCCTATGGCCTGTATGAGGTCACGGCCATGGAGGAGGGCCTGGAGTTCGCGCCCTGGGCCAAGCCCGGCGACCGCCTGATCCTGGCCGACAAGCTGGCCGAGGAGGTGTTCAAGGCCGCCAAGATCGCCGCCTGGACCCGCGTCTACGACATCAATCCGTCGGGCCTTGAGACCGCCCACCCGCTGGCCGCGCTCGACAGCGGCTATGGCTTCTCGGTTCCGCTTCTGGCCGGCGACCACGTCACCGACGACGCCGGCACCGGCTTCGTTCACACCGCGCCCGGCCACGGCGCTGACGACTTCGAGGTCTGGAAGGCCCACGGTCATCACGAGGTGCCCGATACCGTCGATCCCGACGGCGCCTACTACCCCGGCGTCCCCCTGTTCGCGGGCCTGAAGGTGCTGGAGACCGAAGGCAAGAAGACCGGCAAGTTCGGTCCCGCCAATGGCGCGGTGATGGAAAAGCTGATCGAGGCCGGCAATCTGCTGGCGCGCGGGCGGCTGGAGCATTCCTATCCGCACAGCTGGCGCTCGAAGGCCCCGATCATCTTCCGCAACACCCCTCAGTGGTTCATCCGCATGGATCAGCCCCTGAAGAGCGGCGACACCCTGCGCGAGACGGCGCTGAACGCCATCGACGCCACCGCCTTCCACCCGGTCGCCGGCAAGAACCGCATCCGCTCGATGGTCGAGGGTCGTCCCGACTGGCTGGTCAGCCGCCAGCGCGCCTGGGGCACGCCTCTGGCCATGTTCATCGACAAACAGACGGGCCAGCCCCTGCATGACCCCGAGGTCGACGCCCGCATCGTCGCGGCCGTCGCCGAACACGGGGCCGACATCTGGTTCACCGCGCCCGACAGCGACTTCCTGGGCGCCCACGACCCGGCCCGCTATGAAAAGGTCGAGGACATTCTGGACGTCTGGTTCGACTCCGGTTCGACCCACGCCTTCACGCTGGACCCGCGCCTGCCGGAAAACGGCTACACCGGCGACCGTCCCGCCCACTGGCCTGCCGACCTCTATCTGGAAGGCTCCGACCAGCACCGCGGCTGGTTCCAGTCGTCCCTGCTGGAAGGCTGCGGCACGCGCGGCCGCGCCCCGTTCAAGGCGGTCCTGACCCACGGCTTCACCCTCGACGAGAAGGGGGAGAAGATGTCCAAGTCCAAGGGCAACACCACCGACCCCCTGACCATCATCAAGGAGTCGGGCGCCGACATCCTGCGTCTGTGGGTGGCCCTGGTCGACTATTCGGACGACCAGCGGATCGGCAAACAGATCCTGCAGACCACGGTCGACGCCTATCGCAAGCTCAGGAACACCGTCCGCTATCTGCTGGGCGCCCTGGCCGATTTCGACGAGGCCGAACGCCTGCCGCTAGACCAGATGCCGCCGCTTGAGAAGTTCGTCCTGCACCGCCTGCACGAGCTCGACGCTCAGGTCCGTGCGGCCTACGGCGAATACCGCTTCCAAGACGTCGTCCGTCCGGTGCTGGAGTTCTGCGCCGGCGACCTGTCGGCCCTGTATTTCGACATCCGCAAGGACGCCCTGTACTGCGACCGCCCCGACAGCCAGCGTCGCCGCGCCGCCCGCACGGTGATGGACGAAGTGTTCATGCGCCTCACCGCCTGGCTGGCCCCGCTGACGCCCTTCACCATGGAAGAGGCCTGGACCACGCGCTTCCCCGACGTCGGCTCCAACTGCGCGCGGGTGATGCCCGACACCCCGGCCGAATGGAGCAACCCGGCCGAAGCCGAGCGTTGGGCGGCGATCAATACAGTCCTCGAAGTGGTCAATGAATCGCTCGAAGCCGCCCGCCGCGAGAAGCTGATCGGCGGCGCCCTGGACGCGTGGCCGACCGTCACCGCCCCGGCCTCAGCCTTCGCCCCGTTCGAGGGCCTCGACGCGGCCGAAATCTTCCGCACCTCGGGCGTCGATCTTGTCGAAGGCGAGACCATCTCGGTCACGGTCGCTGTCGCCGATTACCCCAAATGCGCCCGCTCATGGCGCCGCGTCCCCGACGTCGGCTCCGACCCCGCCTACCCCGACCTCTCGGCCCGCGACGCCGATGCGGTTCGGTACTGGGACCAGACGCACGCCTGACGAACCCTTCTCCCCTCGGGGGAGAAGGACAGCACAACATCGTCTCCTCCCCACGCGTGGGGAGGGGGACCGCGAAGCGGTGGAGGGGTTCTTGAGGTGCCACAGGCCCGCGATGCGGTGAAGAGCCCCTCCGTCACGGCGCGAAGGCGCGCCGCGCCACCTCCCCATGAAATGGGGAGGTGGCGCTGGTCAGCCATCTCAATGCCGCTGATCCATTTCCAACAATTCCAACCGCTTGCCGATTTATGTCCCCCGTCGCCCATCCACGGGGTCAAACGGCCCCATAATGCCGCCGTCTCGTCGCACCGGAGGGCTCGCTTGGCCTGCGACCTTGCGGCGGCGGGAGCGGATGGAACGGGAGCGATGGTGAAATCCCATCGCGGCGCCGGGCTGATCAGCCGGGGAATCGCCCCGGCGTCCGCAGTCGCGTCGCAGGGTCGAGGGGGATACTCGGCCGGACCGGGGATCGGGGATCGCTGCTCCGACCCGCCCGTCGCAGGCTTATGGGGTTAGGCGATAAGACCGCCACCGCTCGGCGCCCCGAGCTTGCAGGCCAACCCTCCGCGCGGAGCGTCATACCCTTCGTCGAAACGGTACTTACAACTCACACTCCGGGCGAAGGCCCGGCGCTCATGAACTTCGCAGGCCAAGGCCGGTAAGTCGAAGCCGTTTTCCGTCCCGCGCGACACCGCGTCATCTTGTCAAACCGCCCCTCGCGCCCCAACTGCAAAGCCTACCCAAATCACACCTTCGCTCGCGACAGGAGCCCTGATGCCGCATGCCGACAGCCTGATTCTCACCCTGGTCGGGGGCTTCGTCCTCGCCTTCGTGTTCGGCATGCTGGCGCATCGGCTGAAACTGTCGCCCCTGGTGGGCTATCTGGTCGCGGGGGTCGTCGTCGGGCCCTATACGGGCGGCTTCGTCGCCGACACCGAACTGGCGCCGCAGTTAGCCGAGATCGGCGTCATCCTGCTGATGTTCGGCGTCGGCCTGCACTTCTCGCCCAAGGATCTGATGCAGGTCCGAAAGGTCGCCATCCCCGGCGCCTTGGTTCAGATCGGCGTCGCCACCGTGCTGGGGTGGGGGCTCGGCCGGTTTGTGCTGGGCCTGGGCGATGTCGAGGCTCTGCTGATGGGTTTCGCCCTGTCCGTCGCCTCGACCGTGGTTCTGCTGCGCGCTTTGGAAGAGCGCAAACAGGTCAAGGGCGAGATCGGCCGCATCGCCGTGGGCTGGCTGATCGTCGAGGATCTGGTCATCGTCATCGCCCTGGTCATGCTGCCCATGATCTTGGTCCCGGCCGGAACCCAGACGGATTTCGCTGCGCTAGGGACCGACGTCGGCCTAACCCTGCTCAAGGTCGTGCTGTTCGTCGTCGGCATGCTGGTCGTCGGCGGCAAGGTCATTCCCTGGCTGCTGATCCGCATCGCCCACACCAAGTCGCGCGAGCTGTTCACCCTGGGCGTTCTGGCCATCGCCCTGGGCATCGCCTGGCTGGCCTATTTCCTGTTCCATTCCTTCGCGCTGGGCGCCTTCCTGGCTGGTCTGGTGATGAACGCCTCGCCCCTGGGTCACAATGCGGCCGAGCGGTCACTGCCGCTGCGCGACGCCTTCGCCGTATTGTTCTTCGTCTCGGTCGGCATGCTGTTCGACCCGATGATCGTGGTGCGCCAACCGTGGGCGGTCCTGGGCGTGCTGGGCATCGTCATTGTCGGCAAGTCGGTTGCGGCCCTGGTCATCACCAAGACCTTCAAGCTGGATCGCCCAACTGGCTTCACCGTCGCGGCGTCCCTGGCCCAGATCGGCGAGTTCTCCTTCATCCTGGCGGCGCTCGGCGTATCCCTGGGCGCCATGAGCCGCGAGACCCACGACCTGATCCTGGCCGCCGCCCTGCTGTCGATCTCGCTGAACCCCTTCGTCTTTCTGTTCACCGACCGGATGGGCGGAAAGCCGAAGCCGCCCACCGCCGGCGCGATCCGACCCGCAGCCGCGGACGGCCCGATCACGGATGCGGTCGCGGCGCCCTGAGCCCCTTTCCGCACCGCGCGCCGCCCGCTATCGTCTGCTCATGGACAAAATCGCCGCAGATCAGGCCGTTCTTCACTATGGCGACGGCGAGTTCGCCGTCCTGAAGCCCGGCCGCTTCGTGCGCTGCGCCGTGACGGACAAACCGATCCCGCTGGAAGTCCTCCGCTACTGGAGCCCCAGCCGTCAGCAGCCCTATTTCGGCCCTGCCGAATTCATCGCGGCCCAGCAAGGCGATCAATGATCCCGTCGCGCCGCGCCCTGCTGACCGGCGCGGGCGCCAGCCTGATCGCCGCGCCGCTGATGGCTGAGGATCGCGGCACCCTGCCGCTGGCCTTGAACGGTGCTTGGCGTCAGGGCGGCTACGCCTTCGGTAGTACTGCGCCGCGCGCCTTGATCTTCGTCGATGGCGAGGCTCTGACCACCGCCTCGGCCGCCGGGCTCTTCGTGATCGGCTTTGATCGCGACGCCGGTCCAACCACCCAGGTCGAGGCCCGGTCCGGCGAACGAACCGCCCGACGTATGCTCGACATCGCTCCCTACGCCTTCCCCTCAACCAGTGTGAACGGCCTGCCGCCCTCGACCGTCGAGCCCAGCGATCCCGCCCTCCTGGCCCGCATCCAGCAGGAGATCGCGCTGAAGACGGAGGGCTTCGCCAGCCGCATCGACTCCGACGACTTCAAGGACGGCTTCGTCTGGCCGCTGGAGAGCTACCGCGTCTCCAGCGCCTGGGGCGCTCAGCGCGTCCTGAACGGCACGCCCGCCCGGCCACACTACGGCATCGACCTGGCCGCCCCCCAGGGCAGCGTGATCCGCGCACCCGCCGACGGCCGCATCGCCTTCGTTCGCCCCGACATGCATTTCGAGGGCGGCCTGACCCTGATCGACCACGGCCAGGGCCTGATCAGCTGCTATCTGCACCAGTCGCGGCTGGACGTGGCGCTGGGCCAGCGCGTCCGGCGCGGCGATGCGCTGGGCCGCGTCGGCATGACCGGCCGCGCCACCGGCCCCCACCTGTGCTGGCGCATGAAATGGCGCGATCGCAACCTGGATCCGTCACTCATGATCGGGGCGCGTGTTCCAGAAAGTCTAGCCTGATCAAAGGCTCCTCTTGCGAGACTACGCATATCCACTTAGCCTCAATCCAAGATCTGGCGGGGCCCGATGTTTTCTCTGAAATCGCTGAACGTCCTGCTTGTGGACGACAATCAGAATATGCGCGCCATCGCGTCAGCCGTGCTGCATTCGGCCGACATCCGCAACGTCTATGAGGCGTCCGAAGGCGCGACGGCTTTCGATCTGCTGCGTCGCCACGCGATCGATCTGGCCATCGTCGATTTCAACATGTTCCCGCTGGACGGGGTCGAGTTCACCCGCCTCGTCCGCACCAGCCCCGACAGCCCCAATCCGTTTCTGCCGATCATCATGATGACCGGCCATTCCGAACGAAGCCGCGTCTACGAGGCCCGCGACGCCGGGGTGACCGAGTTCATCGTCAAGCCGATCACCGCCAAGGCCGTGCTGGATCGGTTGAACGCCGTCATCATGAAGCCGCGCCCCTTCATCAAGGCCGACGGCTATATCGGCCCCTGCCGTCGACGCCGCGATACGCCCGACTACGCCGGGCCCTACCGTCGAGGATCGGACGCCTCGCGGTCCAACGCCGCATAGACCTTGTCCGGCCAACGCTTGTGGACCCAGAACCAGTCCACGGGATGCTCTCTGACCCGGTCCTCGACGAAGCGATTGGCGGCCTGGATGCCCGCCAGAGTATCGGCCGCCTTGTCCTCGCTTTGATTGACCACGATCGGCTCGTGCGCCGTGACCCGGAATCGCACGCCAGGCAGGCGCACCACCGACAGCGGCAGCATGACCGTGTCGAACTTCAACGCCAGCCTCGCCGCTCCAGGCGATGCGTTCACCGGCTGGCCGAAGAACTCCACCTCCGGCCCCTGATTGTATTTCTGATCGACCAGCAAGGCGATGGAGTCGCCGCGCTTCATCCCCGCCATCAGCTCGCGCGTCCCGTCGCCCTTGGGCGCGAACAGGCGGATGCCGTATCGCTCCCGGCTCTGGCGGATCAGGGTGTCGACGTACGGATTATTGGCGGCGCGATAGGTCACCTGACACGGCACGCCCGAGGCCATGATCACCGCCGCCATCACCTCGAAGTTGGCCAGGTGGCCCGAGATCAGCACCGCTGGTTTGCCGCTGTCGCGCAGGGCGTGCAGCCGCTCCATCCCGACCACCTCGACCCGCCCGCCTTCAGGCGTCAGATGGTCCATGACCGCCAGCTCAGCGAAGGTCCGGCCCGTCTGGTCCCACTGCGCCAGGGCCAGGGCCTCGCGCTCATCGCTCGGCATGTCGGGAAAGGCGATGCGGAGGTTTCGCATCACCGTCTTCTGCGTGCCGGTCAGCGGCCCCAGGGTGCGCAGCAGCCAGCCGCCCAACCCCGAAGCCCGCTCGACGCCCAACAGGCGCAGAAAGCCGAACAGCGCCTGAAAGCCGAAGGCCTCCAGGCGCCAGATCAGATCCTGCTTCACGCTTGTCGCGCTACCGCCCGTCGGGCGGCTTGAGCGCGTGTCTTCACCAGGCAATCGTCAATCCACCGTCCACCACAAGGGTCTGGCCGGTCACATAGGCCGACGCAGGGCTGCACAGATAGACCGCCGTGCCCGCGATTTCATCGGGCTGGCCGATCCTTTTCAGGGGCGCCGGCTCGGTGACCTGTTTCAGAAGCTCCGGGTTCTCCCACAGGTACTTGGCGAAGTCGGTCTGAACCAGCCCAGGCGCGATGCAGTTGACCCGCACGTTAGACGGCCCCCACTCCACCGCCAGATTGCGCACCAGCTGCATGTCGGCGGCCTTCGAAATATTGTAGGCGCCGATCAACGCATTGCCGCGCAGGCCCCCGATGGACGAGATCACCAGGATCGACCCGTCCTTGCGCTCCACCATCTGTGGCGCGACCATCTGGATCAGCCAGTGGTTCGAGATGACGTTATTCTGCAGGATCTTTTCGAACTGGTCGTCGGCGATGCCCGCCATCGGCCCGGCATAGGGATTGGTCGCGGCGTTGCAGACCAGGATATCGATCTGGCCGAAGGCGGCGTTGGTCTCATCGACCAGCCGCTGCAAATCCTCCTTCGAGGCGATGTTGGCGGGAACAGCGATGGCCCGACCCTCGCCGTGCTTGCCATTGATCTCGGCGGCGACCTCGTCGCACGGCCCGGCCTTGCGCGACGAGATGACGACCTTGGCGCCATGTTCGGCCAGCCGCTCGGCGATGGCCTTGCCGATTCCCCGCGATGAGCCGGTGATGATTGCGACCTTGCCGGTCAGATCGAACAGTTCCATTGCGTTTCCCGTAGGTTTGGCGGGGATATTTGCAGCCCCGCTCTAGCCGAATGACATTGATAGCCTGATACTCAGGCGATTCCATCCGGGAGTGGCCGACCGCCAGCCGATGCGCAACGTAACAACGGGCTTTCTCTACTTCGCCTATCTGTTCCTCGGCATGACCGTGGGCGCCTTCCTGTGGCGCGCGGGCTTGGGGATCGGCGCAGGCGTGGCCGGAACGCTCGGTGCACTGGGTCTGCTGGGCGCCTTCCACGGCATCGTCACCGGCATCGCCGAGCGCCGCGTCCTGAAAAAGGAAATCGGCCAGGTCCGCGAGGCCCACCGTCTGCTCGCCGATGCGATGGAATCGACCCAGGGCGCCCTGACCGAACTGGCGCACGCCATCGAGACCGGCGTCCTGTCCGACACCGACGCCCTGACCGGCGAGGTCCGGATGCTGGAATCGCTGGTCCAGCAGATGAGCGAAAGCATCGACGAGCGCTTGGCCGCCGCGCCGCATATCGGCGTCGAGACCTTCGAGGGCCGTCGCATGGCACAGTCCAACGTACTGCTGCGCACCATCCACGAAGCGCTCAGCGAAGGGCGCGTCGATCTGTATCTGCAGCCGGTTGTCTCCCTGCCCCAGCGCCGGACGATCTTCTACGAGAGCTTCACTCGGCTGCGCGACGCCACCGACCGCGTCATGATGCCGGCCGAATATCTGTCCCTGGCCGAGGGCGAGGGCCTGGTGCCGGCGATCGACAATCTGCTGCTATTCCGCTGCGCCCAGATCGTGCGGCGGCTGGCGCGTCAGGATCGCAAGGTCGGCGTCTTCTGCAACGTGGCCCTGACCTCGCTGGGCGACGAGACCTTCTTCCCGCAGTTCTTGGACTTCCTCAGCGAGAACCGCGACCTGAACCAGGCACTGATCTTCGAACTGGGTCAGGCCACCTTCGACGCCCGCGGCGCCATCGAGGCGCGCAACATGGCCAAGCTGGCCGACCTGGGCTTCCGCTTCTCGCTGGATAAGGTCCAGACGCTGGACCTCGACTTCGCCGACCTGCAGCGCTCGGACGTCAAGTTCATCAAGGTCGCGGCCGACCTGATGATCGAGCAACTGCTGGACCTGGACGGCGGCGCGCCCTTGCGCTCCATGCCCGACATCCAGGCCGCCGACTTCGCCGCCCTGACCCGCCGCTACGGCGTCGAGGTCATCGCCGAAAAGGTCGAGAACGAACGCCAGGTCGTCGACATCCTCGAACTGGACGTGGGCATGGGCCAGGGCCACCTGTTCGGCGAACCCCGCGCCATCAAGGAACAGGTGCTGGCCGAAACCGACCCCCCGGCCGAGTTCCTGCGCTCCACCCTGCGCAGCGCCGAGCAGCGCAGGCGTTACTAGAGCCACTGTCCCGTCTCCTCCCCGCTTTGCGGGGAGGTGGCGCGGCGCCCCTTCGCGCCGCGACGGAGGGGGTCTTCCCCCAAAACAGGCGCCGGGCCAGTTTCAAGAACCCCTCCACCGCTTCGCGGTCCCCCTCCCCATTTCATGGGGAGGAGACTTTCGCCTCTGCGTCGTAGCGGCTACCAAAGTCCCATGACCCTCCCCCACGCCCTGCCCCACCTCGGCGCCGTCGCTGGCGACTATGACATCCTGCTCTGCGACGTGTGGGGCGTGATCCATAATGGCCGCGAGAGCTGGGCCGCGCCGTGCGAGGCGCTTACGCGGTTCAACCGCGAGGGCGGCCACGTCGTGCTGATCTCCAACTCGCCCCGCCCGGCCTCGGACGTGATCGCTCAGCTGGACGGGCTGGGCGTGCCGCGCGAGGCATGGAAGGCCTTCGTCACCTCCGGCGACGCTACCCGCGCCGAACTGGCCAAGCGCGCGCCCGGTCCAGCCTGGATCGTCGGCCCCGAACGGGACGCGCCGCTGTACGCCGGCCTTGGCCTCGAGCGCGCCGCGTCGCCTGATGACGCCGCCTTCATCTCCGTCACCGGCCCGGTCGACGACACCGTCGAAACGCCCGAAGACTACCGTGAGCGGTTCGCCGTCGGCGCCGCACGTGACATCGAACTGATCTGCGCCAATCCCGACCGGGTCGTCCAACGCGGCGACCAGCTGATCTACTGCGGCGGAGCGCTGGCCGACCTCTATGAATCGCAGGGCGGCCGGGTCGTCATGGCGGGCAAGCCCTTCGCCCCGATCTACGACCTGGCGATCAAGGAGGCGGAAGGCCTGCTGGCCCGCCCCGTCGATCGCTCGCGCGTCCTGTGCATCGGCGACGGCGTCGTCACCGACGTGATGGGCGCAAACGCGCAAGGGCTGGACTGCCTGTTCATCGCCCAGGGCATCCACGGCGACCAGGCCAAGGGCGAAGACGGCGGGCTCGATCCCGCCCGCGCCGCCGCTTTGCTGAAGGCGGAAACGACCTATGCGCGATACGCCGCGCTCGAACTGAACTGGTAAGGCTCGCCATTTTGTCGCACCGCCGCTAAAGCCTCATCCATGGTCGAATTGGTTCAGCAGCATCCGTCCGGTGGTTACATCCTGGACGAACTTCACGTCGGCATGGCGGCCGAGAAAATCGTCGTCGCGACGGAGGACCGCATTCGGCTGTTCGCCGAGGCGTCCGACGACTTCAACCCGGTGCATCTGGACGAGGCCTTCGCCTCCAAGACCGCCTATCGCGGCCGGATCGCTCACGGCCTGCTCAGCGCCTCGTTCGGCTCGGCCGTAGTCGGCACCATCCTGCCGGGCGCCGGCTCGATCTACATTTCCCAGACCCTGGCCTTCCATCAGCCGGTGCGGATCGACGACGTCGTGCGCATCCTGATCACGGTGATCGAGGTCGAGCCCGAGAGCGCGCGGGTCAAGCTCAGCTGCGAAGGCTTCGTCGGCGAGACCATGATCATGGACGGCGTCGCCGTCGTCCGCGTGCCGCGCCGGCGCAAACCGTCCCAGCGTTGATGCAGATTGTCCGCGAC
The DNA here is from genome assembly GCF_022654015.1 of Brevundimonas diminuta. Classification (NCBI taxonomy): domain Bacteria; kingdom Pseudomonadati; phylum Pseudomonadota; class Alphaproteobacteria; order Caulobacterales; family Caulobacteraceae; genus Brevundimonas; species Brevundimonas diminuta. Next base: position 2,707,163 of record NZ_CP073063.1, read on the forward strand.
TGGTGCGACCTGCCGGACGCGCTGAAAGGCGCGGCGGTCGCCGTCGGCGCCTTCGACGGCGTGCATCGTGGACATCAGGCCGTCATCGCCGGCGCACGCGAAGCGGCCGAACGGCTGGGCGCGCCGCTGGGCGTCGTCAGCTTCGATCCTCATCCCCGCCGCTGGTTCCAGAAAGACGCCGCGCCCTTTCGACTGATGACGTCCGACCAGATGGCCGAGGCCCTGGCGCCGCTGGGTGTGGACATCCTGTATCTTCTGCCCTTCGACGCCGAGATGGCCGGCATGACCGACGCCGCCTTCGCCGAGCGAGTTCTGGCCGAGGGTCTGAGCATCCGCCACGCCGCCGTCGGGTTCGATTTCACCTTCGGCAAGGGCCGATCCGGCTCGCCCGAGGCCTTGCGCGCCTACGGCGAGCGGCTGGGCTTCACCGTCTCGGTCGCCGAACGGCTGGATGACGCGGATGGGCTGAAGCTGTCGTCCAGCGCCGTTCGCGAGGCCTTGAAGGCCGGCGACATGGCCCGCGCCGCCGCCATCCTGGGCCGCCCCTTCGCTATTCGCGGCGAGGTGATTCACGGCGACAAGCGCGGTCGCACCATCGGCGTGCCGACGGCCAACATCGCGCTCGGCGATTATATGCGTGCTGCCTACGGCGTCTATGCGACCCGCAGCCGTTTGCCGGACGGACGGGTGATCGACGGCGTCGCAAGCCTGGGCGTGCGTCCCATGTATGCGCTTGAGACCCCGCTGATGGAGGTCTGGCTGTTTGATTTCGACGGCGACCTGTACGGCCAGACTCTGGACACCGAACTGGTCGCCTGGCTGCGTGGCGAGGAGACCTTCGACGGTCTCGACGCCCTGGAGACCCAGATCAACGCCGATGCGGCGGCGGCGCGAACCGTCCTCAGCCGATCATAGAGACCGAAGCTCCGCCGCGAACCGCTTCCAGTTTTGCACATAATGGTCGGCCGACATCTGCAGCACGGCGATGTGCGCCGGGTCACGTTCCCGCACCACCTTGCCCGGTTGCCCCACCACCAGACTGTTGTCCGGGATGATCTTGCCCTCGGTGATCAGCGCATTGGCGCCGATGATGCAGTTCCGGCCGATCTTGACCCCGTTCAGCACCACCGCCCCGATGCCGATCAGGCTGTAGTCGCCGACCTCGCAGCCATGCAGCATGGCCTTGTGTCCGACCGTCACGCCGCGCCCCAGCGTCAGCGGCGACCCCATGTCGGTGTGAAGCACGCTGCCGTCCTGAATATTGCTGTCAGGCCCCACTGTGATCGGATCGTTGTCTCCGCGCAGCACGGCGCCGAACCAGACACTGGCGTTGGGATGGAGAATCACATTCCCTATCACCGATGCGCTTGGCGCCACCCAGTATTCGCCCTGCGGCGGAAGCTGCGGTTTGCTGTCGCCCAAGGCGTAAATGGTCATCTGTACACCGCCTAATCTTTGAAAAACGAGGGCTTTAACGGATCGCTAACCACGATAGCATCATTCTGTTGATGCGATTCGCGGGTCGCCATTTCGGCCCCGGATCCGAAACCGGATCAAGCCCGATCCGGTCATCAAGTCGGGGCTTTCGCGTGGCGCGTTGGGATCCTGGTTCGGTTGTTCGGCGGCGGGCTCACCCCGTTGCAGACGCCCCTGCTGTCGATCCGGGCCGCTGCTGTGCAGGTCGCGACCTCTTCCTCCCCAAGACCATCCAAGGCGGCGCCCGTTCGGGTCCGCCTTTTTTCATGCCCTGGAGGCGTCCATGACCAAGCGTGCTGCAACCAAGCGTCAAACGCGTGAACACGGAATCCTGGATTCGCGTGATTTCATGGAGGAGTCGAAAGTTCGTCGGCTTCACGCCCCGCATAACGAGCGATCAGGGTGGTCGCCCTATCCTTCGAACGACGACCGCGACCAAGGCTACCTGAAGACGCTGAAGCCCAAGTCCGAGGGCCAGGGCGAACTGATGGAGGCCATCGATCACCACAACCTGGTCATGGCCCTGGGTCCCGCAGGCACCGGCAAGACCTATCTCGCCGTCGCCAAGGCGGTCGAGGCGCTGGAGGCGGGCAAGGTGGGCCGGATTGTCCTCAGCCGCCCCGCTGTCGAGGCCGGCGAATCAATCGGCTTCCTGCCCGGCGACATGGAAGACAAGCTGGCCCCCTATCTGCGCCCGCTCTACGACGCCCTGTCCGATCGTCTGTCGATGAAGCGGGTCAAGGCGCTGATGGCCGAAGGTCTGATCGAGATCGCCCCGGTCGGCTATATGCGCGGCCGCACGTTGAACAACGCCTTCATCGTCGTGGACGAGGCGCAGAACTGCACCTACGTCCAGCTGAAGATGCTGCTGACCCGTCTGGGCTGGCATTCGACCATGGTGGTGACCGGCGATCCGCAGCAGTCGGACCTGCTGCCCGGCATCTCGGGCCTGTCGGACATCTCGGCGCGACTGGAGGCCGTACCCGACATCGCCGTGGTGCGTCTGGCCGAGCGCGACATCGTCCGTCACCCGCTAGTCGCCTCGATGATCGGCGTCCTCTAACCCATGATCCTGCAGCCGACGCTGGACGGCGTCGGCTGCACACCCGTTGCACCGCGAAACCAAAAGCCATTGTCCCCGGGCGCGCCGCACCGCTAAAGGTCGGCTCGCGGCTGATGAGGGATTTCGATGCGCGTAGCGATGATTGGGACGGGCTATGTGGGCCTGGTGTCCGGCGCCTGTTTCGCCGACTTCGGCCATGTCGTCACCTGCATCGACAAGGACCCGTCCAAGATCGAGCGGCTGGAGCGTGGCGAGATCCCGATCTATGAGCCGGGGCTGGATGATCTGGTCGCCGCCAATGTGCGCGAAGGCCGACTGTTCTTCACCCTGGACGGCGCCGAGGCCATTCGCCGGGCCGACGCCGTCTTCATCGCCGTGGGCACGCCGACGCGGCGCGGCGACGGTCATGCCGACCTGTCCTACGTCCACGCCGCCGCTGAAGAAATCGCCGGCCTGATCGAAGGCTTCACGGTCGTCGTCACCAAATCGACCGTTCCGGTCGGCACGGGAGACGAAGTCGAAGCCATCATCCGCAAGACCAATTCTAACGCCGACTTCGCCGTCGTCTCCAACCCCGAATTCCTTCGTGAAGGCGCCGCCATCGGCGACTTCAAACGCCCGGACCGCGTGGTCATCGGCATCGACGACATGACCGGCGACGCCGGCGGCCGCGCGCAGAAGGTCATGAGCGAACTCTATCGTCCGCTGAATCTGAACGAGAGCCCGCTGCTGTTCGTGGGCCGTCGCACGTCCGAGCTGATCAAATACGCCGCCAACGCCTTCCTGGCGATGAAGATCACCTTCATCAACGAGATGGCCGACCTGTGCGAAGCCGTCGGCGCCGACGTTCAGCAGGTCGCGCGCGGAATCGGCTTGGACAAGCGGATCGGCTCGAAATTCCTGCACGCCGGACCCGGCTATGGCGGCTCGTGCTTCCCCAAGGACACGATCGCCCTGGTCCGCACGGCCCAGCAGTATGGCGCGCCGACCAAGCTGATCGAGGCCACGGTCGAGGTCAACGACGCCCGCAAGAAGGCCATGGCCGACCGCGTCGCCGCGACGTTGGGCACGAGCGTCCAGGGCAAGACGGTCGCCCTGTTGGGTCTGACGTTCAAGCCGAACACCGACGACATGCGCGATGCGCCGTCTCTGGACATCGCGCCTGCCCTGATCGCCGCCGGCGCGACCGTCCAGGCCTTCGATCCCGAAGGCATGCACGAAGCCGCCAAGCTGTTGCCGGACATCCAGATGAAGGACAGCGCCTATGACGCCGTCGTCGGCGCCGACGCCGTGGTCCTCGTCACCGAATGGGACCAGTTCCGCGCCCTGGATCTGGACCGCATCAAGCTGCTGATGAAACAGCCGGTCCTGGTCGATCTGCGTAACATCTATCGGCCCGAGGACATGAAGCATCGCGGCTTCCGCTACATGGGCATAGGGCGCGGCTGATGGGCGCGCCGATCCTCGTCACGGGTGCGGCCGGCTTCATCGGCATGCACGTCGCCGAGCGTCTGCTGGACCGAGGCGAGCAGGTGATCGGCGTCGATGTCTTCAACGACTACTATGATCCGCGGCTTAAGACCGCCCGCGCCGCCCGGCTGGAAAGGCGAGACGGCTTCAAGATGGTCCGCGCCGACATCGCCGATCACCAGCAGATGCGCGCGCTGGTCGCGGACGCCGGGATCAAGCGGATCGTTCACCTCGCGGCTCAGGCGGGAGTCCGCTACTCGCTCGAAAATCCCTTCGCCTATGAGCGGTCCAACTTGGCCGGCCATCTGTCGATGCTGGAGGCCGCGCGGCACAATGACGTGACCCACCTGGTCTATGCCTCGTCCAGTTCCGTCTATGGCGACCGGCCGCTGGAAGGTTCGGGCTTTCGCGAAGACGATCCGACCGTCCACCCTGTGTCGCTCTACGCCGCGACCAAGCGCTCGTGCGAACTGATGAGCCAGAGCTACGCCAAGCTTTATGGCTTCCCGCAATCGGGCCTGCGATTCTTCACCGTCTATGGCCCCTGGGGCCGGCCCGACATGGCATATTTCAGCTTCACCCAGAAGATCGTGCGCGGCGATCCGATCGAGGTCTATGGCGAAGGCCGTATGGCGCGCGACTTCACCTATATCGACGACATCGTCGATGGCGTGATCGCCGTGCTGGACCGTCCCCCCGAGCAGGGCGTGCACGAGGTCTACAACATCGGCGACAGCCAACCCGTCGGCCTGATGGATATGATATCCACGCTGGAAACCGCGCTCGGCGTCAGCGCGAACAAGATCATGCGGCCGATGCAGCCCGGTGACGTCACCGCCACCTATGCGGACATTTCCAAGCTGAACGCCCTGTGCGGCTATCAACCCAAGGTTCCGCTGAAGATCGGACTGGAAAAGTTCGTCGACTGGTGGCGTCAATACGAGAACGGTTGACGCAAGAAGGCTGGGGGGCCGATGCGACGCGAAATTCTGCCGGCGGGCGTCGCTCTGGTGCTGTTCGGCGCAACCGACGCCTCGGCTCAGGCTTTGCGCTCGGCTCAGGACGCGCAAATCGACCTCTTCGTCCGCGATCGTGCTGTCGCGGTGCGCGACCGTCCGCAACCCGGATACGATCCGCTCGGCATCCGAACCGGCGGCTTTACCCTCTTCCCTCGGCTTCAGTCGGGCGTCGTTCATGACGACAACATCTTTGCGGCCGAAGCCGACCGTCAGCCTGCAACGACATTGCGCCTCACCCCCGAAGTCATCGCCCGATCCAACTGGTCGCGCCATGCGCTTGAAACCCGCGCCCGCGCCGAGATCGACCGCAACCTCGACTTCGACAGCGAGAACACGACCGACTGGAGCCTGGGCGGCGCCGGCCGTCTCGACATCGTTCGAGGTGCCGACATCACCTTGGCCGCCGACTACGCCCACGATCACGAGGCCCGCACCGCCGCCGGCGCCGATCCTGCCGCTCGCCGCCCGATCGCCTTCGATCTGGCCTCCGCCTCGCTGGCGGCGACACGCACGCGAGGTCGATTGCGCCTGTCAGCCAATGCCGCCGTTCTTCGCTATGACTACCGCGATGGTCTGAGCGCTGCCGGCGCCGTCATCGAACAGGACGGCCGGGATCGCACCGTCGCCCGCCTGACCGGCCGCGCCGACTACGCCCTCTCTCCCGCGACAGCCCTGTTCGTCCAAATCGCCCGCGATGACCGCGACTATCGCATCGTGTCAGGGTCGCCGGAACGATCCTCTTCGGGCCACGAAGCCCTCGCTGGCGTGGACTTCGAGTTGGGCGCGCTGATCCGGGGCGAGGTCGCCGCTGGATACATCCGCCAAGACTTCGAAGACACAGCCTATAGCGATCTCGACGGCTTCGGCGGTCATGCGCGCCTGTCATGGTTTCCGACGCAACTGACGACCCTGACCGCCACCGCCGCGCGCAGCGTCGAGGACACCGGCGTGATGGGCTCGGCCGGCGCCCTGCGCACCGATCTTTCGATCCGCGTCGATCACGAACTGCTGCGCAATCTGATCCTGACGGCGGAAACGGCGTGGAGCGAAGACGACTACAACGGCCTGGACAGAACGGACACCCGCTTTACCGCTGGTTTCAGCGCCGTCTATCGCCTCAACCGTCGCTACGGTCTGACAGCCGGTCTGGCCTATCTCGACCAATCGTCGTCCGGCGCGGCTGCGGGCCCGAGATATCGCTCGACACGTTTGTCCCTCGCGGTCGTCTCGCATTTCTGAACGCACGGCCACAGCGCGAAGATTGACAACCTGAAGGCATCATCGCACCACTGGACGGGACGATCACCGTTCGATGGCGCGATGACCCACAACGACACCGCGATCGGCGGTCCCGGCCAGACTGCGGACGACGCCATCGACCTCCACGCCCTGATCGCTGCCTTCCGCCGTCGTCTCGGCCTGTTTATTGCTGTCGCAGCGGCTGTATGCCTGATCGTGCTGGCGCTGATGCTGGGCCAGCCGCCGGTCTATACCGCGACCGCCAGCCTTCAGATCAACACCCGCAAGGAACAGGTCGTGGCGGGACAGGCCGTGCTGTCGGCGCTCGACGCCGAGGCGGCCATCGTCGACACCGAGGTCGAGGTTCTCAAGTCACCCCAGCTCGCCGCGCAGGTCGTGCAGACGCTGGGCCTGATCCGCGATCCGGAGTTCAACGCCCGCCTGCGATCCTCGCCCCTCACCAACCACCTGCCGCGCGCCACGCCTGCGCCGACCGATGCTCAGATCGAGCGGCAGCAGGTGATCGACGCTGTCCGGCGACGCCTGACCGTGCGCCGCGTCGGCCTGACCTATTCGATGGCGGTCGGCTTCACCTCCGAAGAGCCGGCCAAGGCGGCCCGCATCGCCAACGCCTTCGCCGACGCCTATCTCCAGTCTCAACTGACCGCCAAGTTCGACGCCAACGCCCAGGCCAACACCTTCTTGGGCGCTCGGCTGGAAGACCTGCGCCGCCAGGTCGAGGCCGCCGACGCCGCCGTCTCGGCCTACCGGATCGACAACGGCCTGCTCAGCGCTCAGGGCGCGACCCTGACGGAGCAGGAGATTTCGGCCTACAACCAGCAACTCGCCCTGGCCCGCGCACAGCAGGCCGAACAGGACGCCCGCCTGCGCACCGCCCGCGCCCAAATGGCCGCCGGCTCCAACGGCGACGATGTGGGCGAGGCCCTCTCCTCTCCCGTCGTTCAGAACCTGCGCGCGCAGCGCGCGGCGATCAGCACGCGCGTCGCGGATCTGTCCGTCCGTTACGGCCCGCTGCACCCCGACATGATCCGCGCCCGTCAGGAGTTGGCCGACATCGACGCCCAGATTCAGGCCGAGATCCGCCGTGTCGTCTCGAATCTGGACGCCCAGGCTCAGGTCGCGCGCCAACGCGCCGCCTCGGTCCAGTCCAGCCTGGACGCCGCGCGCGGCGCCCTGGCCGACAACAACGCCGCCTCGGTGCGCCTGCGCGAACTGGAAGGCGAGGCCGAAGCCGCCCGCGCCATCTACCGCGCCTTCCTGGATCGCTATCGCGAGACCAGCGCCCAGACCGGCGTCGAACAGGCGGACGCCCGCATCGTCTCGCGCGCCACGCCTCCGACCGCGCAAAGCGCGCCGAACCTGACGATCAGCCTCGCGCTCGGCCTGCTGCTTGGCGCGGCGGCGGGGACCGGCGCCGTCATCATCGCCAACGCCATGCAGACCGGCGTCAGCGGCCCCGATGACATCGAGCGCAGGCTGGGCGTCGGCGCCGTCGGCGCCGTTCCCCTCGCCTCATCGGTGGCCACGGCGGAGGATCAGACGCTGCACCCGATCGATCTCGTCGTCCAACGCCCGCTGTCGGTCTTCGCCGAGGCCTTCCGGGCGCTGCGCACCTCGATCACCCCCATCGTCAGTGTCGTGGGCGAACCGTCCGTGCGCATCGTCGCCGTCACCTCTGCCCTGCCGGGCGAAGGCAAGACCACCACAGCCGTCTGTCTGGCTCGCGTCGCCGCGCGCTCCGGCGGACGGGTTCTGTTGATCGACGGCGACCCGCGTCGGCGTGGCGTGACGCGGATGCTGGGCCTGAACCCCGACCACGGCCTGGCCGAGGTCCTGCACGGCGCGGCGGCCTGGCGAAACGTCTTGGTGCTGGACCCGGCCTCCGGCGCGCAGGTTCTGCCCCTGTCGGGATCAGGCCTGTCGGCCGACGACCTGTTTGGGGCTCCGCCGATGACCGCTCTGCTCGACGACCTGCGTCAGGCCTTCGACCTGATCGTCATCGACACCGCGCCCGTCCTGGTCCTCGCCGACGCCCGCATCCTGGCGGCCAAGGCCGACAGCGTCGTCCTGCTCGCCCGCTGGCGAAAAACCCCCGCGCGCGCCGTCGCCGCCGCAATCCGCATCCTAAACCAATCCGGCGTTCGCCTTTCCGGCATCACCCTCAGCCAGATCAATGTTCGGGCGCAGGCTGGCCTAGGCTATGGCCAAGCCGATTATGATTACCGAGCCTACAGAAAATACTATGCGGCCTGATTGTCGGTAGAGATCAGGCCGCACAATCACCTTCACATTCTACCACCGACGACGAGCACCAGAGTTTGAAACACAACGCCGATCGCGCCAAGCAAGCTGCCGGCGATCGCCAGGCGCAAGCCGAAGGACTGTGTCGCTTCCGGCTTTGCACGCAGGGCAACCAGGGATTTCCAACATAAGGCGCCAATGCTTGCCAGGCAGAGGGCGCTGAAAGTCAGCCCGAAAGCATTCCACGCGCCGGCATCCCCGCGCGCCACGTCGGCGGCGCTGGACATCAGATACAGGCCCAGGAAATGGGCGGCCCAGATCAGGAGGCCGCCGAGCATCAGCAGCCAGAACCTCATGCGCCGACGCCCGGGAACAGGCGGATCAGAAGGGTCGTCGCCGCGCCCTGAACCGCCGTGAAGGCCACGAACAGGGCGACCACTTCGAACGTGGCCGGATAGCGGGACGACACGAGGCCGCAAAGCCAGCGCAGCAGGACGAACGGTCCCATCAACAACGAGATGCCAACAAATGTCCCCTGCCAGGCCAACAGCGCATAGACGGTCGCGCCGTGGCTGGAGGCGTGAGGGCGAAGGCCCGAGTTCCACCAGGCCAAGGCCTCGGCCGCAAAGGCGCCGCCCGCCGCCACGGTGGCGACCAGCATCAGGACAGCGGCGATGCCGGCGCTGCGCGGCCGGTCCAGCTTCAGCGCGCCTTGAGAAGCCCAGGCGCCGACTCCGGCGGCCGCCAGCAGGCCCAGGGTCAATGGCAGCGAGCCGATCTCGGGCGGCGCCTGCCACAGGTCCGGCCGCCGGCTCCACAAGAAGACGTAGGAGAAGCAGGCCATGATCGCGACCATGCCCGACACGATCAGGGTGATGACCATCGCCCACCAGCCGTGACTGCTGGGGCCGGACACATAGGTCGGCAGTCGCACGCCGCCGCCGACATCCACCGTCGCAGGACCGCTGGGGCGATCCAGTCCCCAGCACCATTTGAGGATGCAGTAGACGGCTAGGACGCCGCTGACCAAGGAAGCGACGTAGGCCTGGATCGTCAGGATCAAAAAGAAGCCGGCGGTGAAGATCGCGCCCCAAACATACCAGCTGGACGGCCGGGGCATCCGCTGGAGGTATTGAGGCTCGGCGTTGATCGGACTGGTGATCATGGTCTCGCGCTCGCCGCGCGGCGCGCCGGGCAGGAAGTAGCGGCCGGCCTCGACGTCGCGCGCCAGGTTCGGCTGGTCCCACACCGGATACAGGCTCTTGATCACCGGGACTGAGCGCAGCGAGTATCGACCGGCGGGCAGCCACTCCAGCCCCGGCCCGCCAAACACATTGCCCGCGTCCTTCTCGCCGAAAGGCCGGAAGTTGCGGATCATGTCGATCATCCACAGCACCACCGCCAGGCCGAACATGAAGGAGCCGACGGTCGAGATCATATTGGGCAGGTCCCAGCCCCGATCCGGCAGATAGGTATAGACCCGGCGCGGCATGCCCATCAGCCCGGTCAGGTGCATGGGCATGAAGGTGACGTTGTGACCGACGAACATCAGCCAGAAGATCCACTTGCCCCACCGCTCGCTCAGCGGCCGGCTGCTGGACATCGGCGTCCAGTAGTAGATGGCGGCAAAGAGCGGGAAGACCATCCCGCCGATCAGGACGTAATGCAGGTGGGCGACGATGAAATAGCTGTCGTGGGCCTGCCAGTCGAACGGCACCATGGCGACCATCACGCCGGTCAGTCCGCCCATGACGAAGATCACCAGCCCCCCGACGGCGAACAGGCCGGGCGTGTTGAACCGCATCTTGCCCGCCGCCAGGGTGGCGATCCAGGCGAAGACCTGCACCCCCGCCGGCACGCTGACGGCCATGGAGGCGGCGCTGAAATAGTTGATCGAGATCTGCGGCATGCCCGTGGTGAACATGTGGTGCGCCCAGACACCGAAGCTGATGAAGCCGGTCGCCAGCATGGCCAGGACCACCAGTCGATAACCGACCAGCTTGGTCTGGGCGACGGCCGGGATCAAGGTCGACATGGCCCCCGCCGCCGGCAGGAAGATGATGTAGACCTCGGGATGGCCGAAGAACCAGAACAGGTGCTGCCACAGCATGGGATCGCCGCCCTTGGCCGCATCGAAGAAGGGCCAGCCCAGCGCACGTTCCAGCTCCAGCAGCAGGGTCGACAAAATGATCGACGGGAAGGCGATGATGATCATGCAGGCGAAGATCAGCATGGCCCAGGCGAAGATCGGCAGCTTGTCTAACGTCATGCCCGGCGCGCGCGTCTTCAGCACCCCGACGATGATCTCGATGGCGCCGGCGATGGCCGAAATCTCGATGAAGCCGATGCCCAGGAGCCAGAAGTCGGCGTTGATGCCCGGCGAGTAAGTCATCGACGTCAGCGGCGGATACATGAACCAGCCGCCATTCGGCGCCAGGCCGAAGAACAACGAGGCGAAGAAGCACAGCCCGCCGACCAGATAGGCCCAGAAGGCGTAGGCGCTCAGCCTAGGGAACGGCAGATCACGCGCCCCCAGCATCTGCGGCAGCAACAACACGCCCAGCGCCTCGACCGCGGGCACCGCGAACAGGAACATCATGACCGTGCCGTGCATGGTGAAGATCTGGTTGTAGGTTTCCTGCGCCAGGAAACCTGTCATCGGCAGGGCCAGCTGCGTGCGCATCAACAGCGCCAGCACGCCCGCCAGCACGAAGAACAACATAGCCGCGCCGACGTAATAGACGCCGATGTAGTTGTTGTTGATCGCCGTGATCCACTCCCACGGCCGCCGCGGGCCGCACCAGACCTCGTCGAGCTGCTCCAGCTCGCCCTTTGGCCGGGCTTCGGTGGTGGGGAAGCGTTTGTAGAGTTCGGGATCGAACCCGGTTTCCGAACTCATTTCAGACTTTCCAGATAGGCGGCGACGGCGCGCACGTCCTGGCCCGACAGGACCGCATAGGACGGCATCCGATTGCCGGGCTTCAGGCTCTGACTGTCCGAAATCCAGCCGGCCATCGTCCCCTGATTGTTCGGCAGGATGCCGGCGCCCAGCGTCTGGCGCGAGCCGACGTGGGTCAGGTCCGGTCCCGCCAGACCGTTCGCCTCGGTGCCGCGAATGGTGTGACATGCGGCGCAGCCCGAGGCGGCGAAGACGTTTCGCCCTTGGTCGATCAAGGCGAGCGGCCCTTGGGCCGAGGGCACAACGGCGGCCGGCCGCGACTGACGCGCCAACCAGGCGGCGTAGTCGTCCGGCGCATGGGCCACGACCACCAGCCCCATCAGGGCGTGAGGACCGCCGCAATATTCGGCGCATTGGCCGCCATAGGTGCCAGGCGCATCGGCTTGCAGGCGCATGAAGTTGCGGCGCCCGGGGATCATGTCGGTCTTTCCGCCTAGCCGCGGCACCCAGAAGCTGTGGATCACATCCGCGCTTTCCAGCTCGAACACGACGGGCTGGCCGGCCGGGATATGGACCTCGTTGGCGTCCTGCACGATCTCTCGCCCCTGACCGTCAAGATAGGCGACGCGCCACCACCACATTTCGCCAGTGACGCGCACCCGCATTTCGCCGGGCTTGGGCGCATCGGCCACCCGCGCGGTCGTAGTCAACCCATAGACCAGCAGTCCGGTCAGAACGACCACCGGGAAAACCAGTCCCGCAATCCAGATCAGGCGCTCGCCGCCGACCCGCCGCTTCCACTTGCGCGGCCCGAACAGGGCGATGCCGAGCGCCACCGCCACCACGACCATGACCACCGCCGCCATGATGAAGAGAACCCAGGCCACGGTCTGGATCGGCCCGGCGAATGGCCCGGCCGGATCCAGCACGGGCGGCGGCCAGCCGGCGATTCCGGGAGGGGCGTCAGTCTTCATCGAGCGTGTACAGATAGGCCGCAACGTCGCGGGCTTGGTCTTGCGTCAGGGGCATGGGCGGCATGGCGGTTCCGGGATCCATCGACGGCGCGTCGATCAGCCAACGGATCAGGGTATCGGGCTGGTTCGGCAGACGTCCGGCGATCAGGGGACGCGCGCCGAACCCCGCAAGGTTCGAGCCGGACCGGCCCTCGGGCCAGGCGACGCCGGGGATGCGGTGACAGGCCGCGCAACCGACCTCCTTGATCACGGCCAGTCCGGCGGTCGCATCGGCCTGAACCACCGGCCGGGGCAGGTCGGACTTGTCCACGCAGGCGCACAAGGCCAACGCCAGCGCGCAGGCCGCCGCCCGTCGTCCCATCGCCTCGCCCGCTGTCCGAAAACCCATCCGCCCCCCAAAGCTTCGCCAGAGCAATCCTCTTGTCGGAAGGAGGTTCCCGACTGCGACATGCAGCCTCGGCGCATCGCCACAAGGAACCTTCGCCATAAGCAGGTGTTGCACCGCCGTGCGCGCCTCCCTTTCCGTTCTTGTGCTGCTGACCGGCCTGGCCGCCTGCGACTCCACGCCGGGCCAGACGGATCGCAGCTTCACGGCGAATGGTCAGGTCATCGCCATGAGCGGCGGCGCCGGCGGGGCGGCCAACGCCTGCTTCACCTGTCACGGCCTGGACGGCGGCGGGGACGGGGTCGCCGCCCCGCGCCTGGCAGGCCTAGACGCCGGCTATCTGCAAAAGCAGTTGGAAGACTATGCATCGGGCCTGCGTCCCGACGACGCCATGACACGCATCGCTAAGGCCTTGGACCAACAGGGCCGACGCGAGGTCGCCGCTTACTACGCCGCCCTGCCCGCGCCGGCATCGCAAACGCCCGTGTCGATGGCGCCCGCGCCCGCCATCTATCTGAATGGCGACCCTTCGCGCGGCATCGTCGCCTGCGCCTCATGTCACGGCGATCGGGGTCAAGGCTCGGGCCAGGGCGGCAATCCGCAGGTCGCCGGCCAGCCCGCCGCCTACACGCTGGAACAGATCGACCGCTGGAAAGTGGGTAAACGCCGCAACGACCCGCGCGGCGTCATGGCCGCCGCCGTCAAATCGCTTTCGGACCCAGAAGCCCGCGCCATAGCGTCTTGGCTGTCGACGCAACCCGCTTCTCCAGCGCGCGCCAGCGCCGCTGCCACCGGGTCCGCTTCGGTCGAAGCTGCGGCACGACCGGCATCATCGCGTGAAACACGTCGTCCCTATCGATCAGATGGTGCTTGAGCGCGGCGCCGGCGTGGATGGGGATCATCAGCAGCAGGGTGATGACCAGTCCCCAGTGCATCCATTCCGCCGCCGCCTCGATCGCCCATAGCTGGGTGTTGGACAGATCCTGCAGCGGCAGCAGCGGCCATTTGATGAAGCCCAACGTCTCCAGCTGACGCGTCCGATCCGTCGCCGAAATCATGGCCCAGCCCGACAGCGGCAAGCCGAACAGGCAGATGTAGAACACATAGTGGGTCACATGGGCGGCCATGCTCTCCCAACCCGGCTTGTCCGCATCGTTGATCAGGTCGGGCGCCAGCAGTCGCCACGACAGCCGGCCGATCACCAGGGTCAGCATCAGCACGCCGATCGCGAAATGCAGATCATAGGCGGCCATCATGGCGCCGCCCACCGGCTGTCGTCCCATCCACCAGCCCCAGCCGAGCTGGAAGATCACCAGCCCCGCCATCACCCAATGAAAGCCGATGCCGACGGGCGAGTAGCGACCCTCGTCATGGTGACCCGCCGCCCATTCCAGCAGTTGCCTGAACAGTCTTTCGATCATGCCGGATGCGCCTCGGCGTCAGGGCCGATCATCCGCCCCAGCCGCCACAAGGCGGCGAACAGATACAGCGCCGCCGCCGGCGCCCACATGATCAGCCCGGCCGCCTGCTGATCCTCGAGCGGCGTCATGCCCCAGGCCAGGGTCGAATAGGCATGGGGCGCATAGACCGCCTGCCCCGCAAAGGTCAGCACCGCCCCAAGCAGCCCCATCGCCAGCATCGCCGCCAACAGGGCGATGACCGCCGCCGGCGCAGACGCCGACCGCGCCGCGCACCAGAACCAGACAGCGCTCGCCAGCAGACTGATCTGCATCACCCAGTAGACCGCATCGCTCGACAGGGCGGCGCCATAGGCGTCAGGCGCGTGCCAGGCCCAGAACACCACCGCCTGCACCGCCGTCGCCAAGATCAGCGACCCGTATCGTTTCATGGGCAGGGCCGCCGCCAGCAAGGGCGCGGCGAAGCCGACCAACAGCACATGATGCACCGTTCGCGCTGAAAACAGCGCCGAACTGAGGGCGCACAGCGGGGAGACAAATCCAACGGCCAATACCGCGACAGCCGCAAGACCATAGCCGCGCTGCCGCCCCTCCAGCCGCCACAGGACCAGGCCCGCGGCTGCACCCAGAACGGCCAGCAAGATCGGATCAAGATTCCAGCGCCACTCACCAAGGGCTGGCGCAGGACCGCAATACGGCATCCAACTCAAAGCTGTACCCCCAACCGCTTGCCGGATCTCTTGATCCCCGTGAAATGAAAAAGCCAAGCCAGCGGTGACGGTTCCGCACGGATCATTTCTACGACGAATTGCCGCGATCACCCCGTTTCAGCACCAGGGGCGACTTCGGTCGCGTCCCTTGCAACCGACCGTGGCCGCAGTTGATCGACCAAGAAGTCGACGAACACCCGGATGCGAGCGGGAACGCTGGCGCCGCCCACAAAGACGGCATGGATGGGCTCACGATCGCCAGGATTGAAATCCTCAAGCAGCGGCACGAGCTCTCCCTTCGCAATGGCGTCAGCGACGCTGAAGTTGCCCACGCGCGTTACGCCGACGCCCGCCAGCGCAAGTTGCGTCAGGCTCTCGCCATTATTCGCTTCCACGGGCCCACGAACCGTCAGCGCATAGTCACGACCGTCCCGTCGAAAAGGCCACACGGGCTCCAGTCTTCGGAAGTTGAAATTCAGACAGTCATGTTGGTGCAGGTCCTCTGGCGCGTGCGGCACGCCGCGACGCGCGAGATAGGCCGGCGACGCCACGATCGTTCGCCCTGTCTCACCCAGTCGTCGCGCCGTCAGCGGACTGTCCAGCAGCGGTCCGAAGCGAATGGCGACATCGGCCTGTCCGGCCGCGACATCCACGACCGTATCCGTCAGATTGATGTCGACGAGGATTTGCGGGTAGCGCGCCACGAACGCGCCGATCAGCGGCACGACCACCTGCCGACCGTGCGCCAGGGATGCGCTGACCCTTAGGCGTCCCTGCGGCGCGCCTTGGTCCGAGATGGACTGCTCGGCCTCATCCAGGTCGGCGACAATTCTCCGTGCGGCGCTCAGATAGGCCTGGCCCTCGACCGTCAACGTCAAGGCGCGGGTTGTCCTCAGGACGAGCCGCACGCCCAGTCGCGCCTCGATCCGATCGATCGTTCGGCTTACCGCCGATGGCGTCAGCCCAAGAGCCCGACCGGCCGCTGAAAAGCTGCCGGCCGCAGCCACAGCCGCGAACACCTCCATGTCGCGGGCGCGATCCGCGCCCGCTGACGGTGCCTTTGCGTGCATTTCAAAAATCCTTCGCTTCCGAAAGGCCTAACCCCTGGGCACGACTGCGTCCATCTGTGCGCAAGTCTTATTGGTCTGCGGATTTCCATCCTATGAAACTCAACCCTCCCCTGCTGGCGCTCGCCGCCGGCGCGTTCGGTATCGGCGTGACCGAGTTCGCCCCGATGGGGCTGTTGCCCGTCATCGCGACCGATCTGGGCGTCTCTATTCCATCGGCCGGTCTGCTGATCAGCGCCTATGCTCTGGGCGTCGTCTTGGGCGCGCCCTTGATGACCCTGGCTACGGGCCGCGTTCCTCGCCGCACCCTGCTCATCGGTCTCGCCGGCATCTTCACGATTGGCAATGCGCTGTCTGCGCTGGCTGACAACTACGCCCTGCTGATGATCGCGCGGATCATCACGTCGCTGAACCATGGCGCCTTCTTTGGGGTCGGCGCCATTGTCGCGGCCCGGCTGGTGCCGCCGGACCGCAAGGCCGGGGCGGTGGCTGCCATGTTCATGGGCCTGACCATCGCCAATGTCGTGGGCGTGCCTCTGGCCACCTGGGCTGGGGAAACCTTGGGGTGGCGGGCCAGCTTCTGGGGCATTGCGATGATCGGCGTCATGGTGATGGCGGCCCTCACCCTGACCCTGCCGAAAGCCGCCGCACCTGCCGCCGGCGACATGTTGGCTGAACTGCGCGTGCTTGGCCGCAGACGCGTCCTGTCGGCCTTGGCCCTGACAGTTATCGGTTCCAGCGCCATGTTCACCGTCTTCACCTACATCACGCCAATCCTGCGCGAACAGACCGGCGCGTCGCTGGGTTTCATCACCGCGATGCTCGTCCTCTATGGGCTTGGCCTGACCGTCGGCAACTGGATCGGCGGCAAGTTTGCTGACCGTTCCGTCGATCGCACGCTGATCGTCACCCTCGCCGGCCTGTCGCTCGTCTTGCTGACCTTCGCCGTGGCCATGCCTTTCGCCAACGTAAGCGCCGTTCTCATCTTCCTGTGGGGCATCGCCAGCTTCGCGCTCGTGCCGCCGCTTCAGGTTCGCGTGATGGATGCAGCGCGTGACGCTCCGAACCTGGCTTCGGCTGTCAACATCGGCGCCTTCAATCTCGGCAACGCCATCGGGGCCGCTCTGGGCGGCGCCGTCATCGCCGGCGGCCTCGGCTACCCAGCCGTTGCTCTGGCCGGCGCCGCCGCGTCCGCCCTTGGTCTGCTGATGATCGTGCTGATGTCACGCCGGCCAGCTGTTTTGGTCGCAGCCGAGTAGGGAGCTCCGTCAGTCAGCCGTTGTCGTTGCCGGCGCTTTGGCAGCGGTGTTCGAGCGATAGTCGGCGGACGTCGGCGGCGTTTTGAAAGACGGCGCGGCTGATGAAGGCGCCCACGTCGCGCCAGGCGTTGGATATGGTCTGGAAGGTCTGTTCGTCGCTCTGGCTGGCGGCCAGGGCTTCGTTCCAGCGCGACGTCAGCGCATTGATCTCGTCGAGCATCAAAAGCCGCCCGCAGGCCAGGGTCATCCGGTAGCTCGCGCTTCCTTGGCTCATTGTCAGAACTCCTCCCAGCCGGCCGTGTCCGCCTCCTCCACGACGGCCAGCGCGGCCGAGCCGGAGGATCGCAGGGCGGCCGGACGCATGGGCCGTGCCGCGCTCGGCTTGCGCGGCGCCGGGGCGGCGAGGGCTCGGCTGCTCAGCGCGGTTTCGCGTGTCAGGCTGAAGCGCTGGACCAGATCCGACAGCTGACGGCTTTCAGAGGTCAGGCTGTGGCTGGCCGCCGTCGATTGTTCGACCATGGCGGCGTTCTGCTGGGTCACCTGGTCCATCTGGTTGACGGCGGTGTTGACCTCTTCCAGCGCCGTCGATTGCTCGCGCGTCGAGGCCGTAATCTCGTTCATCAGCTCGTCGATTTCGGCGACGCGCTTGACGATGGACGACAGGGCGTCGCCCGTTTCCGCGACCAGGGTGACGCCGGACTTCACCTGGACGGACGAGGTGGTGATCAGCGACTTGATCTCCTTGGCCGCCTCGGCGGACCGCTGCGCCAGGGCTCGAACCTCGGAGGCCACCACGGCGAATCCTCGCCCCGCGTCGCCCGCGCGCGCGGCCTCGACGCCCGCATTCAAGGCCAGAAGGTTGGTCTGGAAGGCGATCTCGTCGATGACGCCGATGATCTGGTTGATCTGAGACGACGACTGTTCGATCGCGGTCATGGCCTCGACGGCGCGGCTGACCACCTCGCGCGACTGCTCGGCGGATTGACGAGAGGTTTCGACAACCGCGGCGGCGCGACTGGCGCCTTCGGCCGCCCGCTTCACCGTGGCGGTGATCTCGTCCAGCGCGGCCGCCGTTTCCTCCAGCGTCGCCGCCTGATGCTCGGTGCGCCGCGACAGGTCGTCGGCCGCTTCGCTGATTTCGGCGGCGCCCAGTTGCATGGCGCCCGTATTGCCGGCGATCTCGGCCATAGCGTCGTCTAGACGCTGCATGGCGGTGTTGAAGTCGGCCTTCAGGCGCGCGTAGCCGCCGGTGAAGTCGGACGCGATGCGGGTTCGAAGGTCGCCCTGGGCCAGAGCCGCCAGAGCCGCCGCCGTGTCCTCCACGACCCGCGTCTGTTCGGCCTCGGCCTCTGCGCGCTTCTGGTCCGCCTCCAGGCGCTTGGTCTCGGAGGCTTCCAGATACAGCGAAATGACGAAATCCATGTCGAGCATGGCGGCCTTGACCACGCTGGCCAGCGTCGCCGCCAAAGCCTTGCCGTCGTCGCGCTTCGAAAACAGCGACCGCGTTTTGGCGTGGGATGTGACGATCGCCTCGATCAGCCCTTCCAGGACCAGGGCGTAGCCGCCGATATACCAGCGCGGCTCCAGCCCGATCCGGGCGTGGGTCTGGCCGATGCGGCGCACGCCCTCGACATAGGCCGGATCAAAGGCGCCCGAGGCGATCAGGCCCCAGTGTCGCGCCTGGGCGTCCTTGGCTCCAGCGATCTGGCTTTCCGCACCGAAGAAGCGGGCCACGTCCGGCGTCGCGCGAAGCTGGGCGTAAAAGGCTTCAAGGCTGGGCTGAAGCGCGGCCTCGATGACGGGTCTGGCGTCAGCGAGACGAGACCTCGCGACCTTGTCCAGCTTCAAGAAGCGAAGTCTTTGGTCCAGATTCATTGCGTCCGACATGACGGCCCCCTTGCATGGCGGTCAGTTGGACGAGGTTCGATCTAAAGGCCGGTTGAAGTCTCTTCAGCCTGTAGACTGTTTCACAGCGGAAGCATTGTTTGCGCCGGTCTGACGTCAGGTCGCGGCGTGACCGACGTCCTTCGCCATGGCCTGCAACAGCGGGATCAGCTGGGCGGCGGTCTTCAGACCCTCGCTGGTCAACAGTCCGGCAAGACGCCCGTATTGCGACCGCCGATCGTCCAGAACAGCGCGGCCTGCCTCGGTGATTTCCAGCATGGTGACGCGCCGGTCGTTCGGATGGGGTGAACGCTTGACCAGATCGGCGCGAACCAGATGATCGACCAGACGCGACAGCGAGGCCGGCGGCGCCTGAAGCGTCGATCCCAGAGCGCATTGTTTGACGCCGCGACGGCCCTCGCCGGCGATCAGGCTCAAGGCGCGGACGGCGGCATTGCTTTGACCATCGGCGCGCAGGACGCGATCAAGCTGGCGATCGAGTTCGAGCAAGGCGGTGTCGAGCGCATACAGCGCCATCGCGGGGTCATCGAACGCCCGCACGGTGAACTCGTCCATCGTCCCCCGAACACCCATAGGTCTGGTGTGACAGGATTGGCCGCAACCTACAAGATAGACGAAGGTCAACCCTTAGGGATACCGAACCCCTAACACCGCATCCAGAACAGAATGATTTCACACCGGTGCAATCCTAGATTGCCACGCAAGCCTTTGGGAACAGAAGTGGTGAGGCAACAACCGGAAAGAGCCGATGGCGTCGGTCAAAAGACATCCTGCCCACCCTTTGACAGCGAACCGATCGCTGGGGATGAGCACGGGAGGCGCGCTCGATGCCGAGCTTCGAAGAGCGCTCGAAGTCGCCGCTATACTGGTGACGACCGATCGACACGGGGTCATCATTGACTGTAACGAGAAGTTTGTCGCAGTCAGCGGTTATAGCCGAGAAGAGTTGATCGGCTCGACCCACCGGATCGTGAACTCCGGCCTGCATTCCAAGGCCTTCTTCCAGGATCTGTATCGCACGATCCGCAGCGGCAAGGTGTGGACCGGCACGTTGCGGAACCGCCGCAAGGACGGCAGCCTATACTGGGTCGATACGACCATCGTGCCGGCGCTCAGCGGTCCCGAGGGCCCGACGTCCTATACGGCCATCCGTTTCGAGGTGACCGAACATGTGCTGGCTCTGGAGGCCCTTTCGGAAGCGCGGCTGGTCGCCGAACGCGCCGCGGCGCTGCGCGACACCTTCCTCGCGACCATGAGCCATGAGGTCCGCACGCCGTTGAACGGCGTCCTGGGCCTGGCGCAGTCCCTGTCAGGCGCCGACCTGCCCGACGATGCGCGTCAAAAAGTCGATTTGATCATCAAGTCCGGCGAAACGCTGAGGCGCATCCTGGACGACGTGCTGGACCTGTCCAAAATCCAGGCCGGCGAGATGAACCTTGTCGACGAACCCTTTTCGCCGTCCGACACCATCTCCGGCGCGGTCGATCTGATGCGGCCGCTGGCCAGCGAAAAGGGACTTGAGCTGATCTCCCGGTTGGACGGTCTTCCAGCCCATCTCATGGGCGACGGGGCCCGCCTGCGTCAGATCGTGCTGAACCTGGTCTCCAACGCCATCAAGTCCACTGCGGTCGGCCAGGTGCTGGTGGATGCGCGCTACTCGACGCCGTCCGGGCGTCTTCGCATCCGCGTCGCCGATACCGGCATGGGCTTTGACCGATCGACGGCCAAACTGCTGTTCTCGCCGTTCAGCCAGGCCGACGATTCCATCTCGCGGCGGTTCGGCGGCACGGGCCTGGGCCTCTCCATCAGTCGTCGTCTGGCGGAGCTGATGAGCGGCGGCCTCAGGGTGCGCTCAAAGCCCGGTCGGGGAACGCTCTTCGTTCTCGAATTGCCGATGGGTCCCAGCGGCGAGATCACCCGCGAAAGCGAGAGCCATGTGGAGGCGCTGGATCGACTCTATGGCGCGCGGATCCTCTTGGCGGAGGACAATCTCGTCAACCAGCAGGTCGTCCAGGCGCTTCTCAGCGGCTTCGGCTGTCAAATCGATGTCGCCGAAAATGGCCAGGAAGCCGTCGATCTGTGGTCGGCGCACGCCTACGACCTGATCATGATGGACATGCAGATGCCGGTCATGGACGGCGTCGAGGCCATCCGCAGCATCCGCAGAGGCGAACAGCAGCGCGAGATCAACAGGCTCCCAATCGCCATGCTGACGGCCAACGCCTCGTCCAACCATCGCGATCTGGCCTCACGCGCCGGCGCCGACGTCGTAATCCCCAAGCCCTTATCTGCCGATCACCTGATCTTCGAATCCGCCCGCCTCCTCAACAACGCCGCCCGCTGTCACTGGATATAGGCTCTGACGGAACAGGCTTCCAGGCTCACGCCCGGAAGCCTGCCTTGCATCAGAAGTAGAAGCGGACTGCCGCAGTGACGGTGCGGCCAGGCAGGGCCTGGGCCAGGACCACGCCGCTGGCGGGCAGGCTGTCGGCCGACACTTCCGTTAGGGCGGTTTCGTCGAACAGGTTGTTGGCGGTCACCGACAGCACGACGCGGTCGATGGGGCGCACCTGGACGAAGGCGTTGACCGTGGCGTAGCCCGGCATCTTCAGCTGGTTGACGTCCTGCGTATAGCTCTCGGTCGTGCCGACGACGCTGGCGCCCACCGTGAACAGGTCCGTCTCGTACTGCGGCATGACCTGGAAGATCAGGTCGGCCTGACGACGCGGCGAGTTGCCGACCAGAGCCGCATCCTCGGCCTTGGTGATCTCGGCGCTGGTGACGGTGGCGCTGCCGGTCAGGCTGAACGGACCGTGACGCACGCCGGCCTCGAACTCGGCGCCCTTGGCCTCGTAGCTGCGCTGGACCAGCACCAGACGCGTGACGCCGCTGGCATCCGCGCGGATCTGCTGGTTGGTCTCGCTGACCTCGGCCCAGAAGCCCGTGACGTTGGCGAACAGGCCGTTGGCCCGGTACTTCATGCCGATCTCGGCCTGGTTCACCGGATCATAGGCCGCGTCGGCCTGCAGCAGGTCGCCGTCGACATTGCTGATGGCCGGCGAACGCAGGATCTTGTCCGCTGCGGCGCGTGCACCCTCGCTGTAACGGGCGAAGGTCGAGAAGCTGTCCGAGACGCGATAGTTGGCGCTGAGCGAATACGAAACATAGTCGTAGTCGTAGTCGACCGGGGTGGCGCTGGCGGCCGGGGCGAAGGCGAAGGTGCGCTCGGCTTCAGAGATGACGCCGTCGTTATCCACGTCGATGGTGCGAACGTCGGTCAGACCGTTGGCGACCGTGCGGCCGCTGACGTCGCCGCTGTCGAAGCGGATCGATCCGCCCAGCGCCAGCTTGCCCAGCCGGTAGTTCAGCGAGGCGTAGGGCGCCAGCACCTTGTAGGTCACATCGGTGCGCGAGTTGGACCCGGCGCCCGAGGGACCGAAGAAGTTGACCACGCCGTCCTGCGTGCGGGGCGTGCCGTTCGTATTGAAGATGTCGACCAGGGCCGAGTTTCCGCCGCCCACGACATCCTGAAGGAACGGGATGTACTGGCGATCGAACTTCAGATCCTGTTGGGCCGAGTAGACGCCAACGGTGGTCGTCAGGTCGCCGCCGCCGATCTTCCAGACGCGGTTGGCGCGCAGATCGTTGGTGAAGTTGTCAAGGCTGTCGATGTCGGTGTGGACCAGAGTCGAATAGGCCAGCAGGCCGTTGCCGTTCAGGGTCGTCGGGCTGGTGATCGCCTGACCGGCGCGCGGCCCCGTCGCATAGGCCAGGGTCCCGGGACGACGGCCGAACGCCAGCGGCGCCTGGGCCGCCGGCACCACGGCCAGCGGATAGTTGAAGGACTGATCGCCCGATTGCTGCGCGTAGCGCATGTGCTCGGAAATCGTCCAGCCGTGCAGGTTGAAGCGGGTCTGGAAGCCCAGCGCGCGCACCTGAACCTGATTGCCGTCCTGCAGATTGACGCGCTTCAGGTTGTTGTCGCCGTCCAGCAGCGGGAAGACCGTGGTGTTGCGCGACGTCAGGGTGTCGCGCGTCATCGAGAAGTTCGGAACGTCGCTGTAGTTGGGATCGTCGTTCGTGCCGGACACCAGCAGAGGCGTCGGCCCATAGGCGATGACGGTGTCGTCCAGGATCTTGCCGTACAGACGCACGAAGCCGCCGTCGAAGGTCTTGGTGATGTTGGCCTTGATCTGGCCGCCCTTGTTGCCCGTGAAGCCGGCGTCGCGCGGGCCTTCACCCTCGCGATAGAAGCCGCCGACGTGGAAGCGCACGGTGTCGCTCAGATGACCGCCATAGCTGAAGTCGCCGCGATAGGTGTCGTAATCCAGGCCCGAAGACACCTGAACCGAGCCGCCTTCGACCTCACCCGTCTGCGAGATCAGGTTGATCACGCCGCCCGGCGCGTTCGAGGCGAAGGTCGAGGACGACCCGCCGCGGATGGACTCGATCTGGCCGACGTTGAAGTCGTAACGCATGAAGTAGTCCGGCACCAACGCCAGGATGTCGCCGAACTCCAGGACCGGCAGACCGTCTTCCTGGAACTGCAGATACTTCGCGCCGGTGCTGACCATCGGCAGGCCGCGGATCGTATAGTTGCCGTTGGTCTCGCCCGTGCTGGCCTCGGCGCGAATGCCGGGGATGGTGCGGAACAGGTCGTTGATGGAATAGGCGCCGATCTTGGCGATCTCGACATCGTTGATCGAGCTGGTGGAGGTCGCGCTGTCCAGCCTGTCGCGCGCCTTGGCCACCCCCGTCACGATCACGTCGTCATTGGCCCGCGTCCGGCTGGCCTCCCAGGCCGTCTGGCGCTGCGGCGCAGGCTGCGTCTGCGCATGAGCAGGCATGGCGAGGATAAGCGGCGCAAACGCGGCCGTGAGGTACAGGGATTTCAAGGAAGCCTCCAAGGCGTTGTCTTGCAGTATAGAGACTGGACAACTGATTTTCGTTCGGAAATTCTTCCATGCAGTTTCTTGCATGGCTGTTATCAATAAAACACGGATGTGTTTGATGATTTATAATGCCAGACTACGGATTAATACTGACATAACGGCGCTTATGAAGTTCGGATTGTTGCGCCGGTTTCTACAAGACTCAACTGGATCGATATCTTAGAACTCGTTCCAGTCGTCATCGGTCGCGTCGCTTGACAGGGCGAGCGCACCGACCGTGCGGATGACTTTGGGCGCCGACCTGGGTGCGGACGCGGTGTCCCGACGAGGCGCCGGCGCGGCAGAGGTCGTCGTATTCAGCCGGAACCTGGACACCAGTGTCGCCAGCTCGTCGGCTTCGGTCGCCAGGATGCGCGCAGCCGCCGTCGCCTCTTCCGCCATGGCGGCATTCTGCTGCGTCATGCGGTCCATGCTGCCGACGGCGCTGTTGACCTGCTTCAGGTTCTCGGACTGGACCTGCGCCCCTTGCGCGATGTCCACGATCAGGGTGTTGGCGTCGCCGATCTTGGACACGACGCGCGCCAGCATCTCGCTGGTTTCGCCCACGCGATCGACGCCCAGCCGCACCTCGTCCGACGACTTGCTGATCAGCTGCTTGATATCCTTGGCGGCGTCGACGGTGCGCTTGGCCAGTTCGCGCACCTCGCCGGCGACCACGGCGAAACCGCGTCCGGCATCGCCCGCTCGCGCGGCCTCGACGCCGGCGTTCAAGGCCAGAAGATTGGTCTGCAAGGCGATGGCGTCGATCATGTTGATGATCTCGCCGATCTCCTGCGATCCGGCCTTGATGGCGTCCATCGCGACGATCGCTTCTTCAACGATCACGCGACCGTCCGCGGCGTCGCCATTAGCCAGCGTGATAGCGTTGCGGGCGTTGGCCGCGCTGCGCGCAGTGTCGCCGACCATGTCGGTGACGTGGTTGGTCGCGGTGGTGGTTTGCTGCAGGCTGGACGCCTGCTGTTCGGTTCTCAGCGACAGGGTTTCGGACGCCGAGCAGATCTGCGTGGCGCCCAGCCGCACGCTCTGGGCCGACCCGGCCACGCTGGCCAGGCTCTCTTCTAGGCCCTGCACCGCCACGTTGAAGGCTGTGCGCAGGCGCTCATATTCCGGGGCGAACGGCGTGCGAATGGTGTGGGTAAGATCGCCGGCGGCCAGGGCTTCCAAAGCCGTGTCAAGCGCCTCGACGACGTGACGTTGCGCGGCGTCGGCGACGATCTTCTCGCGCTCGGCGGCGTCCTTGGCCAGATCGGCGGCCGCCTTAGCCCGTTCGGCCTCGGCCTTGGCCAGCGCCGTGTCGCGGAACACCAGAACCGCGCGCGCCATGTCGCCCAGTTCATCGGCATGGCTGGCGTCGACGACGATGTCGTTGTCGCCCTTGGCCAGCTGCCCCATGGCTTCGGTCAAGACCGTGATCGGGCGCGCAATCATGCGGGTGAGCATGGCCGACAGAACCATGGCGATCGTGATCAGGGCGATGCCGCCGACGATCAGGGCGATGATCGCGGTGACGATCGCAGCCTGCTGACGTTCCAGATTTTTCTCGGTGACGGCGGCTTCCGCCTCACGCAGGTCTCGCAGAGGCAGGACGGCGTCGCTGACCAGAACCTTCTTGCCGGCGTCGCGCACCTCTTGCTGGGCCTGCTCACGCTTGCCGGCGCGAACCTCGGCGATCATGCGATCGCCCCAATCGGCTCTCCAGGCCAGGGTGGCCAAGCGCGATTTTTCCAGCAGGGCCTGCTTTTCGGCGTCGCCCAGATGTCCCTTCAGTTCAACGACGACCTTGTCGAACTCGTCGCGCCCTTCGTAGTAGGATTTCAGATAGGTCTCGTCGCCGGTGACCAGAAAGCCCCGAAACTGGCTGTTCTGACGCAGGATCGCGGTTTCCAGCGACATCGCCTGCGCTTCGATCGTGCGGCTGAGATTGTTGCTCTCAATGGACGCGCGGATCATCATGATCGTGGCGAAGAACACCGCCATCATGACCGCCGCCGAGACGCAGATCAGGGTGAAGGAAAGCCGCAGCTTCTTCGGAATTCGCATCTTGGACATCATGAGCTCGCCCCCGTTACGCACTTATACTTACCTAGAGGCAGCTAATTACTCAGCTGACGCCAATGCGCGCAGCCCGACCCTTGTTCGAGCCACGCAAAACACCCTGTTTTTCAGGTGACTATCCATCCCTATGACGAAACGACTAAAAAGATAGTTAAGCTGGCGACGCCCGGCCGCTTACATCGACCGGACCTGAATTTTGCGAGATTCACGCGCTGTTAAGCGAGGTGATCATAGGTAAGTCACCCCTCCCGTCGCCGCTTCAAGCAACGCCGGGCCGCAACTTCCGGGCGAATACTTCTTGAGGCCGGGACAGATAAGTAACAGTTCGTTTTATTCGGAATGCGCGACGATGCCATTGGTGACTGGATGACCTGCCCCGTCGCCGATCGGTTCACCCAGGAACTTGCGGCCCAGGCCGACCGCTGCCGCGCCATGGGGTCACCCTTCGTCGCCGGCGTTCTCGAGGCCGCGAGCCGGCAACTTTCGCACGCGCCGCTCACCGCCGCACGGCTGTATGATTGGCAGGGGGATCAGACCGCAGCCGCCCTGGCCCTCCGTTTGAACGGCGCCCTGCACGCCCTGGCGCGGGCGGGCCGGTCCTACGCCCTGACCAGCCTCTATCGTCGCGAACACACCGACTTCGACGCGGCCGTCGCCGACGCCCTGGCCCGGAACGATCGATACATCGCCGACTGGATCCTCCATCCGCCGCAAACGAACGAGGTGGCGCGCGCCGCCGCGCTGATGAGCGCGCTGATGGCCGCCCCTCTGGATCGCACCATGCCCTTCGAGCTGCTCGAGCTCGGGTCCAGTTGCGGCCTGAACCTGAATCTGGATCGCTACGCCTATGCCCTTGGGTCGGCGTCAGCCGGCGACCCCTTCTCGGACGTGCAGATCGAGCCCCTGTGGCAAGGCGCGTCGCCGAAGGTCGGCCCGGTCTCGATCGTGGCGGCGCGCGGGGTCGATCTAAACCCGCTGAACGCCGCAGACCCGGCGCATCGCGAACGTCTGCTGGCCTTCGCTTGGGCCGACCAGCCGGCGCGCACCCAACGCCTCGAGAACGCCCTGTGCATCGCCGCCGATCATCCGCCGCGTATCGATCAAGGCGACGCCGTGACCTGGTTGGCTGACCGGCTGGCCGAGCCGCAGGCGGTTGGGCGCTGCCGCGTCGTCATGCACACCATGGTGCTGCAATATCTCAGCGACGACGACCGGCGTCAGATCACGGCGCTCCTTTCGACCGCCGGCCGCCGCGCCGACGCCGACCACCCGCTGCTCTGGATCAGCTTCGAATGGACCCGCGACCGCAGCCGCGTCGAGTTGCGGCTGACAGCCTGGCCCACCGGTGAAACCCGCGTCCTGGCCCACTGCCATCCCTACGGCGATGAACTGGAATGGCTGGCGCCATCTGCGTCGGTCTTGGCGGCCTAGCCAACCTTCTTTGGCCGGTAGCCATGGATTTTGGGCGTCTGCGACCCCACCTCGCGATCTGGGGGCCGACTATGCGTGTGCGGAGGCTGAAACAGTCATGTGAAGCGTCAACTTTTCGCCGGGCTGCAGTGCGATCAGGCCATTGGCGCTGTTTCCCCAAGATGAGGGCCCGTTGAAAGCGTCGGGACAGTGAGTGACGGGTTCGACGCAGAAGAAGTCGGCGCCCTTTGGGGCATAGACCTGGGTCCAGCGGGCCGGGGCGTCGGCGGTCATGATGATGCGCTGGCCGCCGCCGTCCATGACCGCTTCGCCCGTCCAGCCGACGTAGGCGTGATCGACGAATGGCGCGTCAGCGAGGGTCAGGCTGTTCGACCAGTCCGCGATCTCGGTGGGCGGCGCCAAGCGTTCGGGAATCTCTCGTACATCGGTGATCCAGACACCCTCAGCTGACAAGGTCAGGCGGCTGTCTGCATGGCGATGGAAATAGGGATGCAGGCCGAGGCCGGCGGGCATAACCGCATCGCCGAAGTTGGTCACGGACAAGGTGATCGTCAGGCCCTGGTCGCTTAACTCGACAGTCTGGCTAGCGCGCCACGGCCAGGGCCAACCCTGTGCATCAGCGTCGGCCTTGGGGAACCATTCCAGCGTCATCTCGACCCGGTTGGTCGTCTGGCTTTCGACGGTCCAGGGCAAGAGCCAGCCGTCGCCGTGCAGGGCGTGGGGGGCGAACCGTTCCAGTGTCTGCAAGCGGACCTCACGCCCCTCGAAAACGAATCGCCCGTCGGCGATCCGGTTGGCGTAGGGGACCAGAGGGAAACAGGCTGTCTCCAGAATATCGGTCGCGCCTTCGGGCGTGGAGCGAAACACCGGCCGGCCGCGCCAGTCCAGGCTCAGCACCGCCCCGCCCTGCTCCGGGGCCAAGGTCGCGCGCCAGTCGCCGGCCGTCAGGGCGATCATAGGCGGATCCGGTTCTGCGGCAGGCCCGGCGTCTCGACGCGGACGCGATAGAGGCCGCCCAGGGTCGGCTGCTCCGCGCGCTTGTCGGCGTTCCCCAACCAAGCCGTGGTCATATAGAAATCGCGCAGGTCGGGGCCGCCGAACGCCGCCTTGGTCACGGTCTGGACCGGCATGTCGATCTTGCCGATCCGCGTCCCGTCAGGCGCGAAGCGGGCGACGCCCCAGCCGTTGAACAGGCCGACGTGCAGCACGCCAGCCGCATCCATGCTGGGACCGTCGGCATAGCCGTCCTCGGTCACGGCGAAGACGCGCCGGTTCGAGATCACGCCGTCCGCATGGTCGAAAGCCAAGATCGTCTTCTTCAACGTGTCGTGGTGATAGAGGGTGCGGCCGTCGGGGCTGAGGCACGGGCCGTTGGTGACGCCGTAACCGTCGTCGTGCCGCGTCAGCTCGCCCCGGAACCAGCGGTAGAGAGCGCCGGTCTCGACCTGTTCGCGGTCGTCCATCGAACCGAACCAAAGCGAGCCGTCCGGCGCGACGAAGCCGTCGTTCAGCCTGTTCTGGGGTCGGTCCTCCTCGACCGGCTGGAAGCGGGAGAAGTCGCCCTCCTCCGGGTCGAAACGATAAAGACCGCCCCTCACGCCGCAGACCAGCGAACCGTCCTCGGCGGGCAAGGCGAAGCCGGTCTGATCGGGCGTGTCCCACGAGCGCTTATCGCCGGTCGCGGGGGTGTAGCGATTCAGCTTTCGCCCCTTGATGTCGACAAACCACAGCGCAGCGCGCGCCGCGTCCCAGACGGGGCCTTCACCCAGCTCCGCCTGGACGTCCCAGATCAGTTCCGGCTCGCTCATCGATCAGCCCGCCGAGTATGAGGTCTTGATCTGGGTGTAGAACTCCACCGCCGCAAAGCCCTGCTCGCGCGAGCCGTAGGAGGACTTTTTGGAGCCGCCGAACGGGACGTGATAGTCGACGCCGGCGGTGGCCAGATTGACCATGGTCATGCCGGCCCTGGCGTTCTTCTGGAAGTCGCGGGCGTGTTTCAGCGACTGGGTGACGATGCCCGCCGACAGGCCGAACTCGACGCCGTTGGCGACGGCCAGCGCCTCCTCGTAGCTGGCGACGCGGATGGTCGAGGCGACGGGGCCGAAGACCTCTTCGTTGTTGATGCGGGCGTCGGCGGCGGTGTCGGCGATCAGGGTCGGCTGGACGTACCAGCCGGGCGCGTCGAGGTTCAGACGCTCGCCGCCGGTGACGATGCGGCCGCCGTCCTCGCGGGCGATGTCGATATATTTGTAGGAGACCTCGCGCTGGGCCTCGGTCACGGCCGGACCCATCTGGGTGTTGGAATCAAGGGCGTTGCCGACGCGCAGGGCCGCGACCTTCTCGGCCAGGGCGGCGACGAAACGGTCGTGGATGCCGTCCTGAACGATCAGGCGGCTGGAGGCGGTGCAGCGCTGGCCGGTGGCGAAGAAGCTGCCGTCCAGGGCGATGTTGACGGCCCGGTCCAGATCGGCGTCGTCCAGAACGATAAGCGGGTTCTTGCCGCCCATCTCCAGCTGGACCCGCGCCTGGCGCTTGACCGCGCCCTCGGCCACGCCCGCGCCGACGGCCTGCGAGCCGGTGAAGGAGATGCCGTCGATGCCGGGGTGGGCGACGATGGCGCGGCCGACGTCGCCGTCGCCGATGACCATATTGACCACGCCCTTGGGCAGTCCCGCCTCGTGCAGGACGGCGATCAGGGCCTCGGCCGTCGCCGGGGTCGGGCCGGCGGGCTTGATGACGACCGTGTTGCCGAAGGCGATGGCCGGGGCGATCTTCCAGGCCGGAATGGCGATGGGGAAATTCCACGGCGTGATCAGGCCGAACACACCGACCGCCTGGCGATAGGTCTGGATCTCGACGCCCGGACGGGTCGAGGCCAGGTTCTGGCCGTGGACGCGCAGGGCCTCGCCGGCGAAATATTTCAGGATGCGGGCGGCGCGCATGGTCTCGCCGATGCCCTCGGGCAGGGTCTTGCCCTCTTCGCGGGCCAGCAGGCGACCGATCACGGCGGCCCGTTCCATGATCAGCGAACCGGCCTTGTCCAGCACGTCGAAGCGGACCTCGGGCGAGGCGTCGGACCAGCCGGGGAAGGCGGCGCGGGCGGCGGCGACGGCCTGATCCACCTCGGCGGCACCGCCCTTGGGCGTGCGGGCCACGACGTCGCGGGTATCCGACGGGTTCAGGCTCTCGCCCGCAAACGCGCCCGCGACCTTCTCGCCGCCGATCCAGTGCGAAAGTTCAAGCGTGTCGGTCATGGGACGTCCTTTTCATAAGGCTGACGGGCGGCGGGGGAGCGCCGCCCGTTTCGGGGAGATGGCTATGGGAGGGCGAAAATCAGCCCGTCATGTCTTCCAGTTCGCGACCGCGCGTTTCCTTCACCCAGGCCTGGACCAGGAAGAACGAGATCAGGGCGCTGACCGCATAGAAGCCGTAGGTGACGACCAGGCCGAGCGTCGCGGCCATCCACGGGAAGCTGACCGAGATGCCGAAGTTGGCGATCCACTGGGCGAAGCCGGCGACGGCCAGGGCCGAACCGCGCATCTGGTTGGGGAACATCTCGCCCAGCATGACCCACATGACCGGGCCCCAGCTGAAGTTGAAGAAAACCACATAGGCGTTGGCCGCGATCAGGGCGATCAGGCCGGTCTGGTCGTCCAGGTGTAGCGATCCGTCGATCAGGGCGGCCTTGGAGAAGCACCAGGCGACGACAGCCAGGGTCACAAACATGCCGGCCGAACCGATCAGCAGCAGAGGCTTTCTGCCGATCTTGTCGATGACGGCGATGGCGGCCAGGCAGGCGGCGATCGACAGGACGCCGGACAGGATGTTGATCTGCAGCGCGTCGTTCTCGGAGAAGCCGACCGACTGCCACAGCACCGCGCCGTAGTAGAAGACGATGTTGATGCCGACCAGCTGCTGGAACACGGCTAGAATCAGCCCGGCCCAGACGATGGGGCGCACCTTCTTCGTCGCCGGGTCCAGCAGATCGGCGAACTTGGGCTTGTGGTCGGCCGCCAGCGAGGCGCGAATTTCCTGAACCTTGCGCGCACCGGCGCCCGCACCGAACAGTTTGGACAGCACGGCCTCGGCCTGGGCGTCCTTCTTCTTGACGACCAGAAAGCGCGGGCTTTCCGGGATGACCAGAAGGGCGATCAGATAGACAGCGGCGGGGATGACCTGCAGCCAGAACATCCAGCGCCAGGCGGGGAAGCCCAGCCAGAACTCCGCCGTCGATCCGCCGGCGGTCTTGGCCAGGGCGTAGTTGGCCACGAAGGCGCCGGTCAGGCCGGTGATGATCATGATCTGCTGCACCGACGACAGTCGGCCGCGGATCGAGGCCGGCGTCACTTCGGAGATATAGGCCGGCGACAGGACCGAGGCCGCGCCGACGCCCAGGCCGCCGATGAAGCGGGCGATGATGAAGTGGGCCGAACTGTCGGCCGCGCCGGCCCAGAAGGCTGAAATGATGAACAGGACGGCGGCGATCTGCATCACCGTGCGACGGCCGATTGCGTCGGCCAGGCGTCCCGCGATGAAGGCGCCGACGGCGCAGCCCAGCAGGATCGCGCCGACGTTGAAGCCGGTGCCCAGAGCCGACAGGTTGAAGGCCGCCTCCAGGCCGTCCTGGGTGCCGTTGATCACGCCGGAATCATAGCCGAACATGAAGCCGCCGATGGTGGCGACCGCCACGATCAGGGCGATGAAGGCCATGTTGACGCGGTCATCGCCCACAATGTCGGGGTCTGAGCCCCCCGTCGGTCCTGCCATATCGATATTCCCTCCGAAAGCCCGTCTGACGCGGGCGTGAAACTCAGAAAACCCTATCGCCAGCCAGCGTCCACGAAATATTCGTGGCCCGTGATCAGACGCGCATCGTCGGACGCCAGGAAAAGGCCGAGCGCCGCGACATCGTTGGGCTGGAGACGACCGGGCAGGCATTGCGCCGCCACGATCTCGGCCTCGCCTTCCGGCGTGTACCATTTCATCTGACGCGGGGTCTGGACGTTGCCCGGCACGATGCAGACGACGCGTACGCCGTCGCCGCCCAGCTCGCGCGCCAGGGCGCGGGTCATGCCCTCAATGCCCGCCTTGGCGGTTTCGTAAAGCGACAGATCCGGCAGCCCCAGGTGCCAGCTGATCGAGCCGAGGTTGATGATGACGCCCCTGCCCTTCTCGCGCATTCCGGCGGCGACCGACTGGGCCGCGAAATAGAGGTGACGCAGGTTCACGTTGATCCGATTGTCCCAGTAATCGGGCGTCACCTCCGCCAGCGTATGACGGTCGTCGTTGGCGGCGTTGTTGATCAGGACATCGATGGGACCCTGTTCGGCGATGATCTCGGCCAGGCAGGCCTGCAAGGCGGACACGTCCATGAGGTCGCACTGATGGAATGTCGGAGCTGGCGACAGTTCGGCCAGCGAGGCCTCCAACGCCTTGGATTCCGCCTCGGCGATGTCAAAGAAGATGACGCGAGCGCCTTGGCGCGCGAAAGCCTCGGTAAAGCCTGCGCCGATGCCCGAACCGCCGCCGGTGACGACGACCAGACGGCCCTTTAGCGACGGATAGATGGCGCCGCTCATGCGGAGACTCCCAGAAGGCCGCGACCGGCCAGATTCCGCATCAGCTCCAGCACCCCGAACTTCCAGGGCGGGGCCTGGTCGCAGGTCGCGACGATGTTTTCCAACACGCCCAGTTTCTCGGACGAGACGCGGACCCGGTCGCCCATCTTGTGGGTGAAGCCCTTGCCCGGCGCATCGCGGTCGTCGATCGGCGCGAACATGGTGCCGAGATACAGGGCGAAACCGTCGGGATACTGGTGCGCGCTCAGGGTCTGGCGCACCAGTTCCTCGGGATCGCGGCTGATCAGGCTCATCGAGCTTTCGCCCGTCATGACGAAGCCGTCCGTTCCCTCGACCTCCAGACGGACGGTGGCGGCGCGCACGTCATCCATGCTGAATCCGTCGTCGAACAGGCGGATGAAGGGGCCGACCGAGGCCGACGCGTTATTGTCCTTGGCCTTGCCCAGCAGCAGAGCCGAGCGCCCCTCGATGTCGCGCAGATTGACGTCGTTGCCCAGGCTGGCGCCGACCGGCCGGCCGGCGGGATCGCAGATGACCACCACCTCCGGCTCCGGGTTGTTCCAGGCCGAGTCCGCCCGCACCCCCACCTCGGCGCCCCAGCCGACCGAGGCCAGCACCGGCGCCTTGGTGAAGATCTCGGCATAGGGGCCGATGGCGACCTCAAGATACTGGGACCACAGCCCCTCGGCGATCAGTTGCGTCTTGACGGCCTCGGCCGCCGCCGAGCCGGGACGCAGATCCTTCAGGTCGCCGCCGATCCGGTCGAGGATCGACTGACGCACCGCATTGGCCGCATCGGCGTCGCCGCGCGCCCGCTCCTCGATCACCCGTTCCAGCGCCGAGACGGCGAAGGTAACGCCCGAGGCCTTGATGCATTGCAGGTCCAGCGGCGAAAGTAGTTTAACGGCACCCGAACCCGACGACCAAGCGGAGGCGACCATCAGTTCGTCCAGCGGCCCCATGTCCACGCCCGCCGGATCCAAATCGTCCAACGCGACTGCCTGGGCCGTGGTCGCGACACGGTTCGAAAGGTCGTAGAGCCGCCCGCCCCGCGCCAGCACGGGCGAAGGGCCGGCCTCCGTCACTACGCGTCCCAGCAGGCGCGCGTCGCGCCAGTCCGCCGGCAGGCATTCAGCAAGCAACACGATCTCATCCTCCCCACGTTCTCAGACGTGTTAGCGCTAACATCTTTGAGCGAAGGACGGATGTCAATCGTGCGGAGGCGCCGTGCTTTCTCTGGCGATGAACTGGTGGGGGACAGCACCCTCCGCCTCACCATCCCGCCCCAAGATGACGGCGGCCGACCGGGCCATTTCGGCGACCGGCTGGCGAATGGTGGTCAGAGTGGGCCAGACGCTCGCGGCCAGATAGGTGTCATCGAAACCCGCTACCGAAATATCGCCCGGCGTCGACAGGCCTGCCGCATGAACGGCGGCCAGTACCCCGGCGGCCATGTCGTCGTTGCTCGCGAAGATGGCCGTCGGTCGGGGCGAACGAGCCAGCAGCCTCTTGCCGGCCTCAAAACCGGAACGATAGGTGAAGTCGCCCGCCTCGGCCCACATCTTGGCGCCCGCAACCGCATCGACGGCGGCCTGAGCGCCTTGGCGGCGATCGGCGCTGGCGCTCTGGTCGCGATGGCCCTCGACAAAGCCGACCACGCGGTGGCCCAGTCCCAGCAGATGCCGCGTCATCTCATGCGCTGCGCCTTGGTCGTCCACCCGCAGGGAGATCAGACCCTCACGAAGCGCGGGCGCGGCCAGGACCACCGCCTTCATGCCGCTCTGGGCGATGGCGTCCAGTGTCGCCGCTGACTCGCCCAAAGGCGGCGGCACGATCACCCCCTGAGCTCCGCCGGCCGCAAGCCTCTGCACGGCCTCCCGCTCCTCGTCCGGCGCGCCCGGTCGAGATGGTTCGATCAGCAGCAGCAGCCCAACCGACCGCGCCCCGTCCAGGGCGCCGGACAGCAGTTCGGCCAGATAGGCGCTGGACGGATTGGCGTAGAGCAGACCGATCCGCCCGCCCCCGGCCCGCGCCAGAATCCGAGCGGCGGGATCGGGCACATAGCCGGTCTCACGAATGATGGCCTCGACCCGCTCACGCGTCGTCTCGCGCACCCGCGCATCGCCGTTGACCACCCGCGATACGGTCATAGGCGAAACACCGGCGAGACGCGCGATGTCGCCCATGGTGTGATTGCGGCGAGGAGTCTGTTGATCGGTCACGGCAAGGACAGCAGCACGCTCAACACGGCGCGTCCACCGTTCCCGCGCCCATCGCGCGATGTTCGCCGAAACCCGCTTGCGATCATAGGCAGATCGCTGCTGCCCGCACCGACGTCAGACACGCTCGCGCTCAGTGATCGGACGCGCGCCGATTTCGACCAGCACCACATCCTGGACACGCATCGGCAAATCCACCTGCGCCGTTCCGTCAGCGCTAGCGGTGATTGTGACGGTCTGGGGCTCGTCCAGGGTCAAGGTTTGCAGTGTCCCCAACTGCTCTTCGGACAGCGTCGCGGGCGACCCCATTTCGAGATAGGCGGTGTAGGCGTCATTGGATTTGAAGCCGACGCGTCGGACCGAGGCGGAGTGGACGCCCGGACGAAGACCGCTCAGTGCGATCCGCAGCGGCGCGGCGGCCGCCGGCTCGCGCACCTGGCGGAAGAAGGGCCGATTGCTGACCGGCTGATCCGGCAGTTCATAGCGCCAGGCCAACACCTGAACCGTGTCGCCCTTCAGCGTGGCGATGCTCTGATTGTCGCCGGTCGGCAGTTCTCGGTCGCCCATGCTGTTCAGGTATTTGTAGGCGAACCACGTCGGCTTGCGCACGCCCTGCGGCGTCATCAGGCCGAAGCCGCCGTCGAACGGCTTCGTCTGCGGGCGAGGTTCCTCGAACAGGTCGCTGTAGGCCCAGTAGCTCATACCTTGCACCAGACCTTCGCTTCGACGCAGCTTGTCCAACACATAGGCCGCACCGAAATAGTCGTCGTGGATCGGATCGCGCGGATTGTAGCTGGTGCTCCATTCCGTGAAGAACAGCGGCAGCCTCGGACGCGTCGAAGCCTCGATCTCAGCCCTCACCTTGCGTACGTCGGTGACGATGGCGTCAGGGTTGCGCGACAGCTTGTTGTCGCCTTCGCCCTTCTCGTCCAGAAAGCCGCCTTCGACGCCATAGGTGTGGGTGGTGACGAAATCGACCGGCAGATCGTGCTGGTCGGCATAGGCAAGAAAAGCAGGAACCCAGTCGGCGCCTGCCGTGGAAGGCCCGCCGACGCGCATGGCGGGATCGATCGCCTTGATGGTGCGGACCGTACGCCCATAGTAGTCGAAGTAGGCGGCCTGATCGGCCCCTTCCCAAAAACCGGCTAGGTTCGGCTCGTTCCAGAACTCGAAATACCAGCTCCGCACTTCCTCGGCGCCATAGCGGTCGATCAGGTGCCTTACGAAGGCGTCGATCAGACCTGTCCATTTCTCCGGCTGCGGGTGCGAGGTGTTGCCCTTCCAATAGAAGAGCGTCTGGTCCGAGGTTTTCATCGCATCAGGCGTGAAGCCCAGCTCGATGAAGGGCTTGATCCCCATCGCCAGAAAGCTGTCGTACAGATGGTCGATCCGCGTCCAGTCGTAGACCGGGCGCCCGTCCACTTCACGATAGACGCCCATGTCGTCATGGAAGATGTCGTGGAAGCGGATGTAGCGGAAACCCAGCTCGTCGTGGGCCGTCTTCAACTGCGCCAAAGCCTCGGGACGGATCGTCGTGCCGGGATAGTCGGCGCCGACCGAGAACTCGGCCATGCGATCGCGGGGCGTGGACGCACCGCCGACATCGATCGAAATCACCCTTGGTTCTGGCGTCTGGGCGTTCGCATCCATAGAGGCGCCGACGAGGGTTGCGACCAGCGCCAAACCTTTGATGTGTAAATACTTCACAGGCGGCGCCCTCGAGTTGTGGATCTGGATTTAGGCGCGTACCGGCGCAGCGTCGTCGTGATCACCGGTCGTGCCCAGTTCGCCCCGCGCCCTCGCCTTCCTGCCGTAAACCCCTTCGAACAGGGGGGAGGCCATCAGGGTGGTGAGGATGGCCATCAGCACCAGGATGGAGAACAGGGCCGGGCCGATGACGCCCTTTTGCAGGCCGATGTTGATGATGATCAGCTCCATCAGGCCGCGCGCGTTCATAAGGGCGCCGATGCCCATGGCCGTGGCGTTGTCCTGACCCGTCAGGCGCGCGGCGGCCCAGCAGGCGCCGCCCTTGGCCAGGATCGAGCCCAGTAGGATGACGACGGTGACGGCCAGCAACCCCAGGCTATTGACCATGGTCAGCTGGGTGTTCAGGCCCGAGAAGGTGAAGAACATCGGCAGCAGCACCAGGACGGCGAACGGCTCCAACTGACGCCGGATTTCCTCGCCCAGCAGGCCGCGCGGCATGGCGACGCCCAGGATGAAGCCGCCGAAGACGGCGTGAATGCCGACTGCGTCCATGGCCCAGGCGCTGAGCATGAACAGGATCAGCACGATGCCGAGAACGGTGGGGCTCAATCGCCCTTCCCGCTCAACGATGTGCCCCAACGGCGCCAGCAGTTTCGGTCCGACCGTCAGCATGAACAGGGCGAAGGCCCCGCCCCCCGCGATGGCGGTCACCGCCACCATCGGTCCCGCGCCGAAGCTGGCCAAGACGATGGCCAGGACGCACCAGGCGCCGGCGTCGTCGATGGCGCCGGCCGCGAGAGACAACGATCCCAACCGCGTGCCGCTGAGCCCCCGCTCATGGATGATGCGCGCCAGCATGGGAAAGGCCGTGATCGAGATGGCCGCGCCCATGAACAGCATGGCCTGCCAGGTCTGGAGGCCCGAACCAAACAAGCCTTGACTGATCAGCCAGGGTGCGATGGCGACGGCGACCAGGAAGGGCGCGGCCATGCCGGCGAGCGACACGGCGGCCGCGCTCTTCGCATTGGCCCGGAAGTGGTCACGACGGAAGCCCAGCCCGACCAGGAACATGTAGAGGCCGACGCCCAGCTGGGCGCCGACGAACAGGATCGACCGCGACTCCCTGGGGAACAGGGCCGCCTGAAGGTCCGGTGCCAAGAGGCCGAACAGCGACGGGCCAAGGATCACCCCGGCGATCATCTCGCCCACCACTTGCGGCTGGCCGAGGTAGCGTTTGGCCAGCCAGCCCACGATGCGGCAGGCGGCGATGATGATCGCCATCTGCAGGAAGAAGGCCACGCTCAGTTCAGCATTGGTCATGCGGCCGGTTCCCCCCTTGGCGAGCGCCAGCCTACTGCGTCGGACAGACGGCGTCGCCCTCGTTTGACGCCAGGCGGATATCCTCGACCGTGACGGCGAAGTCGGCGTTGGCGCGCAGGCCCCAGGGTTGATCGACGGCGGCGATGTCGGCGCCGCGATCGCGCAGGCACGAGAGCCGCACCTTCAGCGTACGCCATTCCCCGACGGGGACTGCGTTGATCAGGCTGGAGATATCGACCGAACCGGCGCCGAGCGTCAGGAAGACGGCCCCCTTGGGGCGCGTGTCCACGCGATAGCGGAAGGCGATGGCCATCTCGCCGTTCGACTGGCGCGTCAGATCGACCGGCTGGGCAGCGATGATGGCCTGCCCCCCGTTCTGCGAGAAGGTCAGGGCGCGCGCCGATTCCTGGCCGGCGCCGTCGGTGGAGCGCACCGAAACGCCGCCGCGCGGACTGGCGCCGCTCTTTTCAGCACCCAGACGGAACTCGCCGCCCGCGTCGCGCAGCATCAGCGACCAGGGAGCCACGAAGCGGCCATCGACGAAATAGCGATCCAGATTGCTGCCGGACCCGACCACGCCGCTGTCTTCGGACAGGGCGCCGACGCGGGCGTTGCGTGCGTAGGTCAGGCCGTAGCCATAGGCGAACTGCGGGTCATAACCTGGCTGGCCCACGTTCAGCGGCTCACCCTTGGCGGTCTTGGGCCAGCTGAAGGACAGGGTTCCGCTAAAGTCGTTGCGCGGCTTGCCCGCCGCATCGCCGACCAGCACATCGGCGATCCCACCGCCCTCCGTGCCCGGCAGCCAGGCGGCGACGAAGGCGTCAGACGCGTTGATCTCAGGGTTGGTCCACATCGGGCGGCCCGACAGGAAGACCGACACGGTCGGAATGCCCGCCGCCTTCAGGCGCTTCAGCGTCTCCAACGGTTCGGTCGGCAGGAAGTCCAGCGTGTCCACATCGCCCTGGAATTCGGCATAGGGTGTTTCGCCGAAGACGACGATGGCCACGTCGGGTTTTTGGGTGAAGGAGCCGTCGGCGCTGAGCGTCGCCTGACCGCCGCCGGCGGCGACCGCCTCGCGGATGCCGCCCCAGATCGACTGGCCGTTGGGGAAGTCGGCGTTCGAGTTGCCCGTGCCCTGCCATGTCAGGGTCCAGCCGCCCGAGGCCTGGCCGATATCGTCGGCGTGGCCGGCGACCAGCACGCGTGCGCCGGCGCGGATCGGCAGGACGCCGTCGTTCTTCAGCAGAACTAGCGACTTGCGGACCGCTTCGCGGGCAAGGGCGCGATGGGCGGGTGATCCCAGCTCATTGTAGTGGCCCTCGACCGGGCGGGCCTCGTTGAACAGTCCGGTCTTGACCTTGGCGCGCAGGATACGACGCACCGCCTCATCCAGGCGCGCCATCGGGATCTCGCCCGACTTGGCCTGGGCGAGAGTGCTTTCATACAGGGGCTTCCAGCTGTCGGGCGCCATGAACATGTCGATGCCAGCGTTGAAGGCCAGGGCGCAGCTTTCATTGGAGCAGCCCGGCAACTGGCCTTGGGCGTTCCAGTCGGACACGACGAAGCCATCGAAGCCCAGTGGCCCACGTAGCACATCGGTCAACAAGGTCTCATTGCCGGAATGTTTGACGCCGTTCCAGCTGGAGAAGCTGGCCATGATCGACAGGATGCCGGCGTCGATGGCCTGGGGATAGCCGGACAGGTGGGTGCGGATCAGCTCCTGCTCGGTTCCGGCGAAGTCGCCCTGGTCCTTGCCGCCGGTGGTGCCGCCGTCAGCCAGGAAGTGTTTGGCCGAACCGGCGATGTGACCGGGCGTCAGCGGATGGTCGGCCGACAGCGCGCCCTGCAGGCCCAAAGTCATCGGGCCGGCGTAGCTCTGGGCCACTTCGGGGTTTTCGGCATAGCCCTCGAAGGCGCGACCCCAGCGGTCGTCCTGCGGCACGGCTAGGGTCGGGCCAAAGGTCCAGTCGGCGCCCGTGACGGCGACTTCCAGCGCCGTCGCCTCGCCGATACGGCGGATCAGGTCCGGATCCCGTGCGGCGCCTAGGCCGATGTTGTGCGGGAAGATGGTCGCGCCGACGATGTTGTTGTGACCGTGGACGGCGTCGATACCGTAGATCAGCGGCACCTTGGCGCCCGGGCGCTGGGCCGCCGCCGCACGGAAGGCCTGGGCCAGCTCGACCCATTTCTGGGCTGAAGCGCGCTCGTCGCCGCCGGGCGAGGAGTTGCCGCCCGCCAGGATCGACCCCAGCGGATAGTTCAGCAGGTCT
Source organism: Brevundimonas diminuta (assembly GCF_022654015.1). Taxonomy (NCBI): domain Bacteria; kingdom Pseudomonadati; phylum Pseudomonadota; class Alphaproteobacteria; order Caulobacterales; family Caulobacteraceae; genus Brevundimonas; species Brevundimonas diminuta. The sequence continues at coordinate 2,747,842 of NZ_CP073063.1, forward strand.
CCAGGCTTGATGGAGGCGATGTCCGCCTGGATCGTCTGGCCGACCTTCTCCTCCAGCGTCATCCTGCTCATCAGTTCGGTGACGAAGGCTTCCGTCGCCGCATCCGTCATCGCAGCCGGCGAGGCTGCGCGGGGCCAAAGCGCCGGATGGGCGCGCGTCGCGTCGGTCACAATGGAGGCCTGGGGCGTCACGGCCTGAACCGGCGACGTCCGGGTCGCTCCCGTTGCCGCGCAGGCGGCGGTTGCGAGCGCGACGCCCAGTGCGAGGGCGGAAACAGCGCTGCGGCGCGCGTTCGGGATACGGAGGGTCATGTCGGGTCCGTCGGGCTGTCGGCGAAACTATGTGGCGAAAAACCCGGCGCGACCATTCAGGCCGCACCGGAAGTTCGCTCAGGGTGTGAAAAAATCCAGGCGTCGCCCCCCGCGCCGAGAGCGGCGAAATCCGTTTGAACCCGAGGTTCGCTCCCGACACGTCGTTGATCGACGCCTTGATTTTTACAGACGCAACTTGATGCACCTATGACAATGATGTCAACTGTCGAAGTTAGCGCTAACATTGAGCGATGAGTAACGTCGCCGGTGAGGGAGGAACGGCGGCATGACGACAGGCGTGACACGACGCACAGCCGGCTTAATGGCGTTTACCGCCGGGGCCATGGCGACCGCCGGTCGTGTGCAGGCGAGCGAACGTGGTCCGTATCTATGGCGAAACGTCGTCGTCGGCGCAGGCGGCTTCATTCCCGGCATCGTATTCAGTCCGATCGAACAAGGCCTGGCCTATGCGCGGTCGGACATGGGCGGAGCCTATCGGTTCGATGCGGCCGACGGTCGCTGGTCGCCGCTGATGGACTCCAGTCCCCGGTCCGGCGATTTCGGGATCGAGAGCATCGCCGCCGACCCGGTTGATCCCAAAATCGTCCATGCAGCAGTGGGCGTTCACAGGGGCGACCCCGGCGCGATGCTGCGCTCGACCGATCGTGGCGAGACATGGAGGCGAACCGACGTGCCCTTCCGAATGGGGGGCAATGAAGACGGCCGCGGTCTGGGCGAACGGCTGGCGATCGATCCCAACGACAACCGCATCCTCTATTTCGGATCGCGCCACGATGGCCTGCAGCGTTCCACCGACGGCGGCGCGAGTTGGCGCAAGGTGGACGGGTTTCCGCTCGAGGGCCTAGGAATGCCCAGCGACCGCGCCACCCACGGCGGGCTGAGCTTCGTCGTCTTCGATCCGCGCAGCGGTCGGCGCAGTCAGGGTTCCAAGACGCTGTTCGTCGGCGTCGCCGATCCGCACGAACACGCCCTCTATCGCTCCGACGACGCCGGGCGGACCTGGCAGGCCGTGGCGGGCGGGCCGCGCGCCGAAATGTCGGCGGCCAAGGCGGAGTTGGACGATCGCGGCGTCCTCTATGTCACCTGCACCCTGGGCATCGGGCCAAACGGCGTAACGGACGGCGCAGTCTGGCGGCTGGATACCAACACCGGCGCCTGGACCGACATCAGCCCGCCCCGGTCGTCCGGCGGCTTCATGGGGATCGCGCTGGACCGCAAGCGGCCGGGCGTGGTCATGGTCTCGACGCTCAACCGTTGGCGGCCGGGCGACACCATCTGGCGCAGCACCGACGATGGCCGAAGCTGGATCAGTCTGCGAGAGGCGGCCCGCCACGACGTCAGCGCGACACCCTATCTGAATTGGGGCAACGACCGGCCGGACTTCGGCTGGTGGATCGCGGCCTTGGCGCTGGATCCGTTCGACGGGGACCGGCTGGTCTATGCGACAGGGGCCACCGTTTATGAGACGCGCAACCTGTCTGCCGCCGACCGCGAACAGCCGACAGACTGGACTCCATGGGTCGAGGGAATCGAACAGACGGCCGTCATCACCCTGGTCAGTCCGCCGAAGGGACCGCAACTGCTGACCGGCTTCGGCGACATATCCGGCTTCGCCCATGACGACCTGAACCGCTCGCCCCAGCGCCAGTTCACCACCCCCGTCTTCGCCAACACCAATCAGATCGACTATGCGGGCGCCGCGCCCGACATCGTGGTGCGCAGCGGCACGCCGCACGAGGGCGTCGCCTCGGAGGGGCACGACGGCTCGACCCTGGCCTGGTCCGACGATGCCGGGCTGACCTGGAAGCCGCTGGGCCGACCCCGGCCGGCTTCGGGCGAGACGCCGGTCGTCGCCGACAATCCGCGCATGGACCTGTATCGTGACGCGCCGATCACGGTGTCGGCGGACGGTTCGACGTTCGTGCTGGCGACGCCCCAGGTCGTCTGGTCGCGGGATCGGGGACGGACGTGGAAGCCCACGGCGGGCCTGCCGCCTTTGCTGCGGCCGGTGGCCGACCGCAACGACCCGATGCTGTTCTACACCCTGGATTTCCGCACCGGCGCCTGGTTCGTCAGCGTGGATGGCGCCGAGAGCTTCGCCGCCGTGCCGTCGCGCGGCCTGCCCGCGAACACCGCCGATGATCGCCCGACCTGGCGCGAGACCGCCTTCCCGCTGAAGGCGACGCCCGATCATGAGGGCGATCTGTGGTTCGTATCGCGCAGCGGCCTTTATTACAGCCGCGACGGCGGTCAGCGGTTCGACCGGATTGATGGGGGGCTGAGCGTCGAGATGATGGACTTCGGCAAGCCGCCCGCCGGTTCGACCTACCCTGCCCTGTTCGCCATCGGCACGCAGGGTCCGGTGCGGGGCGTATTCCGTTCCGACGACAAGGGACGGACGTGGATGCGCGTCAACGACGACCGCCATGAATATGGGCGCCGCTTCAGGGCTGTGGCCGGCGATCCGCGCGTCTTCGGCCGGGTCTATGTCGCCACCGACGGACGCGGCGTCGTCTATGGAGAACCCGCATGACCCTTTCGCGACGTGGACTGCTGGGCGCGGGGGCGTCGGCTTCGATGCTGGGGGCCTGCGCGACGACGCCGAGCGCCGCGACGGCCGGTCCGTTCAAGCCGACCTGGGACAGTTTGGCGGCGGGCTATCGGACGCCCGACTGGTTCCGGGACGCCAAGTTCGGCATCTGGTCACATTGGGGGCCGCAGTGCGTGCCGGAGTTCGGCGACTGGTACGGTCGCCAGATGTATATCCAAGGCAACTCCTTCTACAACCACCACGTCGCGACCTACGGCCACCCCAGCCGGTTCGGTTTCATGGAGCTGATCGACCAGTTCAAGGGCGACCAGTGGGATCCCGAGGGCCTGCTGGACCTCTATCAGGCGGCGGGCGCCCGCTACATCATGTCGATGGCCAACCATCACGACAACCTGGACCTGTTCGACAGCAGCCATCATGCCTGGAACACGATGCGGGTGGGGCCCAAGCGCGACATCGTCGGCACATGGGAGAAGGCCGTCAGGGCGCGGGGCCTCCGGTTCGCCGTGTCGAACCACGCGGCGCACGCCTGGCACTGGTGGCAGACAGCGTACGGCTATGACGCCGAGGGGCCGCTGAAAGGCGTGCGATACGACGCGGCGAGCCTGACCAGGGCGGACGGCGCCGGCAAATGGTGGGATGGGCTAGACCCACAGGAGCTCTATACCGGCCCGACCTTCGCCCCGCCCGACGGCATCGGCTCGATCGCCGATATGAACGCCTGGCACGATGCGCGCGATGGCCAGTGGATTGAGACGCCGCCCGCCAACAACCCGGCCTTCGTGCGGTCCTGGGTGGCGCGGCAGCGCGACCTGATCACCAAATACAAGCCGGACATGGTCTATTTCGACAACTACGGCCTGCCGCTGGGGCGGTACGGGCTGAAGGCGACGGCCGAGTTCTATAACGCTTCGCTGGCTTGGCGGGGCGAACTGCCGGTCGTGAACGGCAAGCGGCTGGACGACCGCCAGCGCAAGGCGATCACCGAGACGGTCGAGCGCGGCTTTTCCGACAGCCTGAAGCCGGAGCCGTGGCAGACCGACACCTGTATTGGCGACTGGCACTACAACCGCGCCCGCTTCACGGGCCATTATTACGTACCGGCCAGCAGCATCGTGCAGCGGCTGGTGGATGTGGTGTCGAAGAACGGCAACCTGATGCTGAATATCCCCCAGCGCGGGGACGGGTCGATCGACAGCGACGAGCGCCAGATCCTGACGGACATCGCCGCCTGGATGAAGGTCAACGGCGAGGCGATCTTCGAGACTCGGCCCTGGCGCATCTATGGCGAGGGACCGACGGCCGTGGTCGCCGGAATGCATGGCGAGGGCGCGGCGCGGCCGTGGACGGGTCAGGACATCCGCTTCACCACCAAGGGCCAGACGCTCTACGCCTTCGCGCTGGACTGGCCCGAGGATCGGCGGATGGCGATCCAGGCGCTTCCTCTACGGGCCGGACGCATCGAGGCGGTCGAACTGCTGGGCGGCGGGCCTCTGTCGTTCAGCCAGACGGATCAAGGCCTGACGATCGACCTGCCTTCGCAACGCTCCGTGGTCACGGCGCCGGCGGTGCGCCTGCGGGGCGCGGGACTGATCTGAACTTCAAAACGGCGACGACGGGAGGAGAAACGCCATGAAGACGCTGAAGAAGGCCGCCCAGGCCGGGATGGCGGCGGCCCTGCTGCTGGGCGCCCCGGCCATGGCCCAGACGGAGCCCGCAGCCGCACCGGCGCCCCCACAGGCGCAACGATCCAAGATGGCCGACAAGCTGATCAACTCGCCCTTCGTGCAGAACTGGAACACCTGGGGCCTAACGCCCAGTCCGACGCCGCACGATGTTCAGGGCGTCACGGGCGGCAAGGCCCTGACCATCGATGTCAAACGGGCGGGCGACCCCTGGTTGGTCGGGGCGGTGATGACGAACTCAGGCGCGATCAAGGCCGGAGACGTGCTGCTGCTGGGCGTCTGGGTGCGGGCGACCCAACTGCCCGAAGGCCAGAGCGAGGCCCGCATGCCCGTTGTTTTGCTGGAGGCGCAGGGTGAGCCGAAGGTCACGCTGGCCCAGGCGTCGAACGTCGCCGTTGGACAGGGCTGGACGATGCTCTACGCCTCGGGCGTGGCCCCGAAGGACGTCGCACCAGGCGAAAGCAGTATCATCCTGCAGATGGGCCAGGCCGTGCAGACGCTGGAGCTGGGTCCGGCCCTGCTGTTCGACTTCGGGCCCGACTACGATCGGGCGCGGTTGCCGCAAAATCCCTGATCAACGGATTTCCGCCTCGAACGGAACCGCCGGGAGACCGGCGGGGCCGTAGAGGTTGCAGACTGGACTGTCAGCCCAGCAGAAGCGGACCTTGAGGTCGGTGGCGGCGGCGGCGGCCAGCACCACCTCGTCCCCCGCCAGGGCCGCATCGACGAAGCGACAGGCGTTGTCGGCCCCGCACAGCTCGAACCCGACGGGGCGGTTGGAGCCATAGGCGATCAGCTGAGCCGAGGCGGGGTAGCGGACGTGGACGCCATCGGCGGCGCGGGTCACAGACACCGGCTGCGGCGAGACGGGCTGCGTCTCGCCGTCCAGACGACGGGCCTCCAGCGCCAGACGTCGCCCCACTTCCAGTTTGTTGGTGGGATGGATGTCGTAGCGGTCGCCGATGTCGATAGCGACGGCGAGGCCCGCCAGAGGATCGGCGTTGACGACCGTGCGCTGGCTTTCGCGCAGAGCCGCCCAATAGGAGTTGGTGGGCTGACCGGCCATCGGGCCGAAGTTCGCAAGTTGCACGACCAGCATCCGCATCTCGGGGTTTTCGAACCGGGCGCGCCAGTCGGCGAACAGGGCGGGCAGCAGACGGCGATAGCCGACATAGTCGCCAATGTTCGACTCGCCCTGGTACCAGGCCATGCCCTTAAGGCCATAGGCGCCCAGGGGTTCGATCATGCCGTTGTACAAGGTGGTCGTGCCGCTGCCGCCGATCCAGGGCGTGCGCGGGGGATTGGGCAGGTCGCCCAGCAGCGCGGCGACGCGGTGACGCCAGCCCGACGACAGGCTGACGGTCGTGCCGTCGGCGAGCACCAGGCGCTTGTTCGCCGCCGGTCCCCAGGCGCCGCCTCCGCCGTTCGTGTCCAGCACGCCGACCGCGATCAGGTTACGGCCGGCCTTCAGCGTGCCGGCAGGTACGGCGTAGGTGCGCGGCGTATCCCAGCCCTGCTGGCCGCCGATATATTGGCCGTTGATCCAGGTGACGTCGGCGTCGTCCACGGGACCCAGCTCCAGTGTCGCGGCCTGGCGCGCCTGGGCGGCGGTGAGTTCGATCTCCTTGCGCAGCCAGACGATGCCGTCGAAGGTGGCCAGCCCCGGCACGGTGGACTCCCAAAAACCCTCGGCCGGGATCGGCGCCCAGTCGGCGTCGTTCGTGCGCGCCAGATGCCAGCCCTGTTTCGTGCCGGGATCGTAGGTCCGCCACCAGTCCTGGGTCACACGACGCCAGATCGCGTCGCCCTGGCTCGGATCACGGGCGTAGGCGTCCAACGCCTTCAACGCCTCCTGATGCCCGCCCAGCTTTTCGACGGCGTCGCGGCTCAGCCAGTCCTCGATGATCGACCCGCCCCAAGAGGCGGCGATCAGGCCGACCGGCACGTCTTCGGCACGACGCAGGTCGCGGCCCATGAAATAGCAGGCGGCCGAGAAGTCGCGCACACTTTGCGGGCTGGTGACGCGCCACTGGCCGACGGCGCGCGGAGCGGCGGACGGCGCCGCCAGGCTGGAACGCCCGACCAAGAAGAGGCGGATCTTGGCGTCGTTCGCGGCGCCGATCTCGCTCTCTGCATTCGTGGCCTGACGGACGGCGAACTCCATGTTCGACTGGCCTGAACACAGCCAGACATCCCCGATCATGATGTCGGAGACGCTCTGGCTCGCGCCGGCCGACTGAGCCGTCAGGACATAGGGGCCGCCGGCGGTCAGGGTCGGAAGGGTCGCACGCCAGACGCCGTCGGCGCCGGCCGTCGCCTGGATCTGCGCTTGACCCAGGCTGACCGAGACGGCGGCGCCGGGCGCGGCCCTGCCCCACACCTTGATGGGACGGCCGCGTTGCAGGACGGCGTGGTCCTGGAACATGGCGTCGAAAAGAGCGGGCGTGACGACCGTCTGGGGCTGGACCTGCGCCTGGACGGGCGAAGCCCCTGTGAGCGCGGCGACAGCCGCGGCGGCAAGCAACAACGAGCGCATCTGCGCCTCCTGTCTGTCCGCCGCAGCGGAAGGTTCGAAATTGCACTGCACCCCGAAATGGCGTGCAAAGTGCAAGACAGTGCAATTTCCGCCCGTCCGACCATCAGCCGGAAGGCCGAGTGAATTCTTCGCCGCCGTCGGGATCGGGGGCCGAGGATGTCAAAGATCAGGTCCCTATCATAAGGCCGCTGGACACCCTGTATGGGAAGCGCCCCGATCTTTCTTCAAAGTCTCGTCAAGACAACAGGTTGAGCATCGACATCGTGTCCGATGTCGATGCTCTGTCTCGATCTAGCGCCGAACCTCCACAGCCTGGCCATTGTATTGGATCGTCCTGGCCGGAGCCGCCTCGAAGTTTCCGACATCGGCGCCCGGCCCGCTGACGAAGCGCACATTGATGGTGCGATTGGTCGGCATGGTCGGATACGAACCCGTCCGCGCACCGATGGTCAGGACACCGGTCGCGTCGTTCCAGGTCATGGGGATGTTGGAGAACTCGCCCCTCTCATAGGCGTAGGTCGTGCCCTGATCCTCATACAGGGAGAAGGAGCCGTTGGCGCCGGTGTAGACGATCAGCGTCAGCGGGCCGTCCAGTTCCTCGGCCGTGTACTGGATCGCCGGACCGGTGGGCAGGATGGAGCCGGCGCGCACGAAGACCGGGATCTTGTCCTCGGGCGCCTGGACCGTCGCCGACCGGCCGCCGGTGTATTTCTGGCCCGTCAGCATGTCGTACCAGTCGGCCCCTTGGGGGAAATAGACCGAGCGGCTGCGCGCCTTGTATTCCGTCACCGGCGCGATCAGCAGGGCGTGGCCGAACAGATACTGGTCGTTGATGTCGCGCGCCTTGAGGTCGGACGGGAAGTCCATGACCAGGCCGCGCATGATGGTGGCGTCACGCTGATAGACGTCGCCGGCCAGGCTGTAGATGTAGGGCATCAGCCGGTAGCGGGTCCGCAGCTGGGCGGCGTAGGCGTCGTAAAGCGGCGTGCCGGGCTGGGCCAGGTTATAGACCTCACGCAGCGGGAACTCTCCGTGCGAACGGAAGATCGGCGACCAGGCGCCGAACTGGAACCAGCGGAGCTGAAGCTCGTCCCACTCGGCCTTGTCCTCAGGCTTCATGCCGGCGGGATTGGAGTAGCGCGCCTCGACCGAGAAGCCGCCGATGTCATGGGTCCAGTTGGCCAGGCCCGACAGGCCGGTGTTCACGCCCGCCGAGATCTGGTCCTTCAGATTGTCCCAGCGCGCCACCACGTCGCCCGACCACAGGGTCGAGCCGGTGCGTTGCAGGCCGCCCCAGGCGGAGCGGGTCAGGATGTAGGTCCGCTCGTCGCCCTTTTCACGGCGGAAGTTGTTGTAGACGTTCTCGGCGTTCACCAGCGGATACGAGTTGAAGACATAGGCGCCCGGACCGATGGCGGTCGGTCCCATCCGCAGGGTGCGCTCGGGAATGTCCAAGTTGGAGTGCATGTCCGGCTCGACCGAATCCAGCCACCAGCCGTCGAAGTTCATGCCCTTGAAGCTGTCGGACATCTGCTTCCAGTAAAGGTCGCGGGCGGCGGGCAGATAGGGGTCGTAGAAGCTGTTGGCGTAGCCGGGTCCCACCCAGTCGCGCGCGCCGACATCGACGTTGCGGGTATACATGCCGCCGATCGCGTCCAACTGCTTGTAGTGCTCGGTCGTCGGATAGAACTTCGGCCAGACCGAAATGATGATGTTGGCGTTCATGTCGTGAACGTCCTTGACCATCTGGGTGGGGTTGGGGAAGCGCGCGGGGTCGAACTGATGCGAGCCCCAGGCGTTTTCAGGCCAGTAGAACCAGTCCTGAACGATGTTGTCGATCGGCAGGCCCAGCTCGCGGTATCGACGCACCGTGTCCACCACCTCGTCCTGGGTGTTGTAGCGCTGGCGGCTCTGCCAGAAGCCATAGGCCCAGCGGGGCAGCATCACCGACTTGCCGGTCAGACCGCGATAGTTCGAGATCACCCCGTCCAGATCAGCGCCGCCGATGTAGTAGTAGTCGATGGCGGTCCCGACCTCTGACGCCAGGCTGAGCGCGCCCTGATCGGCGGCGGGCAGCGGATCTTGGTGACGCAGCGAGATATAGCCGTCTTCGGGGATCCATTCGATCTTGATCGGCACGCGCGTATTGGCGGCCATCTGAACCTGGAAGTCGTGATCGAACGGGTTCCAGTTCTGGCGCCAGTTGTCCTCGACCATCCGCCCGTCGATCCAGACCTTGGCATAGCCCGAGGAGTAGAGGCGGAACTTGTGCAGGCCGGCGGTCGCGGTTTCCAGCGTGCCTTCCCAGACGACCTTGACGCCCGCCTGGCCGGGCTTGCCCATGTCGCCGGTCTGGACCGGCTGGCCCGGTTGCGACTTGAAGCCCTCGGGCCAGCGCGACCATTCGCGGATGAACTCGTAGTTCACCTCGGTTTCCTGGCGCTGAACCTTGAGCTGGTCGTTCTGATAGTAGCTGGCGGTCAGGCCGCCAAACCGACCAGTGGCGTCGCGCACGATGAGCTGGTCCGCGATCATGCCGTAGGGGCGCGGGTCGCCGAAGCGGGTGATCGAGTTGTTGTCCCACAGGACGCCGTAGTTGCGGCTGGACACGACCAAAGGAATACCGACGTCGATGTTGTGCTGGGCCAGCTGAACGTCGTGGCCCTTGTAGTTCATCACGCCCTGCTGGTGCTGGCCCAGGCCGTAGAAGGCTTCATCGGCCGGGCTTTCCCAGACCTGACGCGTGGCCAGGAAGCGGTGATCGCCCTTCTGGTCCTCGACCGTGACGGGGCTGAGTTCGCGGCTGCCGGGACGCTCCTTAAGCACTTCCTGGCCGTTTTCGTCGAGGAAGCGGACGGCGCCGGTCTCGCGCGAGACTTCCGCAGTAGCTTCGGCGGTCTTCAGCACGACCAGGTCGCCGCGGGTCTCGACCTGGAACGGCGTCGTGGTCGAGGGCTGGGCCGTGACCATCAGGCTGGCTGGCAGTTCGAGGTCCGCATTCTCGGTCGCGGTGACGCGGATGGTCTCGGGACCATAGACCTCAAGCCGGACGCGGCGGGCGGCGCCCTCGGCCGGGGTTACGACGATGCCGCTGGCCGTGCGTTCGAACGCGGCCTGCTGGATGGCCCCGGCGGAGGCGCCGTTCATCAGCCCCTGCCCTGCGCAGGCGGCCAAAGGGGCGGTCATCAGGGCGGCCAGGAACAGGCGGCGGGCGAGGGTCGGGATCATGGCGGGCGCTCGCGTTACTCTTGCAGGGTTCAGTAGGTGGCCGTGACGACGCGCAGCAGCTGCGGTCGATCGGTGGAGAAGTTCAGGCCGTAATCGACCTGGTCGCCGTTCCAGATGCGTTCGAACACCCATTTGCCAGCGTCGTCGAAATGGCCTTCCTCGACGCGCAGGACCATGCGGCGCTTGCCGTCGGTCGAAGGCTTGGCGGCGAAGTCGATGCGGATGCGGTGACCGGCCAGGATGAATTGACCCGGCTCGATCTCGGCGATGGCGATGGCCCCGTTCGGCTGGGCTGAGGCGGCGGGCACGTCATTGGGATCGATAGGCTGGCTGCTCGGTCCGAACTGCCAGCGCTGATAGCCGGTTGTGGCGGTCCAGTCGCCCAGGTCGATGACCTCGGGCTTGCGGTCGTCGGGTTCGGCTGCGCCCCAGACCTTGCCCTCGAAGGCCAGACGCGCCCAGGTGCGCTGCCACGGTCCGATCAGGCGATAAAGGTCGCGGAACGGCTCCAGCGTCTTCTCGGTGATCTCCTTGGCGCCCAGCGGATAGTTGGAATAGCCGGTGTAATCGATGCCGAAGGGCGAAAAGCCGATGCCGCCCCGACCCAGCGTCTCCATCAGATAGCGGGCGTACTGGGTGTCGCTGCCGGTCTCGGCGACGAACAGGGCGTTGTCGGGCCGGGCATAGCGATCCAGATGGGCATCGTATTCGCCCGACTTGCGCGTGTAGATGTCGGGCGACAGGAAATCGATGGACGGGGCCGCCGCCTTCCAGATCTCGATCACGTTCCATGTCGGACCGCCGGACGCATAGGTGGCGGGATCCTGATGGTTCGTCGGATCGCGCAGGGCGGCGTTGACGTACATCGGCAGCGGATATTCCGCCTTGCCGGCGGCGGCGACTTGACCGACGTAGCGACCGATGGACCAGGCGTGGAAGAACTCGTCCGCGTCCTTGCCGAAGACGGCGGCCCAGGTTCCGGGGGCCTTGCCGGTGCGGTCCAGCAAGGCCTGGGGCACGGGACCGTCGAAGGCGACGCGGGCGGCGGGGGAATAGTCGCGCACGGGGCCGTAGGTGCCGACCTCGTTTTCGGGCTGGACCATGATGACGGTGCGTTCGCGCTCATCCACTTGGCGGATGTGGCGCATCAGGGCGGCGAAGGCGCGGGCGTCGGCGGCCAGGGTCTCGGCGCCGTACGGCGACAGGGCATAGCTTTCCTTGCCGCTCTTCTCGATCAGGTGCGGGAACCGCTCGGGGTTCAGCTTGACCCAGGCGGGGGCATAGGCGGGGGCCGTGTTCTTCCAGGTGGCGAACCACAGAAAGACCACGCGCATGTCGTTGGCGCGGGCCTGTTGGATGGCGTGATCGACGAAGGAAAAGTCGAAACGCCCCTCCTCCGGCTCGATCTGCTCCCAGCCCAGCGGGATCTGGACCGTATTTGCGCCGATGTAACGGAGCGCCGGCCAAGCCTGGGCCAGGGGCGCCGGATAGTTGGACGAGTTGTTGACCTGTCCGCCCAAAACGGTAAAGGGCGCGCCGTCCACCATCAGGGCGTGACGGCCGTTCTGTTCCACCAGTTGCGGAATGGGCGACTGGGCCAGAACTGGCGAGGACGCTGCAGCGACCAGGGTCGCGGCCGAAAAGGCTACGGCGAGTCCGCGTGTGAAATAGCCCATCGCCGCCTCCCAACGTCGACAAGAAAAAGATCGAGGCGCCGACGACCGCCGGCGCCCCGTTGCCCAAGCCCGATCAGAAGGCGGCGCGCAGCACCACCGCGATCCGGCGATCGGTATCGACCCAGTTATAAGGCGGTTTGCGGGTCTCGCTGCCCACCTTCAGGACCGTCCGCTCGTTCAGGATATTCGTCGACTGGACGCCGATCTTGATGTCCTTGGTCAGGTTATAGAAGATCGAACCATCCAACTGGCCGTAATCGCTGGCCCATACCGGCGCATTCACGTTCGCAGCCGAGGTCGTCAGCAGATATTCCTCGCGCCAGTTGTAGGCCAGGCGCGCGGAGATGCCGTATTTCTCATAGAGGATGGCGGCGTTGTAGCTGGTGCGGGACATGCCTTCGAGCGGCAGGGTGCTGTCCGAGGCGGCGCCGTTCTGGGTCGTGTCCAGGATGTTCTGGCTGGTGTTCTTGCCGCCGTCCGAGCTGATGTAGGTGAAGTTGCCCTGGAAGCCGAGGCCGCTGAAGGCGCCCGGCAGGAAGTCGAAGAACTGCGAATAGGCCAGCTCGAACCCGTCTACCGTGCCCTCGGCGCCGTTGGTGTAGCGCGTGATCAGGAAGTCGTAGGTGACGCCGCCGTTGGTGATCGACTGCATTTCCGTGCCGGTGAAGATGTAGTCCTTGATGTCCTTGTGGAAGGCCGCGAACGTCAGGCTTCCGGTGGGCGCGAAATACCATTCCAGGCTGGCGTCGTAGTTGGTCGCCGTGATCGGACGCAGCGCCGGATTGCCGCCCACGCCGGTGAAGGGCGTGGTCGGGTTCAGCGTGTAGCCGTCGGGCTGGAAGTTGATCGACAGGTTGGTGAACGGCTGGAGCTGATACATCTCGGGCCGCACCATGGCCCGCGAGATCGCAAAGCGAGCCTGCAGGGTGTCGCTGAGGAACCCGCGCAGGTTTAGGCTGGGCAGCCAGTTGGTATAGCTGCTTTCGACCGGCTGTCCGTCCAGCGATCCGCCGTTCACAAACTGAACCGCCTGATTGAAGGCCGCGCAGTTGGCGCCCGGCGCGTTGGCCGGCGGACAGGCGCCCTGGATGGACGGCAGGGTGGTCACCGTGTTGGAGGTGGTCTTGGTGTCCACCGCGCGCAGGCCGATGTTGCCGTCGAAGGCGCGGCCGAAGAAGCCGGTATCATTGCCGAAGCGGGCGTAGACGTAGGCGGCCTGCGTCTTCTCGGTCAGCTCCGTGATGCCGCCGTTGCCGCCGCCAAGACGGTAGCTTTCGTAGTCGTCGCTGAGCGGCGTCCAGCCCCAGCCGGAACTCTCGGTGTTGCGCAAGATATCGTAGGCGTAGGCCGTGCCCTGGTTCAGCAGGCCTTCGGAAGGGAACCACGCTACGCCGGGCACCGGCGCGTCGCCCCGGAAGAAGTTGTCGAAGCGATAGAGGGTCGACGAGTTGGGCAGGCGCGGATCCTGCGTGCCGCCCGGATAGCCCGTGTCGTCCAGATAGACGACCGCGCCGCCGCCGTTGCCCCAATACTGATTGGACAACAGGCCCCAGTTATAGCCGGTCTGGCGGTTGGTGTAGTTCTTCTCGGTGCCGCGAACGCCGAAGGCGACGGACTTGAAGAAGGACGAGTTCTCGTCGAAGTCGTAACGGGCGTCCAGCCGACCCGCCAGTTCGTCGGCTTCGTTGTCCTCGATGTGATCCATCGCCGCCGCCCACCAGTAGGCGGATTTGTCTTCAGGCGTGCCGCCGGTGGAGGTCACGGTCGGCAGATCGCCGTCGATGGTGATCGACAGGTCCGGACGGTTCTGAAGCTGGGTGAAGGCCGTCATCGAATAGATTTCGGCCGAGGACTTCACATATTGCAGATCGCCTGAGAACGACCAGGCGCCGCCGGGCGTGTACTGGAAGTTCAGCGCAACATCGCTGGTCTTCTTGGTGTCGTCGCCGACGCGGGTGTCGGTGTTCCAGGTCGCGGCCGGGATATTACCGCTCAGGAAGACGTTCTGGTCGTCATAGCGATAGCTGGAGTTGGGTGAGACGATGCTGTCGGTGCCCAGCGCGTATTCGACGTTGTAGGCGTCTGCCTGCGAAGCCAGACCCTGCAGGGTGAACAGCCACTGATCGTTCGGGCGCCATTGGGCGGCCAAGGCGACAGCGGTGCGCTTCTGCTCCCAGTCGATCGTACGCCAGCCCAGATATTTGGGCACGAACACAGTCTCGCCGGCCGTTCCCGAACCGTCGGTGCTGGCGTTGCCGGCGTTGAGGGTCACGGGATCATAGCGGTCGACCGAAATCGAATCGGTGCGGTTGCCGACATTGGACACGCTGACGTTGGCCAGCAGGCCAATCTCGCCGATGCCGGTCTGCCAACGATCGGTCGCCAGGATGCTGCCCGACCAAAAGCCTTTTTCGGACAGGTCGCCGTAGTTGTAGTCGGCGTTGATCGCCAACAGCGGGTCGCTGTTGTCGAAGGGAACGCGGGTCCGCAGATTGGTCGTGCCGGCGATGCCGCCCTCGATCATGTTGGCGGCGACATTCTTATAGACGTCCACCCCGGCGAGCAGGTCCGCCGACACGTCCTCGAAGCTGAGCCCGCGACCGTTCGAGGCCGAGAAGATGTCGCGGCCGTTGGTTTCGGAACGCACCCACGACAGGCCGCGGATGAAGACGCCGCCGCCCTCTGCCGCCAGACGGGCCGGGTCGCGTGCGGCGTTCGTGCGCTGAAGGGTGACGCCGGGAATGCGCTGCAAGGCCTCCGACACCGAGCGGTCCGGCAGGGCGCCGATATCCACCGCGGTCACCGAATCGACGATGACTTCTGAGTTCTTCTTGATGGCCTGGGCCGAGCGGAGCTGGGCGCGGATGCCGGTGACCACAACCTCATCGACCGTCGTCGCATCATCCGACTGGGCCGGGGCCTGTTGGGCCAACACGGCGGTCGGCAGCGTCGCCGCGACCGTAAGCAAGGATGCTCCGCAAAGCAGAGCGACGCGACGAACGTGATTTTGACGAGACATCGGTCTCAGAACCTTCCTGCTGGTCGCGCCCGTCGCTTATTGACGACGTAGGGCGACATCCCTCCCGACGTGAACTCACCCACCCTTCGATGGCATGATCACCTTTCAAGGATGCACAAGTTTTCATGAGCTGAAAAGCATTTTCTGTTAGCGCTACCACAATAGCGCCGCGACGATCCTCGGCTATTAGATGCCGACACAGGATCCGCGCCAAGCGGGCGACGGGGAAGAAGCATGAGCGACCAGCCAGAACCGGTGCGCCACATCGCCATCGTGGGCGGCGGCACGGCCGGCTGGATGGCCGCTGCCGCGCTGGGGCGAGCCTTCACGCGCGCCCACGGCCTGGCTTTGAAGGTTACCCTGATCGAATCGGAGTCCATCGGCACGGTGGGCGTGGGCGAGGCCACGATTCCGCCCATCCGACAGTTCGTGCAGATGCTCGGCCTGTCGGAAGAGGACTTCATCCGCTCGACGGCCGCGACCGCCAAACTGGGCATCGCCTTCAAGGACTGGACTGCGCCGGGCTCGGAGTATTTCCACGGCTTCGGCGATTATGGCCCCATCGTCGCTGGACAGGCTTGGCGGCAATATCTGTTTCGCCTGAAGGCCGCCGGGCGGATCGACACCCTGGATCCCTGGTCCATGCCGACCGCCATGGCCCGCGCCGGCAAGTTCGCCCCGCCGGTCGAGGACAGCCGTTCGGTTCTGTCCCACTATTCATACGCCTATCAGTTCGACGCCGGCCTGTTTGCACGGCGGCTGAGAACGCTGGCGGAGACGCTTGGCGTCGTCCGGCGCGAAGGGCGGATCACGGGTGTGGATCGTAACGGCGAGACCGGCCTGGTGCGGGCCGTGGCGCTGGAAGACGGTGGCGAGGTCGAGGCGGATCTGTTCATCGACTGCTCGGGTTTCCGAGGCCTGCTGATCGAACAGACGATGCAGGCGGGATACGAGGAGTGGACGCATTGGCTGCCGTGCGACCGCGCCGTCGCTGTGCCGTGCAGTTCCGCTCTGGCCCCCGAGCCGATCACCACCGCGCGTGCGCGAGAGGCCGGCTGGCAATGGCGTATTCCGCTGCAGCACCGGGTCGGCAACGGCTATGTTTATTCCAGCGATTATATCGACGACCAGGCGGCGCTGGACGACCTGCTGGGTCAGATCGAATCGGAACCGTTGGCTGAGCCCAATCGGTTGAGGTTCGTCACCGGGCGGCGACGCGAGGCCTGGAAGGGCAATGTGGTGTCGCTGGGCCTGGCGTCCGGCTTCGTCGAACCGCTGGAGTCCACCAGCATCAACCTGATCCAGACCGGCATCGGGCGGTTGCTGGAGATGTTCCCCGACCGCCGTTTCGATCCGGCCCTGATCCGCGAATACAATCGACGCTCGGCCCAGGAGTTCGAGCGCATCCGCGACTTCATCATCCTGCACTATCATCTGGCCGGTCGCTCCGGCGCGATGTGGGACAGATGCCGCGAAACGGCGCCGCCCGATACGCTGATGGAAAAGATCGAGCTGTTCCGCGCGCGTGGCGAGGTCGGCCTGCTGGAGGACGAATCCTTCCGCGAAGACAGTTGGGCTGCGGTGTTCACCGGCCTGGGCACGTGGCCCAAACAGCCGTCGCCGCTGGCCTGTCTCGACGATCTGGAAACCGTGGATCGACAGGCGCGGCAGTTCGCGCAACTGATCGCACGGGCGGCGGCCGCCCTGCCCGACCATTCCACCACCTTCACCGGTTACGCACGATGATCCCTGCCCCACTGAAGCGTATTCTGATCGTCGGCGGCGGCACGGCCGGCTGGATGGCCGCCGCCGCACTAGCGCACGTCACGCGCGGCACGGTGAAGGTCGAGTTGGTCGAGTCCGAGGTTATCGGCACGGTCGGCGTCGGCGAGGCCACCATTCCGCCGATCCTGCTCTTCAACCAGTTGCTGGGCATCGACGAGAACGAATTCGTCCGCGCCACCCAGGCCACCTACAAGCTGGGTATTCAGTTCAACGACTGGTTCCAGAAGGGCCGGAGCTATTTCCACCCGTTCGGAACCTATGGCACGCGCATCGACGCCGCCTCCTTCCACCAATATTGGCTGAGGCTGAACAAGGCGGGCTTGGACGACGACCTGGACGCCTATTCCGTCACGACGATGGCGGCGCGCATGGGCCGGTTCACCCGGCCTGACACCGACCCGCGCGGCGCCGGCTCGCAGATGACCTATGCCTTCCATTTCGACGCCGGCCTGTACGCGCGCTTCCTGCGCCGGCGCGCCGAGTCGCAAGGCGTCGTGCGTCATGAGGGCAAGATCGCCGACGTGCGCCTGCGCGACGGCGACGGCTTTATCCAGTCGGTGCGACTGGATGACGGCCGCGAAATTGAGGCGGACTTCTTCATCGACTGTTCGGGCTTCCGCGGCCTGCTGATCGAAGGGGCGCTGAAGACGGGCTACGAGGATTGGACCCACTGGCTGCCAGCGGATCGTGCGGTGGCCATGCCCTGCACCCGGGTCGGCGATCCCACGCCCTATACCCAATCGACGGCCCTTGAAGCGGGGTGGCGCTGGCGTATTCCGCTGCAGCACCGCACCGGCAACGGCTATGTCTATTGCAGCCCGTACATTTCCGACGATGAGGCCCAGGCTAGGCTGCGCGCCTCGCTGGACGGCGAGGCGATGGCGGAACCCAACTTCCTGCGCTTCACCACCGGTCGCCGAAAGAAGACCTGGAACAAGAACTGTCTGGCTCTGGGCCTGGCGTCGGGCTTCCTGGAGCCGCTGGAGTCGACCAGCATCCACCTGGTGCAATCGGGCATATCCAAACTGCTGCTGCACTTCCCCGACACCGGCTTCGCCCAGGCCGATATCGACAACTACAACCGCATGATGCGGCTGGAGACCGAGCGCATCCGCGACTTCATCATCTTGCACTATCACGCCACGGCGCGCGACGACTCGCCTCTGTGGCGCCACGTGCGAGCCATGCCGATCCCCGAGACGCTGAAGCAGAAGATGGATCAGTTCCGCAGCCGGGGCCGCATCTTCCGCTACGAGGACGAGCTGTTTCAGGAGACGAGCTGGATCGCCGTTCTGCTCGGCCAGGGCGTCATTCCCGAGCGGCATGATCCGATCACGGAGACCATTCCTCTGGAGCAGGTCCAGCAATGGTTGCAGAAGATGAAGACGATGATCCAGCAGGGCGTCGCGCGGATGCCGACCCACGAGGCCTTCATCGCCGCCAACTGCAAGGCGCCGCCGCTGCAGTGAGGCGGCGACGCCTAGAACGAAATCCCGGAGCCTGATGCGCGGCGTCAGCGGAATCGCGAAGCGATCCCTCCTCGACCGATCACGCTTTAGGGCCGTCAGTGGTTGTCGCGCGGCAGGCCGATGGTGTCGACGATGCGGTGGTATTTGACGGCGGGCTCCAGCACGGCGCCGGTTTCCAGCTGGCCGACCACGTCGCGCTGCATTTCCTGCCACGGGGTCTGGGAGGCGGGGTATTTGTAGCCGCCTGCCGCCTCGAACGCCTGGCGACGCTCGGACAGTTCCTCGTCAGAGATCAGGATGTCGGCGCGGCCGGTGTTCAGGTCGATGCGAACCCGGTCGCCCGTCTTCAGCAGAGCGATGTTTCCACCCGCCGCCGCTTCCGGAGAGGCGTTCAGGATCGAGGGCGAGCCGGAGGTGCCGGACTGGCGCCCGTCGCCGATGCAGGCCAAGGCGCTGACGCCCCTTTTTATGAGGTATGCCGGCGGGCGCATATTCACGACCTCGGCCGCGCCCGGATAGCCGATGGGGCCGGCGCCGCGCATGAACAGCAGGGTCTGTTCGGTGATGCCCAGGCTCTCGTCGTCGATGCGGTGGTGATAATCCTCGGGCCCGTCGAACACGACGGCCGGGCCTTCAAAGGCATTCAGATCGTCGGGGTTGGACAGATAGCGTTCGCGGAACTCGTCCGAGATCACGCTGAGCTTCATGATGGCCGAGTTGAACAGATTGCCGGTGAAGACCACGAAGCCAGCGTCGGTCTTCATCGGGGCGTCGAAGCTCTTGATGACATCGGGCAGTTGGATCTCGGCGCTCTTGCAGTTCTCGCCGATGGACTTGCCGGTGACCGTCAGGGCGTCCTCGTTGATCAGCCCCTGTTTCATCAGTTCGGAGACGACGGCGGGGACGCCGCCGGCATGGAAATAGTCCTCGCCCAGGTATTCGCCGGCGGGCTGGAGGTTGACTAGCAGCGGCACGTGCAGGCCTTTGGTCTGCCAGTCCTGCAGCGGCACATCGACATGGGCGTGGCGGGCCAGCGCCGTCAGGTGGATCGGGGCGTTGGTCGAACCGCCGATAGCCGAGTTGACGACGATGGCGTTGTGGAAGGCTTCCTTGGTCAGGATATCCGACGGCTTCAGGTCCTCGCGCACCATCTCGACGATGCGAAGGCCCGTCTCGTAGGCGACCTGGGCGCGCTCGCGGTACGGCGCCGGGATGGCGGCCGAGCCGGGCAGCGACATGCCCAGCGCCTCGGCCAGCGAGTTCATCGTCGTCGCCGTGCCCATGGTGTTGCAATAGCCGACCGACGGGGCCGACGAGGCTACCAGTTCGATGAAGCCGTCGTAGTCGATCTCGCCGGCCGCCATCATCTGACGCGCCTTCCAGATGATGGTGCCAGACCCGGTGCGCTCGCCCTTGTGCCAGCCGTTCAGCATCGGGCCGACCGACAGGGCGATGGCGGGAATGTCCACGGTGGCGGCGGCCATCAGACAGGCGGGCGTGGTCTTGTCGCAGCCGACCGTCAGGACGACGCCGTCCAGCGGATAGCCGTAGAGGCTCTCAACCAGACCCAGATAGGCCAGGTTGCGGTCCAGGCCCGCCGTCGGCCGCTTGCCGGTTTCCTGGATCGGATGGACGGGGAACTCCATGGCGATGCCACCGGCCTCGCGGATGCCTTCGCGGACGCGCTCGGCCAGGACCAGATGGTGGCGGTTGCACGGCGACAGGTCTGAGCCAGTCTGGGCGATGCCGATGATCGGCTTGTTCGACTGAAGCTCTTTTCGCGTCAGGCCGTAATTCAGATAGCGCTCCAGATAGAGCGCCGTCATGTCCGGGTTCTCGGGATTGTCGAACCAGGCGCGGCTGCGGAGCGGCTTTGCGGTCTTGGAATTGTCGGTCATTTCAGGTCCAGCCGCCATCGACGACATAGTGTTGATTGGTGATCGCCCCCGCCTCGTCCGAACACATGAAGACGACGACGCGGGCGATGTCGTCCGGCACGAGCCGGCGCTTGAGGCACTGGTTGGCGTAGATGTCTTTTTCGGTTTCCGGCGTGACCCAGAGCTCGAGTTGCCGCTCGGTCATGATCCAGCCTGGCGCGACGGCGTTCACCCGAACGCCGAACTGGCCGAAGTCGCGGGCCAGCGAACGGGTCAGGCCGATCACCGCCGACTTGCACGCCGTATAGGCGGCCATGCCCCCCTGGCCGATGACCCAGGAGGTCGACCCCAGATTGACGATGGCGCCCTTGCCCGTCGCCTGCATGTCCGGCAGCACGGCCTGGGCGGCGAAGAATTGGTGCTTCAGGTTCACCGCCATGCGGCCGTCCCAATAGTCCTCTGTCACCTCCAGCGTCGCGTGGCGTTCGTCGTGGGCCGCGTTGTTGACCAGAATATCGATGGGGCCGAAGGCGTCACGCACCGTCCCGATGACGGCCTTCAGCGTCGGGATATCGGTAAGGTCGCAGGGGACGAACAACGCGTCCTGCCCCAGGTCGGCCTGTAGCTTGGCCCCGCGTTCGGCGTCGATATCCAGAAAGCCAACCCGTGCGCCCTGGGCGTGGAAGGCGCGAACGATGCTCTCGCCGATGCCGCCGGCGCCGCCGGTGACGACGACGGTCTTGCCCTTCAGGTCGGAGTAGATGGCGGCCATGAATGCAGCCCTCCCCAGGGCGGAGGACCTTCTGTGCGGCCCAAGACCTTTTCACAAATGAAACTTGTTGCCGTCAACAAAAATAGATAGCGGTAGCATCAAGCTTGGGAAACGGCGCCCATCTGATCCGAAATCACCTCTGCGGCCCGCACCAGCAGCGCCGCCGCCTCGTCCTTGGTGCAGATCATCGGGGCCTGTTCTATGAAAGGCGTAATCAAGGTGGCGATCACGCCGTCCGCCCCCATGATGGGCGCTACCAGATCGGTGACGCCTTTCACGAAGTCGCTGGCCCGCTCCACATAGGGGCCTTGGGTCATTGCTTCTGAGCGGGCGGCGAACTCGTTGACCGCCTTGGCTCCGAACAGGCCGACCAATGTCTCATTGAGATGCGCCCGTGCCCGTTCATTGGCCCGCGAATAGAACATCAAGCCCGAGGTGGCGTGCAGGATGCTGCGCCGGTACCCGATCCGCACCGAATAGCCGAGGTCGCCGGGGCTCTCGATCCGGGCGATGACCACGATCTGATCGCCGGACGGCACAACAAGGTGGCACGACTGCATCGTCGCCGACGCCAGATCACGCATGGCCGGCATGGCGACATCGACCAGCGACTTGATCGGCGCCTGTGTCATGCCCAGCGTGAACAGGCGGTTGGTCAGACGATAGCCGTCCGAGGATTGTTCGATATAGCCGCGAAACTCCAGCACCTGGATCATGCGGAACAGTTCGCTGACCGACCGTCCCAATGTGACGGACATCTGCGACGGCGTCATCGGCTCGCCTTGTGCCGACAGCAGTTCAAGAACGTCGAGGCCCTTCTCCAAGGCGGGCGCGCGATATTTGCGATCGTCGGCGGCGTCTTGGTCTGTCATGGCGTTCCTGTCGCTTGAGCCCGTCGTTGCCCCGCAGCCACCACGGGGGGCGGGCGCCGAGGGCGATCGACGCATTATTGCAGGTAAAATAAGCAAGCGTATATAAAAATCCGTTGCGGCTGGCCGGGGGCTAACTTAGGCTTCGACCTAAGCCCGAACACGGGCGCATCGGGGGAATGCATCATGTCGCTCGCGGGTATCGATCTGGCGATTCTGGCGATCTACGCCATCTTCATCTTCGGCCTGGCCCAGTGGGTCTCGCGCAGCAAGGCGGGCGAGCAGAAGACCTCCACCGACTATTTCATGGCGTCCAGGAGCCTGCCGTGGTGGGCGATTGGCGCGTCGCTGATCGCGGCCAACATCTCGGCCGAACAGATCATCGGCATGAGCGGATCGGGCTATGTGATCGGCCTGGGCATCGCCTCCTATGAATGGATGGCGGCGCTGACCCTGCTGATCGTGGGCAAGTTCTTTCTGCCGATCTTCCTGCGCAACGAGATCGTGACCATGCCGCAGTTCCTGCAGCAGCGGTACGGGCCGACGATCCGCAACGTGATGGCCGTCTTCTGGCTGCTGCTCTACGTCTTCGTGAACGTGACCTCGATCCTGTGGCTGGGCGCCATCGCGGTGCACACCGTCACCGGCTTCAACCAGGACTACGCCATCGTCGCCATCGGCGTCTTCGCCCTGGCCTACCAGCTGTGGGGCGGGCTGAAGGCCGTGGCCCTGACCGACATCGTTCAGGTGGCGCTCTTGGTCTGCGGCGGACTGATCATCGGCTTCATCGCCCTGTCGACTATCGGTGGGTCGGGCGGCGCGGTCGCCGGTTTCCACACCCTGCTGACCCAGTTCCCGGACAAGTTCGACATGATCCTGTCCAAGGACAACCCCCACTATCAGGAGCTGCCGGGCATCGCCGTGCTGCTGGGCGGGCTGTGGGTCATGAACATCAGCTACTGGGGCTTCAACCAGTACATCATCCAGCGCGCCCTGGCCGCCAAGTCGCTGCCGGAAGCGCAGAAGGGCATCGCCTTCGCCGCCTATCTGAAACTGCTGATGCCGGTGATCGTGGTGCTGCCGGGCATGGCCGCCCTGATCCTGGCCCCGAACCTGTCCGCGCCGGACCAGGCCTATCCGACCATGATGAACCTGCTGCCGGTGGGCCTGAAGGGACTGGTTTTCGCCGCCCTGATCGCCGCCATCATCGCCTCGCTGGCGTCGAAGGTGAACTCGATCTCGACCATCTTCACCCTGGACCTCTACGCGAAGATCAAGAAGGACACGCCCGAGCATCAGCTGGTCACGGTCGGCCGCATCGCCGCCGTCGCCGCCGTGATCATCGGCATCCTGACCGCCCGTCCGCTGCTGGGCGGCTTCGATCAGGCGTTCCAGTTCATTCAGGAGTTTACCGGCTTCTTCACGCCCGGCATCGTCGTCATCTTCATGCTGGGCCTGTTCTGGAAGCGGGCGTCCGAAGCCGGCGCCCTGACCGCCGCCATCGGCTCGGTCGTGCTGTCGGCCATCTTCTGGTGGCTGCAGGAAACCGGACAGTTCATCTTCCCCTTCATGAACCGGGTCGGCGTCGTCTTCGTCGTCTCGCTGATCGCAGCGGTGATCGTGTCCCTGCTGGTCCCGGCCAAACCCGACGCCATGAAGATCAAGCTGGATAAGATCAGCTACAAGACCTCGCTCGGCTTCAACCTGGCCGGGGCCGGCGTGATCGCCTTCCTGATCCTGGTCTATACGATCTGGTGGTGAGGTGAGTTCAGCGACCGGACTGATCGGGGTCGATTGGGGCACCAGCAATCTGCGCGTCATGCGGATCGCCGAGGGCGGCGCGGTGCTGGACGGCCGCTCCGACCCGCGCGGCGCCGGCGGCCTTGCGCCCGGCCAGTTTCGCGACGTGCTGAACGCGGTCGCCGGCGACTGGCTGAACGACGGCTTGCCGGTGCTGGTCAGCGGCATGACCGGGGCGCGGGGCCGGTGGCGTGAAATGGCCTATCTGCCCTGCCCGGCCGGCGTCGCCGAACTGGCGACCGCCGTAGCCAGGCCTGACGACGCGCCCCACGTCTCCATCGTGCCCGGTGTCGCCGTGTTCGAGGACGGCCGCCTTCAGGACGTGATCCGCGGCGAGGAGACCCAGGTCTTCGGCCTGGACGCGCCTGACGACGCCGTCATCGTCGGTCCCGGCACCCACAGCAAATGGATCCGCACCGCTGGCGGTCGCATCACGGATTTCCGAACCTTCATGACCGGCGAACTGTTCGCCGCCATCCGCAAGGGCACGATCCTGGGCGCCGAGATGGGCGATCCCGGCGTGGACAACGACGCATTCGCGGCCGGGGTGGAGCGTTCCCTGCGCGATCCCGCCGTCACCGCCGCCCTGTTCTCGGTGCGGGTCGAGGACTTGGCCGGACGTCTTTCAGCGGCGTCCTCGGCCGACTATCTGTCGGGTCTGCTGATCGGCGCCGAGGTCGCAGCACAGGCCGACGCCAACCATCGCCCTGTCGTCCTGATCGGCGCCGAGGCCCTAAGCCGCCGCTATGCCGCCGCCCTGGCGCAGGGCGGTTTCCGAGACGTCCAGATTGCGGACGGCGCCGCTGCCACGGCCAGAGGTCTGTGGCGCATTCACGAGGCCGCACACCAATGATGCCTGTTTCCATCGAAAGCCTGGACGCCCTGCCGCTGATCGCCATCCTGCGCGGGCTGAAACCGGACGAGGCGGTCGAGGTCGGCGAGGCCATCGTCGCCGCCGGTTTCCGCTGCCTGGAAGTGCCGCTGAACTCACCCGAGCCGCTGGATAGCATCCGCCGTCTACGTCAGGCGCTGGACGGCCGCGCCCTGGTCGGCGCCGGCACGGTGCTGAACGTCGCAGCGGCGCGAGAGGTCGCACAGGCCGGCGGCCAACTGATCATCTCGCCCAACACCAATGTCGAAGTGATCGCCGAGACCAAGACCCTGGGCCTGTTATCCTTGCCCGGCTTCTTCACCCCTTCCGAAGCGTTCGCCGCCCTGGACGCCGGCGCCGACGCCCTGAAGCTCTTCCCTGCCGAGATCGCCGGGCCCAAGGGCCTGAAAGCCGTCCGCGCCGTCCTGCCTGCCGAAGCCCGCATCTACCCCGTCGGCGGCGTCGATCCCGACAGCATGCCCGCCTGGCGCTCCGCCGGCGCCTCCGGCTTCGGTATCGGCTCTGCGGTCTTCAAGCCGGGACAGTCAGCCAAACAGGTCGCCCGTCAGGCAGCCGCCTTCGTAGCGCATTGGTCCTGATCAGAAAGGCAAACCGCCACGCTCGCATCTTCTATCAGATCAAGGCAACGGCTGAGGGTGAGCTTATGGGCAATCGGTCCAATGGTTCAGCCGTTAGCTCCGCAAGGTTTGCGGCGTCGTTGATGATCGGGTGGTGTTCCAATCGTTCCTCCATAGCTTCAAGCACTACGCTCGTGCGGGGAGCGTCTAAACCGAGACGTCCAACGAAATTATGGCCCCTGAACCGGGGGCGTGGTCGATCAATATGCCTGTCTGGAATAATCCCTAGCGCCGCTGATCGAGGGCATGGCACGCTATCGGGTGCCGGGCTTCGCTCTGCCGCCCTCGCCAGCTTCCCTGAAATAGCCGGGAAGACCGGAAAATTGTGCGCCGGGGGGGCAGATAGGTTTCGGCTGGGTTGATTTGCTCGTCAGGGACGGCGAGGCCCCTTAAAGCGCGTTTCTCAGATGGCGGCGGCCAGGCCTGCGGAGGCGATACCGAGTGCTTGCGGTTTGGATTGCGCGCTGCTGCCGTGTCGACCCTGCGCGGAATAGTCCGAAGCCCTGTCGTTGTCGATGCGGGCCTGAGTACCGGGCGCGATGATGCCTGTCACGAGGACGCCGGGGCTGCTAGCCCGGCTGGCGTTTAGGTCCTCCGGGCGCATCGTCGTCGGCGGGGCTTGCTGCGCTGCGGCCTGAGCCTCTGGGAAGTCAACGCTCTCCCGGCTCAGAGCGGCCTTCGCTCTATCCGATATTACTACGATCGCCACGGCAATATGCGTTGGCGGTTTCGTAAGAAGGGTCTGCCTGAATGTCAGACGCGCAAGACGTTCGATTCCGTTGCGTGGTGGACTTGGTACACTTGGTTCTACTGACGACCGAACAAGGCAAACCCTTCACCGCAAAAGGCTTCGGCAACTGGATCAGCAAGGCGGCAGAGCGGGCAGAGTTACCCCACTGTTCGGCGCACGGTCTGCGTAAAGCTGCAGCACGGCGACTCGCAGAGGCCGGCTGCTCGGCGCACGAGATTATGGCCATCACCGGCCACCAAACTCTCAAAGAAGTCGAACGGTACACGCGAGAGGCGGGGCGCCGCGACTTGGCGGACAGCGCCATGAAGCGCATCGGGCAAAGTACGCAAACAGAACAAAATCTGTCTAACCCGTCACCTGCGGTTAGACAGTCCGGAGGATAAGATTATGAAAGTATACGATAAAATTTGCGGGGTGGCGGACAGAGAGGGATTCGAACCCTCGGTAGGCT
Source organism: Brevundimonas diminuta (assembly GCF_022654015.1). NCBI lineage: Bacteria > Pseudomonadati > Pseudomonadota > Alphaproteobacteria > Caulobacterales > Caulobacteraceae > Brevundimonas > Brevundimonas diminuta. Next base: position 2,774,152 of record NZ_CP073063.1, read on the forward strand.
TTCACCTACACACGCTTTCCAAGCGTGCGCGATCGACCACTCCGCCACCTGTCCGTTTCACGCTGCGTCTTGCGCGCCGCCGGAGGTCGATCCGGCGGGAGGCGGGCCTGATAGAACACCCTCGCCCCCTCGGCAAGCGCCTCTCGCATCCCCATATGGACTTCAACGCCATTTTCCGATGAGAGAGCCGCAAATGCTGTTCAAGAAGACTGCCGAAATGCCTACGCCCGAGACCGCCCTGCCCGGCCGCGCCGCGCCGTTGGACACCGACGTCAACCACTATGTCAGCGGTCATCCGCTGAAAGGGCCCTATCCCGACGGGTTCCAGACCGCCATCTTCGGCATGGGTTGTTTCTGGGGTGTCGAGCGCATCTTCTGGCAGTTGCCGGGCGTGTGGGTGACCTCGGCCGGCTATTCCGGCGGCATCACGCCCAACCCGACCTATGAGGAAACCTGCACCGGCCGGACGGGTCATACCGAGGTGGTCAAGGTCGTGTTCGACCCGAGCGTCATCACCTACGCCGAACTGCTGAAGACCTTCTGGGAGAACCACGACCCGACCCAAGGCATGCGCCAGGGCAACGACATCGGCACCACCTATCGCTCGGCCATCTACACGCTGAACGCCGAGCAGCAGGCGGAGGCGGAAGCCTCGCGCGACGCCTATCAGGCCGCTCTGACCCAGGCCGGGCGCGGGACGATCACCACCGAGATCGAGCCGGCGGGCGACTATTTCTACGCCGAGGGTTATCACCAGGGCTATCTGGCCAAGAACCCGGCCGGATACTGCGGCATCGGCGGGACCGGCGTGGTCTGCCCGATCGGGGTCGGCGTCGACGCCTGACCCTTGCGACGGCCGCCGGGTTTCAACCGGCGGCCAGTCGGCCTATGGATCGGCGAAAAATGGGAGCGCTCATGTCCGCCTTCGTCCATCCTGACGAAATCCGCAGCCGGTTTTCGGCCGCCCTGTCCGCCATGTACCGGGCCGAGGTGCCGCAATACGGCGACCTGCTGACGCTGGTGGCGGACATCAATGCGCAGGCGTTGAAGGCGGATGCCGGCGGAGTCGACCGGCTGGCGGCGTCCGGCGAACTGGCGCGTCTGTCGGAGGAGCGCCACGGCGCCATCCGCGTCGGCACGGCCGATGAACTGGCCACGATCGCGCGCGCCTTTGCGGTCATGGGGATGGAGCCGGTCAGCTACTACAACCTCGCTCCCGCCGGGGTGCCGGTCCATTCGACCGCCTTCCGCCCCGTCGATCCGGCGGCGCTGGCGCGCAATCCGTTCCGGGTCTTCACCTCGCTGCTGCGGCTGGAGTTGATCGAGGACGAAGCCTTGCGTGCAGAGGCGGCCGAGACCTTGGCCCGCCGCGACATCTTCACCCCCGGCGCGCGTGAGTTGATCGAGACGGCGGAGACTGTGGGCGGTCTGGACGAGGACCAGGCCGACCGTTTCGTGTCCGAACTGTTGGAAACTTTCCGCTGGCACGCCCAGGCGACCGTCAGCGTAGAGACCTATGAGCGGCTGGTCGCCGCCCACCGACTGATCGCCGATGTAGTCAGTTTCAAGGGGCCGCACATCAACCACCTGACGCCGCGCACGCTGGACATCGATGCGGCCCAGGCCGCCATGCCCGCGCGCGGCATCAGCCCGAAGGAAACCATCGAGGGTCCGCCCGCCCGTACCTGTCCGATCCTGCTGCGCCAGACCAGCTTCAAGGCATTGCAGGAGGCGATCACCTTCCCCGGCGCCGACGGCCCCACGGCCGGCGCCCACACCGCCCGCTTCGGCGAGATCGAACAGCGCGGCTGCGCCCTGACCCCGGCCGGTCGCGCCCTGTATGACGCGGCCCTGGCGAAGAAGGACTTCTCCGCCCTGCCCGACGACTGGGACGCGCTGCGCCGCGCAGACCTCGCCTGGTTCCGTTATCGCCCGACGCCTGAGGGCTTGGCCGCCCGCGCCGAGACCGCCGACCTGGAAGCCCTGATCTCCTCGGGCCACGTCGTCGCCGAACCCATCACCTATGAAGACTTCCTGCCGGTCAGCGCCGCCGGCATCTTCCAGTCCAACCTGGGGTCGGAGGCCCGCGAAACGGCCTACGCCGTCGATCCCGCAAAGGCCGATTTCGAACAGGCGCTGGGCCGCCCGGTCCAGGACGAGATGGCCCTGTACCGCGCCGAACAGGAGGCCTCGATCACAGCGACGCTCAAGGCCTTGGGCCTGACGGAAACGGTCTAGTCTGTTCAACCGGATGCGGGGCTGGCGGCGCCCCGCGTCCATCCGGCGTCTTGCCTGATGCGCGTCCCCGGATCATAGACGCGGCCGTGAACCCGTCCGCTTCCCCGACCCAGCGCCGTTACGATCTCGACTGGATCCGGGTCGGCGCCTTCGGCCTGCTGATCCTGTATCATGTGGGCCTGGTCTACGGGGTCTATGACTGGCACATCCACAGCGCCCACACCTTCGAGTGGATGCGCGAGGCGATCCTGGTCACCAATCCCTGGCGGCTGACTCTGCTGTTTCTGGTGTCGGGCGCCGCCCTGCGGTTCATGACCTTCCGGCGCACCCCGCGCCAGGTCGCCCGCGCCCGGTTCGAGCGGCTGGTCCCGCCCCTGATCTTCGGCGCCCTGGTTCTGGTGCCGATCCAGTCGTGGATCGAGTCGATGGACAAGGGCGGCTGGCCCGGCGGCGTCGCCGGCTTCGTCGCTTGGCTAAGCCATGAGTTCGGCTGGAGTGGCCTCGCCGACGGCGTGCCGGTCAACCATCTGTGGTTCATCGTCTATATCGCCGTCTACAGCCTGATCGCCGTGGTCCTGTGGTGCCAGCCCGGCCTGATCGACCGACTGGGGAACGGGTTGGAAAAGGCGCTGACCGGCCCACGCCTGCTGGTCCTGCCGATCCTCTATCTGTTCGCCATCCGGTGGCTGCTCTTTCCCTGGTTCGGCCTGACCAACACTCTGCACAACGACTGGTACAATCACGCCCTGTCGCTGGTCGCCTTCCTGTTCGGCTTCAGCATCGTGGGGCGTGAGAGCCTGTGGCGCACGATGGAGCGGTATCGCTGGATCGCCCTGGCCCTGGCGGCCGTCGCCCTGCCGATCATGATGGTCCAGGTCTGGCATCCCGGCGCGCGGGCCTTCTGGGGCGTGCCCAAGGCCGCCGTTTACGGCATCGACCAATGGGCGGTGATCGTCGCCATCCTGGGCTTCGGCTATCGCCATCTGCGCGACCGGGGCGGCCCTGCGCTCAACTATCTGACCCAGGCCACCTTCCCCCTCTATCTGGCGCACCAGACGGTGCTGGTCGCGGCCGTCTGGATCATCCGACCGGCGAACCTGCCGGCGCCGGTCGAACTGCTGTCCCTGATCGCCGTCACCTTCGTCGGCAGCCTGGCGATCTATGAGGTCGTACGGCGCATCCCGGCCATTCGCCCCTTGTGGGGGCTGAAGCCGCTGGACGGCCGGCCCTGGCCGCTGGACCTTCAGGCCCTGCTGAAGCCGCAGATTCGCTATCACCGCCGTCGGCGACTGCTGGGCGTGGGCGTCGCAGCCCCGCTTCTGGCCCTGACGGTGGTCGCCGTGGCCATCCTCGCCTACCCCGGGTTCAACAATGCGACCCAGTATCTCAGCGAACTGGGCGGGGCGACGGCCAAGGCGCCGATCATCTTCAACGGCGGGGTCTTCGTCGCCGGCGTCATGGCCGGGCTGGCGGGGATCGGATTCGGCCTGGCCATCTACGCCCTGACCGGCGCGCGCGTCGCGGCCTGGGTCATCGCCATTGTCTTCATCCTGGCCGGCGGCGGCATGTCGGCCTCGACCCTGTGGCCCTGGCCCGATCCGCGCCACATGATCATCAACCTGGCCCTGGGCATCCAGCTGGCGCCGATGTTGCTGCTGTGGGGCCTGGCCAAACGCCGCGACGTGCCGCGCCTGAAGCTCTTTCTCGTCGTCACCTTCGTCGTCATGGCGATCCTGACGGTCCTCACCAAGCACCTCGTCTTCCCCGGCACGGTCAATGACGCCAACGTCGGCTGGTGGGAGCGTCTCTACGCCATCGTCCTGGTCTGCTGGGTGGGGGTTGCAGCCTGGGTCCTGGACCGTAAACTGCTGTCGGTCGCCACGGAGTCGCCGCACGGTCGCCCGGCTGCCGCCCCGTTCGACGTTCCGGCCTGACTTCACCCCCACATTTTTTGGCTTCATCAACATTGCGTGATTGAAAATCGCGCGAATGTGATCGATTATGCAGATCGTGTTGCAGTGCAGCACTCCGCGTCGTCCCCAGCCCTCGGGACGACATCCGGTTCACTCGGGGGCGTCCAGAGCGGCATGAACAAGCTGGCGATCCGGCCTGTCGAACAGGCTGAAATCGAGACGACGATCCACGGCGCGCAAACGCCCAGCTGGTCGTGGCTGCCCGACGAGGCGCCGCTGGCCATGCCGGTCCAGTCCCTGTCCGCGCCCGACGCCGTCGCCGACGTGACGCCCGCGACCTCGCCGCGCACCGTCGCGACGCGTCGCCTGGCCCTGCTGGCCGGCACCATCGTCCTGACCGGCCTGTCGGCCATCACCCCCTTCTACCTCTATGCCCGCAAGGGTTGGGACGGCACCGAGATCCTGGCCTTCGGCCTGTTCATGGTCCTGATCACCGCCATCTCCTGCTGGTTCGTCAGCGGCCTGATGGGGCTGTTCGTCATGCTGCGCGGCAAGGATCAGGCGGACCTCGCCTTCTCGCCGCATCCGCCGATGCCGCGCACCCGCACCGCCCTGCTGATGCCGCTGTACAACGAGGACGCCCGTTCGTCCTTCGCGCGCCTGTCCCAGATCGATTCCTGCCTGGCGCGTCTGGGCGCCTCGTCGGCCTTCGACATCTTCGTGCTGAGCGACTCGACCAAGGAAGACGCCGCCGCCGCAGAGCGTTCGGTGTTCCAGGCGTTCCGCATGGCCGCCAACTCCAAGGCCTTCTATCGTCGCCGCACCGACAACGCCGAGCGCAAGGCCGGCAACCTGGCCGAATGGGTCCGTCGTTTCGGCGGCGCCTATGAGAACATGATCGTCCTGGACGCCGACAGCACCATGGCCGGCGAGACCCTGCTGCGCATGGTCGATGCCATGGAACGCAATCCCGGCGTCGGCCTGATCCAGACCGCCCCGGTCATCATCAAGGCCCGCACCATCTTCGCGCGCGTGTCGCAGTATTCGGTGCGCCTGTACGGCCGCGTCGCCGCAGCGGGTCTCGCTTACTGGACCGGTTCGGAATCTAGCTACTGGGGCCACAACGCCATCATCCGCACGCGCGCCTTCGCCGCCTGCTGCGGCCTGCCGCACCTGAAGGGCAGGAAGCCCTTCGGCGGTCACATCATGAGCCATGACGTCGTCGAGGCCGCCCTGATGCGCCGCGCCGGCTGGGCCGTCCACGTCACCGCCTCGCTGGACGGATCGTGGGAAGAGACCCCGCCGTCGATCACCGATTTCATCCGTCGCGACCACCGCTGGTTCCAGGGCAACCTGCAGCACCTGGGCCTGATCACGGCCAAGGGCCTGTCGCCGATGAGCCGCCTTCAGCTGCTGATGGGCTGCATGGCCTATCTGTCGTCGCCCCTGTGGCTGGCGTCGCTGATGGTCGGCCTGTTCATCCAGATGTTCTATCCGGTCGACTGGACCAGCTTCTTCTACATCCTGAACCCCCAGTTCACGCCCTTCATGCTGGCGTCCTTCCTGTCCGGCGTACTGCTGATCGGGCCCAAGTTCATGGGCGCCGCCCTGGTCCTCAGCCGTCCGGCCGAGCTGCGCGCCTTCGGCGGCCGTCGCGCCATCGCCAAGGGCATGGCGGCCGAGATCGCCCTGTCGGCCATCCTGGCCCCCATCCTGATGGTCGCCAACACCAAGGCCTTCATCCAGATCGTCTCGGGCCACGACACCGGCTGGTCGACGCAGCAGCGCGAGGCCGACGGCCTGGCCTGGTCGGACGCCTTACGCGCCATGCGCTGGCAGATGATCGCCGGCGTGGGCTTCCTGGTCCCGCTCGCCGTCCGTCCCGACCTGGCCACCTGGTTCGCCCCGATCGTCCTGCCGCTGCTGCTGGCGGCTCCTATCACCGTCTGGACCTCGCGCGTTCGCTCGGGCGACAAGCTGGCGGCCACGGGCTATCTGGTCACCCCGGCTCAGGACGGCGTCAGCGTCTCGCCGGCCGTCCTGCACACGCCGCGCTCGCCGCTGCGTGCGGTCGCCGGCGGCGTCCTGGCCCCTGTCGCTGCGCCTGCGATGGTCCCGGCCCGCGCGCCCGAGCGCTAATCGACCGATGCGTGGCGGCCACAGTGTCGCCACAACCGTTACAGCAACGCTCGACGTCAATCTCGATCGGCCTCACCCTAGGCTCCTGTCGTTTGCGGGAGACGTGATTCCATGGCCAAATCCACCGGTTCCGACGCCAAGCCTGACCTGCGGCTCGTCGCGGCCGAGGCCGAGATCTACGACCTGATGAAAGCGCCTGAAACCACCGCCGACCGCGTCAAACGCCTGCAGTTGGAAGCCCACGCCCTGGCGCTGGAAGAGATCGAAGGTCTGGAGAAGCTGTTGCTGGAAGCCGCCGCCAAGGCCAAGGCCATCGCGGACGGGGGCGACGCCTATCCGGTCGGCGCGCGCGAGATCGCCTCGCGCCTCGCCGCCGATCTGCCGACCAAGGCCGAAACGATCAAGACCATCGTCCACCGCGTCGGCTGAAAACCGAAGCTGAGCGTTCGGAACGACCCGCCCGCCCGTCCGCTTTCCTGAAGACCCCATCTTCAGGAGACGACACCCATGGACGACCGGACCCACGCGCGCGCCGAAGACATCGCCGATCAGGAACGCGCCATCCAGCGCGACATCGACGCCAGGGACAAGGCGTCCGGCGACGACAAACCGTCCGGCGCGATGCAGGCCGGCGCCCGCCCCTATCCCGCACCGCCCTTCCCGAAACAACACCAGACCAAGCCGGGCGACGAGGCCGCGCTGGATCCCGCGCCCCTCTTTGATGCGCCCTTCTGGAAGGGGTCGGGCAAGCTGGACGGGCTCGCCGCCCTGATCACCGGCGCGGATTCCGGCATCGGCCGCTCGGTCGCCGTCCTGTTCGCGCGCGAGGGCTGCGATGTCGTCATCTGCCATCTGGACGAGGACGCCGACGCCGAAACCACCAAGGCCGCCGTCGAGGCCGAGGGTCGCCGCGCCGTGGTGCTAAAGGGCGACGTCTCCGATCCCGCCTTCGCCGAGAGGGCGGTCAAGGCCACGCTCGACGCCTTCGGCCGCCTGGACGTCCTGGTGCCCAACGCCGCCTTCCAGGAACACGTCCCCGCCTTCGAGGACCTGACCTACGAGCATTTCGACCGCACGCTGAAGACCAACCTCTACGGCTATTTCAACATGACCAAGGCGGCGGTCCCGCACATGAAGGCCGGCGGCGCCATCGTCATGACCGGCTCGGTCACCGGTCTGATGGGCAATAAGGATCTGCTCGACTATTCGCTGACCAAGGGCGGCATCCACGCCTATGCCCGTTCGCTGGGTACGCATCTGGCGCCGCGCGGCATCCGCGTGAACGTCGTCGCGCCCGGCCCGGTCTGGACCCCGTTGAACCCCGCCGACAAGGATGCTGAAGCGACCTCGAAGTTCGGCGCCGACACGGTGATGAAACGCCCGGCCCAACCCGAAGAGATCGCGCCCGCCTACGTCTTTCTGGCCTCGCCCCAGATGTCCAGCTTCATCACCGGCGAGATCCTGCCGATCATCGGCGGCTACGCCGGCGGTTGAACGTAAACCGCCGCCCTGCGGTCACAGGGCGGCGGCGTTTTCTCAGGCTAATACGTCGTCGTAATCCGGATGCCGCTTGTGCCAGGCGACGGCGTAGCTGCAACGGGGAAACAGCTTCAGTCCCGTCTGGCGCGCATGATCGGCCAGCGACTGCATGAACCGCCCGGCCGCGCCCGATCCGCGCAGCGACGGCTCAGCCTCGACGTGCAGGATGATGCGGGCATCGCCCTTTACGGCATAGTCGGCCCAGACCAGGCCCGCGCCCTTGTCGTCGTCGAAGGCCTGTTCGAACCGGTTGTCGCCTTCGGCGTCCTTGAACTGTCCCATCGAATTCTCCTTTGACGGATCAACCACCGGAGGCCTCGGGACGTTCCGTCAGCGTCAGATCAGCCCTCAAATCGGCTTGTCGTTCAGCAGGTTCAGCAGGCCGATCACGCTCTTGATCGTGAACCAGACGCTCAGCAGGAACCAGACCAGCAGGAACAGCAGCAGAAACGGAATGCCGATCAGCACGACCGACGCCACGGCGCTGATAAGGATCCCGGTCCAGGCCGCGATGGTCCACCAGAAGACCGACCAGAACAGCCGGATCTGCGCGTCGATATGCTGGCGCGCCACGCCCGTCGCCGTCCCGCGCGTGACATAGGACACCACCAGCCCGATCAGAACCAGCACATTGGCGCTGGGGATCGACAGGATGAACAGGGCCCAGGCGATCAGCGCCCCGACCTTGCCCTCAGACGGCTGCCCGGCGATGAAGTTGGGTTCGTTCGTCATCGTCGGTCCTTCAGAACAACAGGCTGCGGGGGTGAGGAACGGCCTGTCCGCTCTTCAGTTTCAGCACCCCGAACGCGCCGCGCGCCAGGACCCAGATCGCCAGGGCGAACAGCACCAGCACGCCGATGTTGACCACGATCAAAAGGGCCCCGACGACCGCCGCCCCGACGGCGCCCAGAATGGTGCGCTGCTGATAGACGGCATGGCTGTGCTCCAGCGGATCCGTCGCCCCGTCGCGCCGCATCACCGCCAGCAGCGCCACCAGGCACGACAAGCCCAGCGTCGGCACGGCCAGCAGGATCAGCACATAAACGGCGTACAGCCGCATCGGCACGACCGGTCCTTCACGGCCTGAATCCTGAAGTTTGGGCGCCGCCTCGGCCGTCAGACGCTGGCGCACCGCGCGCGCGGCCGGCGCCGGCTCGGCCTCGGCGGGCGTCGCCTCGGACCGGGGCGGAAACGGCGCCGTCGGCCGGGTCGTCGGGCCAGACCGGTCGAAAGGCCCCGGCTCGGGTGGATCGAACAGGTCCGGTTCGCGCTCGCCTATGGGAAACGGCTCCGGCTGACGCTCACGCGCACGGCCCGCCAGCGACGCGGGCGAGACGAAGCCGACCTCGGCGTCATGATCGTGGTCGTGATCGCGGGGCGCTGCTGGATCTTTCGGATCGCCGGGTTCGGCCATGGACAACGCTTCTGTCACGCCGGACGCCCGGCTGGAATCTGGCGACGACAATGGCGGTCGGCGCGGCGCGAAGCAACCGCCCTTACCGCCCCAGCACGATCTCGCAGCCCGGCGCCGCGACCGCCGCCAGGGCGCCGGGCTTTTCGATCCGCACCGTGGCCCGCTGCACGCGGCCGTCCTCCAGGCACGCCCGCGCCAGCCGTTCGGCGAAGGTCTCGACCAGCCCCACATGCCCCTCGGCGGCGATGGCGCGCGCGGCGTCCGCCACGGTCTCATAGTTGATGGTATCGCCCAGCCGTTCGATCGGACGCGGCTCCAGCTCCAGCGTCACATCGATCACCAGCCGTTGCAGCCGCCCCTGCTCGTGGTCATACACCCCAATCCCGGCCTCAACCTCCAGCCCGCGCACGAACACGCTCAGCCGCTCGAAACGCAGCCGATCGTCCGCCGGAGCCGGCGTCGCCAGAGGAGAGGAAACCACGCGCTACTCCTGGATGTCGGGGGTGCGCCAGGCCAGATGCTGGCCCCCGTCGACGGCGATCATCTGGCCCGTCACCATCCGGGCGTCAATCAGCCACAGCACCGCCTCGGCCACCGCCTCGGGGCTGCCGGGCGTTTCCAGCAGGGTGGCGCGCGCCTCGGCGGCGAACTCTTCGGGCGTCTGGTGGATGGACGGCAGGGTCGGCCCCGGCCCCACCCCATTGACCCGAATGCCGGGCGCCAGCGCCTGGGCCAGGGTCTGCGTCGCCCACCACAGGCCGTTGCGCGACAGGCTGTAGGAGAAGAAGCGCGGATCCGGCTTCAGCACCTTCTGGTCCAGCAGGTTGACGATGGCCCCCTCGACGGCTTGCGCCGCGAACGCCTCGGCCAGCACGATCGGCGCCCTCAGATTGGTGTCGAGATGCAGGTCCCAGCTGTCGCGCGTCAGCTCGCCGATCCGGTCGTCCTCGAACACCGAGGCGTTGTTGACCAGCACGCTGACCGGCCCCAGCGCCTCGACCGCCGCGGGGATCAGCGCCCGCACCCTGGCCTCGTCCGTCAGGTCCGCCTGCAACAGGCATGCGCGCCGCCCCAGGCCCGCGATCTCGTCGGCCAGGGTCCGGGCGTCGTCGCCCGACGCATGATGATGGATCGCCACGTCGAACCCGGCCTGGGCCAGCTTCAGACAGATGGCCCGCCCGATCCGCCGCGCCCCGCCCGTGACCAGGGCGACGCCCCGCTCAGAGCGAGCAGCCGCCTCAGTCAACCCGACCGAACTCGAACACGTTGAACGCCGCCAGAACGGCGATGAAGCCGAAGATGATGCCGAGAGCCAGCATGGAATGCTCCTGTTGTCGGTCCTCGCTTAGAGCGGGACGGGGCGGGGTTCAAGCAAGGTTCTTTGGCGACTACAGCGCTGCGGCGATATATTCCGACATCAGGGTCGTCAGATCTCCAAACGTCATCTCGTCCACCTCCAACTGAAGTCCTTGGCAGAGAGCCGGCAACTGCGCCTCAAACTGTTCGAAATCGCGGGCCATGGCCCGTCCGCCTGGAACGGTCTTAGAACGGCTCTGATCCCTCAGCCAGCTGGCGACCGCTTCTATGCAGGCGGCAGGGTCATCGCCGTGAGCGTGGATGTCCTGACCAGCTAAATCTGAGATGAACCGCTGATACCTGTAACGCTCGGTATCCATCACTAGGCAGCGCTTGCGCTTCTGCAACTCGTCGCCGAACCGTTTCGCTCCCAGGAACAGGCCTAGTTCCAACGGCATGTTGAATCGCGGAAGGGGCGGGTCGCCGTCAGAGTCCGTGCGCGAGATGTCATGAACCCCGTATCGACACTGATCTACGATATCGGAAATTGAGGCCCATCGATTCTGGCTGGCGTCATCGACCTCCAGTGCACATCGGGCGCGAAAACCGGACCGCGTGATGGCGAACACCATCGCCCGGAACATTGTCTGATAAGCAGAATCGAACGGGCAGTTGATGAAGACGTCCCGAGCGAAAGACGCCACTATTTTTGAGACGTCGCTTCGAGACGCGCCGCAATGGCGCCCCTGGCTTCACGCACGGTGAAATGGTTGGACGGCTTGGACGACTTCAACACTGTGACACCGTCCGACGTCCGTCCGACGCTCACATAACGTCCCGTGGAGGCGTTACGAGCAGTCTTCGGATTTTGCGCAGGTGACTTCGCCATAGGATCAAGATCATGCATCTTCCCTTGGCGCGCAAGACCTAGCTGTCCGCAAGCCGCGCATGACATGCAACTCAGAGACCTTTCGCATCCATGACCTGGCGCATCCACGTCGAACCCTTCACCCGTCCGCTCTTCTTCGCCTGGTCGCGTCTGACGCGGGGCAAGACGCTGGGCGTGCGGACGGTGGCGGTGGATGCGCAGGGGCGGGTGCTGATGGTGCGGCACACCTATCTCAAGGGCTGGTGGCTGCCGGGCGGCGGGGTGGACCGGGGCGAGACGACCCACGCCGCCGTGGTGCGCGAACTGCGCGAAGAGGCAGGGCTGGTCGCGCGCGGGGCGCCGCGCCTGATCTCGATCCATTCCAACGAACGATTCTTTCCCGGCGATCACGTCGCCGTCTTCCGCATCGACGCCTTCGATCTGAGCCAGCGCACCAGCCACGGCGAAATCGCCGAGATCGGCTGGTTCTCGCCTTCCGCCCTGCCAGACGACGTGAACCGGGGCTGTCGCGCGCGTCTGGCCGAACTCTTCGACGGCGCCCCGGTCGATCCGGACTGGTGAGACGGAAACCACCCCTCGCTGCGTTTCAGAATGGTCAAGCCTGCTAAAGGATCGCACCATGCCTCTCTCGCGTCGCCTAGCCCTTATCGGCCTGGCCGTCAGCGCCACCCTCCCCGCCCAAGCCCTCGCCCAGACCCGCAGCGATCGTCGATCGCGTCGCATGGCGCCCTCCGGCCCGGTCGTCGCGCCCGCCCACACCTTCACCTTCGGTCCGGACCCGCTTCAGGCCTACGACCTCTATGCGGAGAGAGGGACGGGACCGATCCTGATGTTCGTCCACGGCGGCGGCTGGTCGCGGGGCGAACGGACCAATGTAGCCGCCTTGCCGGACTATGCTCAGCGGCACGGCTTTACCCTGGCCTCAACCAGCTATCGGCTGGCGCCCGCCGTCAGCGCGCGCGAGTCGGCCCTGGATGTCGCCGCCGCTGTCGCCGATCTGAAGCGCCGCCTGCCCGGACGGCCGATCTATCTGCTGGGCCATTCGGCCGGGGCCCATCTGGCCGCGCTGGTCGGAATCGATCCCGAATACCTCGGCGCAGTTGGGGAGAAACCCTCGGATCTGGCGGGTGTAATCCTGTTGGACGGGGCCGGCTATGACGCCACAGCCGCGCGCGGGACCGGCCCGGTCGATCAGTGGCTAGGCCGAACCTATGATCAGGCCTTCGGGGATCAGGCCGCCGCCTTGTCGCCTACTCTGCTTATCCGCCCCGGCGTGACCTATCCGCCCTTCCTCATCTTCCACGTCGCCCGCCGGCAGGATTCAACAGCGCAGAGCCGCGGCCTGGCTGAGGCCCTGATCCGGGTCGGCGGCCGCGCAGAGGTCGTCGCCGCGCCGGACGACAGCCATATGACCATCAAGCGCGACTTCGGCGTCGCCGGCGATCCAGAAGGAGAACGCGCCGCCCGCTTCATCCGGGGGTAACAATCGGCGAGCGCCATGCTAGCCAAGGGCCATGAACCCGTCCCTGCTCGCCATCCTCGTCGTCATTCTGGCCGGCGGCGCCACCGCGCTTCAGGCCCCGACCAACGCCAGGCTGGCGACCGCGGTGGCCTCGCCGGTCAACGCCGCCTTCATCTCATTCGCGGTCGGGACGACGGTGCTCGGGATATTGGCGGCCATCCTGCACACCCGGCCGGACATGGCCGCGACGCGGGCCCTGCCGTGGTACGCCTGGCTGGGCGGGGCCTACGGCGCCTGTTTCGTAGTCGCGGCCGCCTGGGGCGTGCCGCGCCTGGGGGTGGCCATGACCATCACCTTGATGGTCGGCGGCCAGTTGCTGCTCAGCCTGGCGCTGGATCATTTCGGGGCGTTGGGCGTGCCGCGCCAGCCGTTGAACATCGGCCGCATCGCCGGCGTGGGGCTTGTTCTGGCTGGCGTCCTTCTGGTCCGGCGCTCTTGACCCTATATCGGGCGCGATGACCGAGGAGACGCCTGATTCCCAACTGAAAGCCGCCGCCCTGATCGCCGACGAGGCGCGCCGGGCGCCGGACAAGCCGGGCGTCTATCGCATGTATGGCGAGGACGGGTCCTGCCTGTATGTCGGCAAGGCCAAGTCGCTGAAGAAGCGCATCATTCAGTATGCGCAAGGGCGTTTTCACACCCAGCGCATCGGCCTGATGGTGTCGCAGACCCGGTCGATGGAGCTGGTGGTCACCGCCACCGAGACCGAAGCCCTGCTGCTGGAATCCAACTTCATCAAGAAGCTGAAGCCCCGCTTCAACGTGGTGCTGCGCGACGACAAGTCCTTCGCCGAACTGATGATCCGCCGCGACCACCGCGCGCCCCAGGTCAGGAAGCATCGCGGCGCCCACACGACGCCCGGCGACTATTTCGGCCCGTTCGCCTCGACCTGGGCGGTCAACCGCACGCTGAACACCCTGCAGAAGGCCTTCCTGCTGCGGTCCTGTTCCGACAGCGTCTATGAGACCCGCACCCGTCCCTGCATGTTGCATCAGATCAAGCGCTGCTCTGCGCCGTGCACCGGCCTGATCAGCCTCGAGGACTACGGCGAACTGGTCACCGAGGCCGAGCAGTTCCTGCGCGGCAAGTCCCGCGCCGTCATCGGCCGCCTATCCAAGGAGATGCAGGCGGCGTCGGACGAGATGGACTTCGAACAGGCCGCCCGCGTGCGCGACCGCATCCGCGCCCTGTCGGCCATCGCCATGGAGAACTCCGTCAGCGCCGACAGCGTCGCCGAAGGCGACGTCTTCGCCCTGCATTCCGACGGCGGCCAAGCCTGCGTCCAGGTCTTCTTCTATCGCGCCGGCCAGAACTGGGGCGGCCGCGCCTATTTCCCGCGCGTGGACAAGACCGACACCGATCCCGAGATCCTGGCCGCCTTTCTGGGTCAGTTCTACGAGGACAAACCGATCCCGCGCCTGATCCTGTCCAACGTGCGCCCGCACGAGCTGGAACTGCTGGAAGAGGCCTTTTCGATGAAGGCCGACCGCAAGGTCGAGATCGTCCGCCCGATGCGCGGCGAGAAGCTGGCGCTGGTCGACCACGCCCTGACCAATGCGCGCGAGGCCCTGGGCCGCCGCCTGGCCGAAAGCTCGGCGCAGGGCAAGATTCTGGACGAGGTGTGCGAGGCCTTCGGACTGGAGAGCCGCCCCGAACGGATCGAAATCTACGACAACGCCCATATTCAAGGGACGAACGCGGTGGGCGGCATGGTCGTCGCCGGCCCCGAGGGCTTCCAGAAGTCGCAGTATCGCAAGTTCAACATCCGGGGCGAGGATCTGACGCCCGGCGACGACTACGGCATGATGCGCGAGGTCATGCGTCGCCGCTTCGCCCGCCTGGTCAAGGACGAGGAAGAGGGCGAGGACGCCGTCCGCCCCGACCTGCTTCTGATCGACGGCGGCGCGGGGCAGTTGGCCGAGGTGCTGGCCGTCCTGGCCGACCTGGGTCTGGACGACATCGCCGTGGTCGGCGTGGCCAAGGGGCCGGACCGCGACGCGGGGATGGAGAAGTTCTTCATGCCCGGCAAACCGCCCTTCATGCTGCCGCTGAAGTCGCCGGCCCTCTACTACCTGCAGCGGCTCCGCGACGAGGCCCACCGCTTCGCCAACGGCGCCCACGCCAAGCGCCGCTCGATGGACATCAAGAAGAATCCGCTGGACGAGATCGAAGGCGTCGGCCCCGGCCGCAAGAAGGCCCTGCTGCACGCCTTCGGCTCGGCCAAGGGCGTCAGCCGCGCCTCGTTGGCCGACCTGGTCAAGGTCGACGGCATCAACCAACCTCTCGCCGAACGCATCCACGCCTTCTTCCGTAAAAGCTGAGCCGGAGCTAAGACACCGACCATGAGCGACATCGAAGACGAACTGACCACCGGCTATCGCCGCTTCCGCGCCGAGCACTGGCCGACGGCCCGCGCCGAGTACGAAACCCTGGCGACCAAGGGCCAGAAGCCGCACACCCTGATCGTGGCCTGTTCCGACAGCCGCGCCGATCCGGCTCTGATCTTCGACGCCAAGCCGGGCGAGCTGTTCGTGGTGCGCAACGTCGCCAATCTGGTCCCGCCCTATGAGCCGGACGGCAAGCTGCACGGCGTGTCGGCGGCGCTGGAGTTCGGGGTCAAGGTGCTGGGCGTCAAGCGGATCGTGGTCATGGGCCACGCCCACTGCGGCGGGGTCAACGCCATGATCAACGGCGCCCCTGAAATCGTCGCCGACTTCGTCGGCCCCTGGATCGCGCAAGGGACGCCCGTCGTCCAGCACGTCGCCGAAACCGTCGACCCCGACCAGTTGGAACGCGCCGCCGAAGAGGCCATCGTGCGGCTGTCGATCCGGAACCTGCGCACCTTCCCCTGGATCGCCGAGCGCGAAGCCAAGGGCGAGCTTCAGCTCAGCGGCCTGCATTTCGGCATCGCCGAGGGCGCGCTGACGGCCCTGACCGACAAGCCCCGGTTCGAACCGTTGGATTGAGCGGCGAACCGTGCCACACCCGGCGCGTTGCAACGGACATGACGATGACCTCCGCTCACCGCGCCAACCCCATTCCCAACATCCTGACCGGGCTGCGCCTGGCGGCCGGGGTGGTGATGTTCGCCATGATGGCCGGAGCGGCGCCGGGCGCGCTTGAGGCCTGGCTGTCGCCGGAAACCCAGGGGCGGTTCAGCGTCTGGGCCTTCTGGATCTTCGTCATCGCCGCCTCGACCGACTGGGTCGACGGCTATCTCGCTCGGCGCTGGAACGCGACCACGCGCTGGGGCGCCATTCTCGATCCCATCGCCGACAAGGTGCTGGTGACCGGGGCCATCCTGGGCGTCCTGGCCTCGGGTTCACTGCCCGGCATCGCCCTGCCCTGCGGCCTGATCCTGTTCCGCGAATTCGCCGTCTCCGCCCTGCGCGAGACGATGGCCGGCCGCATCGAACTGCCGGTCACCCTGGCCGCCAAGTGGAAGACCACGGTGCAGATGGTGGCGCTCGCCGCGCTTCAGCTGACCCTGCTGTGGGGCGCCCTGGGCCTGCAGAACGACGACGGATCGCCGCTGGCCTGGCAGCCGGCGTTCGAATCCTTCGCCATCTTCCTGATCTGGTTCGCCGCCATCATCACCCTGTGGACCGGCTGGCAGTATTTCAGCGAAGCCCGTCGCCAGATGCGCGACCTTTAGGGCCGTAGCGTCAGCCCGGCCGGCGTGGCGGAAAAGGCGGAAAGCCGGCCGAGATAGCTCATGCCCAGCAGGGAGTATTCCAGCCCCTGCTCCACCACCAGGGCCTCGACCCGGTCCACACGCGCGCCCGCGACCGAGATCGTCTTCAGCTGGACCGGCGCGGCACGCACGACCCCCGATGCGGTCTGGACCTTGCCGGTGAAGGCTTCGGGTTCGGGTTCGACGCCCAGCCTCAGGGCGTCGGCGCGCGTCAGGGCGACCACGCTGGCGCCCGTATCCACCAGCACCCGCACCGCCTTGCCGTCGATATTGGCCTCGGCCCAATAGTGGCCGTCTGCGCCCTTCACCACCTGGGCGTCCGTGCCGGAGGCGCCGACCGCCGCCTCGGCCACGGGCGTCGCCGCCTGGGCCATGCCGTCGCCTTCCAGATGGCGGATCGTCAGAGCCGTGCCGAACGACGCCATGAGAGCGAAGCCGAGGACGACGACAGACTGGGTATCGATGCGAACCATGCCTCTGTCTTAGAGGCGCGGCGTTTGGATGGGGTGAAACGACGTGGCTGACGAAAGCTTAAGCCGCGAACCGCGCTAGCCCAGCTTGGCCGGATCGACCTGACTACGGCGCGACGGCAGTTTAGCCATGACCGCCGCGCGCTCGGCGTCGCTCAGCGACCGCCATCCGGAGATTTCCTTCAGCGTGCGAAAACAGCCGAGGCACAGGCCGCTCTCGCCATCGACTGCGCACACCATGACGCAGGGCGTGGCGATGGCCTTGGGCGGTCCGGGCCGGCTCGGGGTCGTCGCACTCATTGTGACACAGCGGCGAAAATCACTCCGACTCCTGACGAATAAAGTTGCAAATTCACGAAACTGTCTTATATCGGCTGATGACGCGAAACGACTGACGGTGGAATCCCATTGGTACGACGCGTCTCTTTTCATCGTTCTGCGAAAGGAGACGCCAAGATGAACGATAAGGAGCGTAACCTCCAACACGCCATGATGTCCTTCGCCCTTTGGGGCGGGATGCTGGTCAACAGTCGGCATATGCCGTCGAACTCGGGCCGGGTGGTCAGCCATCCGTCCAACTTCGTACCCTATACGATCAAGAAACGCTGACGGCCCTCCCGGCCCTCAGCCTGAAGAAGCCCCGGTCTCGCCGGGGCTTTTGCAACTCCTGACTTGCCTGACGCGGCGTTCGCGGTCGATGACGGGCGTGAAGACGGAGACGATGCATGGGCCTGATCACCGAAGAGAAGCGGGGCGCGATCCTGATCTGGACGCTGGATCGCGAGGCGCGGCTGAACGCCCTGCCCGATCTGGGCGACGGCGACGAGGTCGCGGCGGCGTGCGAGCGGGTCAATGCCGATCCGTCGATCCGCTGCGTGGTCCTGACCGGCGCCGGACGGGCGTTCTCGGCCGGCGGCGACCTGACGGCGATGCGAGACAGGCGCGACCTGTTCGAGGGTTCAGGCGCCGCCATCCGCGAACGCTATCGCCGCGTCGTCCATCGGATCGTGCGGTCGCTGTATGGGCTTGAGGTTCCGCTGATCGCCGCCGTCAACGGGCCGGCGATGGGGCTGGGCTGCGATATCGCGGGGCTCGGGGACATCCGCATCGCGTCTGAGCGCGCCAGCTTCGGCGTGCCTTTCCTGAAGCTGGGCATCATCCCGGGCGACGGCGGGTCCTGGCTGCTGCCGCGCAACATCGGCTATGCCCGCGCCGCCGAACTGCTGTTCACCGCCCGCTCCATCGATGCCGCGACGGCCGCCGAATGGGGGCTGGTCAACCGCGTGGTCGCGCACGACGACCTGATGACCGAGGCCGTGGCTGTCGCCGCCCAGGTCGCGGCCCAGCCGCCCCAGGCCCTGCGTATGGCCAAGACCCTGCTGCGTCAGGGCCGAGACACGACCTTCGACCAAATGCTGGAGATGTCGGCGGCGATGCAGGCTCTGGCCCACCTGACCGAGGACCATCAGGAAGGCGTCGCCGCCGTGCTGGAAAAGCGGCCGGGCAATTTCACCGGCCGCTGATCCGACGTTCTATTTCGTCTTCATGGCCTCGCTGGGCCCGACGCCGGCGGCGACCGCGCGTTTGGCCCCGGCGGTCTCGCCCGGCTTCATGAACTTGACCAGCACCCGCTGTCCGATCAGCAGGGGCGCATCGCCGGCCGAGGCGACCACTTCAACCACCCGCTCGTCGCTACGTTGCGAGGGATCGTCCGAGGCCAGTTTACGCGCGCCGAACACGGCGGCCCGACGCATGACGGCGCCGATATAGACCTTGCTGGCGTCGCCCTCGGGGCTGATCTCGACGGCCTGGCCGTCGGTCAGGTTCGGCAGATCGCTCTCGACCACCTCGGCGCGGACGATGCGCGGCGCGTCCGGCTCCAGATCGAACATGTTGGAGACGTTCAGGGTCGAGGCGCCGGCGCCGGGGTTGGCGTAACGGCGCACGATCCGGCCGTTCGTCGGGGCGCGGATGACCGTCAGTTCCTGATTGTAGCGGGCCTGATCCAACTGAGCGCGCGCGGTCTGGACGGCGGCGACCTGCGACCCCAGACGGGCCTGGGCGGTGGCGATGGCGTCCTGGGCCTGGTCCATACGCTGGGCGGCGACGAAGTTGGTGGCGACCAGGCGTTGCAGACGCTCCTGCTCGCGCTGGGCGGTGCGGATGTCCACGCGGATCTGGGCCAGTTGGCTTTCGGCCTGACTGACGGCGGCGGCCGCAGCCTGCACCGCCAGACGCGCTTCGTCGTCTTCCTGACGGGCCAAAATCTGACCGGCAACGACGCGATCGCCTTCCTGAACAAGGACGTCACGGACGATGCCGCCGCGACGAGCCGCGATCTGGATGATGCCGCCCTCGACGTCGACCTTGCCGTTGGCGATAGCTGCATAGGGGCTGTCGACCTTGGTCGCCGCCGCCTTCTCCTGCTCGGCTTTCTTGGTCTTGGCGGCGGACTGGAACAGCATGAAGCCGACCGCCAGCACGATCACCAGCAGCAGGCCGATCCAGGTGCGTTTTTTCTTCAGAAAGCCGGGCATTGGCGTGTCGTCCTAAGGAAATCGTCGTGTCGGTTAGTGGGACGCCAGGATGGCGTTCGGATCGGGGATGCGGCGCTGGTCGTCCAGGATCTTGCCGTCCTCGATATGGATGACCCGGTCGGCCCAGGCCTCCAGGCGCGGATCGTGGGTCACGCAGATGACGGCGGCGCCGTGTTCGGTGGCGGCGCGGCGCAGCAGCTTGATAACCACCTGGCCGTTCTCGCCGTCGAGCGCCGAGGTCGGTTCGTCGGCGAACAGGATCTTGGGATCCTTGGCCAGGGCGCGGGCGATGGCGACGCGCTGCTTTTCACCACCCGACAGGGCCGCCGGCCTCTGGTGCAGACGGTGGCCCAGGCCGACCTCTTCAAGGGCGATGGTGGCGCGCTTCTTGGCCTGGCCCGCGGTCAGCCCCTGGAACTTCAGCACCGTCTCGACCTGCTGAAGCGCCGTCAGCGCGGGGAACAGGTTGAAGCCCTGGAAGATGAAGCCGCAATTATCCAGGCGGAACTTGTCGATGCGGCCCGAGGACAGCTTCCACAGATCGTCGACGTCCAGCACGTCCACCCGGCCCTCTTCGGGCTTCAGCAGGCCCGACAGGGCTGCGATCAGGGTGGACTTGCCCGAGCCGGACGGCCCCATGACCATGGTCAGGTCGCCATGCCGTGCATCGAAATCGACGCCCTTCAACACATCCATCCAGGCCTTGCCGGACTTGAACCGCTTGACCAGGCTTTTGGCCTCGATGGCGAAGTCGCCGTGCTTGCCGTGAACCTTTGTATGAACGTTCATCGCAGCAGGTCCGCCGGTTGGCTGTTTTTGAGGATGCCCAGCGACAGCAGGCCGGACACCATGGCGATGGCGATCAGGCCGATGCCGACGATGATCAGCAGCGACAGCGGCAGGGCGATGATCACCGCCCCCATCATCGCCAGCAGCGACACCAGCCAGGTCAGGACGATGGCCGCGATGACGCCGACAACGCCGACCCAGAAGCTGAGCTCGACCACGATCCGACGCAACGAGCCCATGCTGACGCCCAGGGCCCGGAGGGAGGCGAACTCCTTGATATTGGCCATGATGGCGCCGCGCAGGGTCTGCCAGGTGATGGCCACGCCGATGATGATCCCCAAGACGACGCAGCCGCCGATGATAATGACCAGGATGCCTTCCTCGAACATGGCGCCGGCGTTGGCGTCGGCCAATTGCTGCTTGGTCCACGCCTTCCACTGACCGGCGCCCATGGCGTTCAGTTGGGCCACCACGACGGGCGCGCGGGCCGGATCACGCAGCTTGACCATCAAAGGACCGACGCGCGGACCCGTGTCGGCCTGGCCCAGCATCCGCAGGGTGTCGCGCGACATGACCACGCCGGGCTGCATCATATTGGGATAGCCGCGCGTCACGCCGACGACGGTGACGGTCTGGCCGTTGTACAAGGCCTTGTCGCCCAGCTTCACGCCCAAGGTCGTCAGGGCCGTCTCGTCCACCGCGACGGTGTAGGGTTGGCGCAGGGCGTCGACCAGTTCCTGGGAATAGTCGGTCGGGATCGTCACCGAGCCGGGGCGGGTGTCGATGATGCTGGCCTGGACGAACTTCTGTCGCGGGGCGCCCTGCGACGCATTGTCCGCCTGGCTCTTGGTCGGATCGACGTTCTTGATGTTCTGGAACGTGCCCCCGGCGCCGTCCAGCGGCATGACCTCGACCACCTCAGGGTGGTTGTAGGCCAAGGGAATGAACCGGCGGGGCACGCCCGATGGCCCGCCCATCAGGCTCTTGGCGCCGGGCTGCATGATGAAGATGTCGGCGTTCGACCGCTCGATGGTGGCGGTGAACCCCTTGCCGATGCCGATGAAGACGCCGGTCATCGCCAGGACCAGAAGGCCCGACAGGGCCAGAGCCATGACCGCCGCCATA
This sequence comes from Brevundimonas diminuta, assembly GCF_022654015.1. NCBI lineage: Bacteria > Pseudomonadati > Pseudomonadota > Alphaproteobacteria > Caulobacterales > Caulobacteraceae > Brevundimonas > Brevundimonas diminuta. The sequence goes on from NZ_CP073063.1 coordinate 2,795,717, forward strand.
TAGCGACGCCACTCGAACAGCAGTGTTGATAGCGCAAGCGACATTGTCGTCGATAAACCCCCGGTACTTGCGCCTATCTGACCGTGCGCCCCCTCACCGCCAAGTTAAATCGGGGTAAGGCTTGTGAACCCTTGTCATTGCGGGTTCGAAATCAGGGGACTAAGGGCCTTACAGCCTCTTGGCGCCCACCCTTCGTCGGCGCTAGTTACAACATAACAGATGGGACAGGCCGTCCCACGCTCTGGGAAACACGCCTTCATGTCCTTGCCCTTGCTTCGTCTCACCGCCTCGCTGGCCGCGCTCGGCGCCGCCACCGCCGTCCTGTCCGCGCCCGCGACCTCCGCGCGCGCCGACGAGGGCATGTGGACCTTCGACAACTTCCCCATCGCCACGGTGAACGAGAAGTATGGCACCAACATCGACCAGGCGTGGCTTGACCGCGTGCGCAACGCCGCCGTCCGCCTGCAGGGCTGCTCGGCCTCGCTGGTGTCGAACGAAGGCCTGGTGCTGACCAACCACCACTGCGTCGTGTCGTGCGTTCAGGACCTGTCCACCGCTCAGAACGACTACGTCAAGAACGGCTGGATGCCCGCCACCCGCGAGGAAGAGAAGAAGTGCCCCGGCCAGACGGCCGAGATCCTGACCGACATCGTCGACGTGACCGACCGCGTGACCGGCGCCGGCGCCGGTCTTGAGGGCGCCGCCTTCGTCCAGGCCCGCGCCGCCGAGATCGACAAAATCCAGAAGGAAACCTGCGGCGACGACCAGAAGCTGACGTGCCAGGTCATCAGCTTCTACCGCGGCGGCCAGTACAAGCTCTACAAGTTCCGCAAGTATGACGACGTGCGCCTGGTCTTCGCGCCCGAGTTCCAGGCGGCCTTCTTCGGCGGCGACCCGGACAACTTCAACTTCCCGCGCTACGCCCTGGATGCCGGCTTCCTGCGCATCTACGAGGACGGCAAGCCGGTCGCCACGCCGAACCACCTGACCTGGAACGCCAATGCGCCCAAGGAAGGCGACGTCACCTTCGTCGCCGGCAACCCCGGCTCGACCCAACGCCTGCTGACCGTGGCCCAGCTGGAAACCCTGCGCGACCAGCAACTGCCGATCAGCCTGATCCAGACCTCGGAACTGCGCGGTCGCCTGCTGGAGTATTCGACCACCGGCGAAGAGGCCAAGCGCGTCTCCGTCGATCCGATCTTCGGCCTGGAGAACGGTTTCAAGGTCAACTACGGCCAGCAGGGCGCCCTGACCGACCCGGCCTTCATGGCCACCAAGCGCCGCGAGGAGCAGGAGCTGCGCCAGCGCGTCGCCGCCGACCCGGCCCTGGCCCAACGCATAGGCGATCCGTGGGCCGATCTGGAACGCGCCTCGACCGCCCAGCGCGACCTCTATCTGCCCTATCGCCAGCTGGAATCGGCGGCCGGTCAGCGCTCGTCGCTGTACAGCTACGCCAAGGCCATCGTCCGCGCCTCCAAGGAACGCGCCAAGCCCGTCGCTGAACGCCGCGCCGGCTATTCGGACGCCGACATCGCCTCGCTGGGTCGTCGCCTCGCGACCGAGACGCCGATCTCGAACGATCTGGAGAAGATCTATCTCGACTTCTGGCTGTCCAAGACCCGCGAATATCTAACGGTCGACAATGCGAACGTGAAGGCGCTGCTGGGCAAGGAAAGCCCCGAGCAGATCACGGAGCGTCTGGTCGACGGCACGCGCCTGGCCGATCCCGCCTTCCGCGCCCAGGCCCTGGCCATGACGCCGGAGCAACTGGCCGCCTCGGGCGATCCGCTGATCCAGTTCGTCCTGGCCAATGACGATGCGGCCCAGGCCGTGCGCACCCAGTGGGAATCGGCCGTGTCCGGCCCGACCAGCCGCGCCGGCGAAAAGATCGCCCAGGCCCGGTTCGCGGTTTACGGCACCAACCTGTACCCCGATGCGACCTTCTCCTTGCGCCTGTCCTACGGCCAGGTGAAGGGCTGGACCTATCGTGGCGTGACGGTCGAACCCTTCACCCAGATCGGCGGCCTGTACGAGCGCAACACCGGCGCCGAGCCCTTCAACGCGGCCGAGGACTGGCTGGCGGCCGAGGGCAAGGTCAACAAGTCGACCGTCTATGATTTCGTCTCGACCAACGACATCATCGGCGGCAACTCGGGCTCGCCGGTGATCAACGCCAAGGGCGAAGTCATCGGCGCCGCCTTCGACGGCAACATCCACTCGCTGGGCGGCAGCTTCGGCTACGACCCCGAGCTGAACCGCACGGTGACGGTCTCGACCGCCGCCATCACCGAGGCCCTGCGCAACGTCTACAACCAGCCGCGCCTGCTGCGCGAACTGGGCGTGCGTCGCTAAGCTGAAAGTCCTTCTCCCCTCGGGGGAGAAGGTGGCTCGCGCAAGCGAGACGGATGAGGGGGCTGGTTGACCCAGGCCCCCTTTTTCCATTTTGAATGCGGACAGAGCCCACTCATCCGAGCCCTTTGGGCTCACCTTCTCCCCCAAGGGGAGAAGGATCAGGAGTTTTCCATGCGCCCTCTTCTCCTCGCCTCCGCCGCCGTTCTCGCGTTCGCCGCCGCCAGCTCGGCAAGCGCCGAGGAAGGCATGTGGACCTACGACAACTTCCCGATCGCCCGCGCCAACCAGACGCTGGGGACCAATATCGATCAGGCCTTCCTGGATCGGGTGCGGCTGTCGTCGGTGAAGTTCGGCGGCTGTTCGGCGGGCGTGGTGTCGGGCCAAGGCTTGGCCATGACCAACAACCACTGCGTCGCCACTTGCGTGGCCAACCTGTCCACGCCGCAACAGCAGTATGGCGAGACGGGCTTTACGCCCAGGACGCGCGAGGAAGAGCGCAAATGCCCCGGCGCCACGGCCGAGATCCTGACCGACATCTCCGACGTCACCGAGCGGATGCACAAGGCCGGCGAAGGGCTTGAGGGCCAGGCCTTCACCCAGGCACGCGAGGCCGAGGCCGGCCGGATCGAGACCGAAGCCTGCGGAAACGATCCCAAGATCCGCTGCCAGGTCGTCAGCCTGTACCGGGGCGGCCAGTTCAAACTCTACAAATACCGCAAATACAGCGATGTGCGCCTGGCCTGGGCGCCGGAAGATCGCGCCGCGACCTTCGGCGGCGATCTGGACAACTTCTCCTTCCCACGCTTCGCCATCGATGCCGCCTTCATCCGCCTTTACGAGGACGGCAAGCCGGTCGAGACGCCGATCCACTTCGCCTGGAACGCCGACAAGCCCACCGAGGGCGAGGCCGTCTTCATCACCGGCAATCCCGGCGCAACCCAGCGGCTGCTGACGATGGACCAGCTGGCGACAATCCGCGACGTGGTCCTGCCGCTGGATCAGCTGATTGCCTCTGAGCTGCGCGGTCGTCTGATCCGCTATTCCGAAGAGGGCGAGGACCAGGCCTTCATCGCCATGGACCCGATCGTGGGCGTGGAGAACACCTACAAGCGCGGCCTAGGCCGTATGCGCGCCCTGACCGACGCCCAGTTCATCCAGGCCAAGGCGGCGGCCGAGGTTGACTTCATGCAGCGCTACGCCGCCGCCAACGGCAATGGTCCCGATCCTTGGGGTGCGCTGGAAGCGGTCCAGCCCATCGCGCGCGAACTGTATGCGCCGACCGCCCTTCTGGAAGGCGGCACGGGCCTGGGCACCACCTCGGTCGCCGGCGGATCGCAGCTGTTCCAATGGGCCAAGGCCATCGTACGCGGCGCGCAGGAACGGGCCAAGCCGTCCGACCAGCGTCTGGCTGAGTTCGCCGACAGCCGCCTGCCGGGCGTGGAATCCGGCCTGTTCGCCGAGCGGCCGACCTATCCCGAGCTGGAGCAGATCCGGCTGGAATGGTGGCTGTCCAAGACGCGCGAATGGCTGACGGTGGACAGCCCCTATGTGCGCACCCTGCTGGGTAAGGAAAGCCCCGAAGAACTGTCGGCCCGCGTCGTCTCGGGCACCAAGCTGGCTGATCCGGCCGTGCGTCGCGCCCTGTGGACCGGCGGCCTGGCGGCGGTTCAGGCGTCGGACGATCCGATGATCCAGTATGTGCTGTTGATCGACGCCGACGCCCGCGCCGTCCGCACCGAATGGGAGAATAAGGTCAAGGCGCCGACCGACCGCGCGTCGGAACAGCTGGCGGCCGCCCGTTTCGCCGCCTATGGCGACGCCGTCTATCCCGACGCCACCGGCACCCTGCGCCTGACCTATGGCAAGGTCGAAGGCTCCGACGTGCCGGGCCAGCGCTTCGGCGCCTTCACCACCTTCGCCGGCCTGTGGGACCGCGCCACCGGCGCCGAGCCGTTCAAGGTCGCGCCCAAACTGATGGCCGCCAAGGACCGGATCGATCCGAACGCGGTGATGGACATGGCCGTCTCGACCGACACCATCGGCGGTTCGTCCGGCTCGCCCGCGGTCAACGCACGGGGCGAGATCATCGGGGCCAACTTCGATTCCACCGTCCTGACCCAGCGCAACGCCTATGGCTACGACCGCAACACCAACCGCAGCGTGATCGTCACCACCCAGGCCGTCACCGTGGCCCTGCGCGATGTTTATGGGATGGATCATCTACTGACGGAGCTGGGCGTCAGCCGGTGACGCAGATCGCCATCCGCGCGGCGACGTCCGACGACGTCGCCGCGCTGCATCCGCTGATCGAGCGCGCCTATCGCGGCGACACCGCCAAGGCCGGCTGGACGCATGAGGCCGACCTGCTGTTCGATGATCGCACCAGCGCAGCGGAGCTGGCGTCCCTGATCGCCGATCCCGACCGGGTCATCCTGCTGGCCCATCGCGACTGCGCGCTGATCGGCTGCGTCCAGGTCGCCCACGTCGGCGACGACCTGGCCTATCTCGGCATGCTGACGGTCGAGCCGACCTTGCAGGCGTCCGGCCTCGGCCGTCGTCTGCTCGCGGCCGCCGAAAGCGAAGCGGTCGCGCGTTTCGGCGCGCGCCGCATGGAGATGACGGTCATCCACCGACGGGCCGAACTGATCGCCTGGTACGAACGACGCGGTTACGCCCCGACCGGCGAAACCCGCCCCTTCCCCGTCGATCCGCCGCGGCCCGAGCTGGATTTCGTGGTGCTGGAAAAAGCGCTCTAGCCGCCCCTTGCAAAACGGACAGTCGTGTCCATTTACGCGCCTCACCATGACGCGCCATGCCGAAAAACCTGTCCGCAAGGATGCCGCTCTGAACCGGGCGGCGGTGCTGGAGGCCGCGCGCGCGGTCTTCGCCGACCAAGGGCTGGATGCGCCCCTGGATCTGATCGCTGAGCGGGCTGGGGTGGGGCGCGGCACCCTGTATCGGCACTTCTCAGACCGTACGGAACTGGCTCTGGCGGTGCTGGAGGCCGACGTCGCGGACCTGGGTCGGCGCACCGCCGAACAGGGCGATGATCCGCAGGCCTTCTTTTGGTTTCTGGACCGGCTGGCCGAGGACATGGTGCGCAATGCGGGACTGGCCGGCGTCGTGCGGAACGTGCGGTCGCCAGATGCGCTTACACCCTTGCGGCAGAGCTTGATGGAGGCGGGCGCCGCACCGCTGAAGCGGGCCCAGGCCGCCGGCCTGGTGAGGGAGGATCTGCGGCCGATGGACATCCGTCTGATCGCCACCCTGCTGGGCGCCGGTTTTCAGGGCGCGGATGAAGCGGAGCGTCAGGCCGTGTCGCTGCGCACCCGCGCGCTTGTTCTTGACGGCCTGAGACCGCGCGGGGAGCCGCGCTGATGGCTCGCAACAACTGGCACCTGCCCTGGGAACAGTATGTCGAGACGCTGAAGCCGCACGAGCGGCCGATGATGCCCGGCTCGCCTGCCACGCCCGATCACTCCTGGCCGATGCGAATCCAGTACGCCCTGACCGGCCTGCTGGTCGCCATGGTCGGATCGCTGGGCAACGCCGCGGTCACCGCCAACATCCAGAATCTGCAAGGTTCGCTGGGGATCACGATCACCGAGGCCGCCTGGCTGCCGGTCGTCTTCGTCATGACCAACGCCTGCATGAACCTGATCCTGGTCAAATTCCGGATGCAGTACGGCCTGCGCCTGTTCACGCAGATTTTCTTGGGCGCCTTCGTGCTGGTCTGCGCCGCCCACCTGTTCGTCGACAACTATCAATCGACCCTGCTGGTGCGGGCCATCGCCGGCATGGCGGGCGCGGGCCTCTCCAGCCTGGGCTTCCTCTACATCATCCAGGCCTTCCCGGCCGCACACCGGCTGAAGGGGCTGATCATCGGCATCGGCCTGGCCAGTTTCGCCGTGCCGATTTCGCGCCTGGTCATGCCCGGCCTGCTCCAGCTGGGCGACTGGCGCGCCTTTTATCTGTTTGAGCTGGGCCTGTGCCTTGTCGCCTGGGGCGCGGTGCAGGTGGTCAAGCTGCCGCCGTCCGAGCGGCTGCGGGTGTTCGACCGGCTGGACTTTTTGACCTTCGCCCTGTTTGCGCCAGGCGTAGCCCTGCTTTGTGCGGCCCTGGGTCTGGGCCGCATCGTCTGGTGGACGCAGGCCGCCTGGATCGGCTGGGCCCTGATCGGCTCCGTCATCCTGCTGACCGCCGCATTCCTAGTCGAGCACAATCGCAAGAACCCGCTGATCAACACCCGCTGGCTGACCGGGCCAGACCTGCTGCGCCTGTTCGGGGCGATCCTGCTGATCCGCATCGTGCTGTCGGAACAGACCTCCGGCGCGGTGGGTTTCCTGACCGTCGTCGGCCTGGGACCGGATCAGCTTCACGGCCTGTTCGTCGTCATCCTGCTGTCGATGATCGCCGGCACCCTGGTCAGCGCCTTCACCCTGAACATGGAAAAGCTGAACAAGCCGATCGCCATCGCCTTGGCGCTGATCGCCGTCGGCGCCTGGATCGACAGCCATTCGACGGTCCTGACGCGCCCGGCACAGCTGTATTTCAGCCAGGCCCTGATCGCCTTCGCCTCGGCCATGTTCATCGGCCCGGCGCTGATGATCGGCATCGTCAAGGTGCTGACGCAGGGCAAGCAGAACCTGATCAGCTTCATCGTCATGTTCAGCGTGCTTCAGAACGTCGGCGGTCTGGCGGGATCGGCCCTGACCGGGACGCTGCAGATCATCCGCGAGAAATACCATTCCAACCAACTGGCGGCCGGGATTTCGGCGCTGGACCCGCAGGTCGCCTTGCGGCTGCGTCAGCTGTCGGGCGCCTACGCCTCGACGATAACGGACCCCGCTCTGGCGAACGCCGAGGGCGCGGTCCTGCTGGGTCGCCAGGTGACGCAGCAGGCCAATGTGCTGGCCTACAATGACGTCTTTCTGGTCATCGCCGTGATCGCGGCCCTGGGCTCCGCCTGGGTGACCGTCACCCATCTGCGGCCGCGCTGGAAGGCGCGCCGCGACGCCAAAAACAACACTGCAGACGCTGCGGTCCAGACCGCCGCCGTCGCCGCCGCCGACTGAACCGAGACCCACAATGACCGACGCCGCCCAGACCGCCCCCGCCGCCCCGCAGGCGCCCGCCGCCGCTCCGCCCGCGCCGAAGAAGAACGTTATGTGGACCGTCATCGCCGCCGGGGTCGCCCTGCTGGGCGTTCTGATGGTGCTGTACGCTTGGCAGCTGCCGCCCTTCCGAGGCGCGATCCAGCGCACGGACAACGCCTATGTGCGCGGCCAGGTGACGATCATCAGCCCGCAGGTGAACGGCTATGTCACGGCCGTGCCGGTCCAGGACTTCCAGACCGTCCAACAGGGGCAGCTGCTGGCCCAAGTGGACGATCGCATCTATCGCCAGCGGTTGGAGCAGGCCGAGGCCAGCCTGCACTCGGCCCAGGCGGTCCTGTCCAACTCGGCCCAGACCCAAGCGTCGGCGCGCGGATCGGTCGCCCAGCAGCGCGCCTCCATCGCCGCAGCCGAAGCCACGCTGACACGGGCTCAGGCTGACGCCAACCGCGCCCGCACCCTGAAGGCCGGCGGCTGGGTCGCCCAGGCCAATGTGGACGTCGCCGAGGCCGCGCTACGCAGCGCCCAGGCCCAGGTCGCCCAGGCCCGCGCCGCCGAGGGCATCGCCCAGACCGGCGTCACCTCCGCGGTCGTGGGCCGCGACAGCCTGGCCGCCGCCGTCGAGAACGCCCAGGCCGCCGTGCGCCTGGCCCAGATCGATCTGGCCAACACCCGCATCGTCGCCCCCCGCGCCGGTCGTCTGGGCGAGATCGGCGTGCGCCAGGGCCAGTATGTGACTGCGGGCACCCAGCTGATGGGTCTGGTCCCCGACGTGGTCTGGGTCACGGCCAATATGAAGGAGACGCAGATGAAGAACATCCGCGTCGGCCAGCCGGTCGAAATCATCGTCGACGCCCTGGGCGGCCAGACCCTGCGCGGCCATGTCGAGCGCATCGCCCCCGCCGCCGGGTCGGAGTTCAGCGTCATCCGCCCCGACAACGCCACCGGCAACTTCACCAAGGTCGCCCAGCGCATCCCGGTCCGCATCCGCATCGACCCGAACCAACCCGCCGCCGAACGTCTGGCGCCGGGCATGTCGGTGGTGGCGAAGGTGAATACGGCCGTCTGACGGAACGCGCCGCTCTGCGTCGCGCTACCTCTCCCAGCAACGGAGAGCACCATGGACCGCGAACAGACCAAGGGTCGTGAAGAGAACGGCGCCGATCCGGCCGGCAAGCCTGACGCCCTGACCTCTGACAAGGCGACCAAGGCGGTCGGTCAGGCCGAGCGCCAGAGCGCAGGACCGGACGGTCCGGACGCCGCTGAGATCGGCGACACGTTCAAGCGCAAACCCTGACGCCGGATCAGGCCGATCGCGGCGACAGGCTGGCGGCGAGCAGATGCACGTCATGCGCCCGCATCCGCTCGAAGTTTCCCAGCCCCAGGGCCAGGGCGCGCATGATCTCCGTTTGGCGCGTATGTTCGGGATGGGCGGGCAAGGACGGCTCCGCCCGCGCCAGCTCCGCATCCAGTTCGGCCATCATATGAGCCAGGATTCCGTCGTTCATCTGATCCTCCATCACGCCGCCGACCGCCGCAAACGGTTAGAGCATGAATAGAACAGATCAGGAACACGCTGGCCCGAGAAGGCTGTGGATGGTGCGGTCGGACTGCAATATGCGTCCGGCTGACCCTGCCGTTTAATCCACCTTAACCACAAGGATTCACCATAGCGGTCTCACTGTTGCGGGGCCGCGTTCCATGTCCGAGCTTAAAACCGACGTCATTCACTGTGGCGATTGCATCGAAGTGCTGAAAAGCCTGCCCGACGCCTCGGTGGACATGGTCTTCGCCGATCCGCCCTATAATCTGCAGCTGGGCGGCGACCTGCTGCGCCCGGACAATTCCAAGGTCGATGCGGTCGATGATGACTGGGACAAGTTCGCCAGCTTCGCCGACTATGACGCCTTCACCCGCGCCTGGCTGGCGGAATGCCGCCGCGTGCTGAAGCCCGAGGGCTCGATCTGGGTGATCGGCAGCTACCATAACGTCTTCCGCCTGGGATCGGCGATCCAGGATCTGGGCTTCTGGGTGCTGAACGACATCATCTGGCGCAAGTCCAACCCGATGCCGAACTTCAAGGGCACCCGATTCACCAACGCCCATGAGACCCTGATCTGGGCCGCCAAATCGCGGGATCAGAAGCGCTACACCTTCAACTATGACGCGCTGAAGGCTTTCAACGAAGACACCCAGATGCGCTCGGACTGGACCTTCGCCCTGTGCACGGGCGAGGAGCGGATCAAGGACGCCGACGGCAAGAAGGCTCATCCGACCCAGAAGCCCGAAGCCCTGCTGCACCGCGTGCTGCTGTCGGCGACCCGGCCTGGCGACGTGATCCTGGACCCCTTCTTCGGCACCGGCACCACCGGCGCCGCCGCCAAACGCCTGGGCCGCCACTACATCGGCATCGAGCGTGACGAGACCTATGCCGAGGTCGCCAGAACCCGCATCGACTCGGTCATCCCTGCCCGCCCCGAAGATCTGATGGTCACAGGCTCCAAGCGCGCCGAGCCCAAGGTGCCGTTCGGCGCCCTGGTCGAGGCCGGCCTGTTGCAGCCCGGCGACCGCCTGTATTGCCCCAAGGGCGAGCGCGAGGCGCGGGTTCGTGCGGACGGTTCGCTAGTTCACGGCTCGCTCAGCGGCTCGATCCACAAGCTGGGTGCGCTGCTTGAAAATGCGCCGGCCTGCAACGGCTGGACCTACTGGCGCTTCAAGACCGACCAGGGCTTGAAATCCATCGACGCCCTGCGCTCGGAGGTTCGCGCCGCGATGTGAGCCGCTGCGACCGCGCATCGCATAAGCCACATCAATCACTTAGCTGGCAACGCGTCGCCAATAGGTACGATTTCGCACACTCAATATGGACCAGCGTCGCTGTAACCCCTCGAAACCTATGTGAAAATTCATCAGCTGCGATGGAACTTCGCAGTTGCGAGACCATTGATGTCAACGGCCCGCCAGGATGCGGTGTCGGAGCACATCACCATGAAAATCGCGCAGATCACCCCTCTGTATGAGGCCGTGCCTCCCAAGCTGTATGGCGGCACGGAGCGTGTGGTGGCGCATCTGACCGACGCTCTGGTTGATCTGGGCCACGACGTGACCCTGTTCGCCAGCGCCGACGCCCAGACCAAGGCCCGTCTGGTGCCCGTGCGCGATCAGGCCATTCGCCTGGATCCGGCGCCGTTGAAATCCGATCTCGCCGCCCACCTGTCGATGCTGGGCGAAGTTCTGGACCGCGCCGACGAGTTTGACGTGATCCACTTCCATACCGACATGGTTCACTTCCCGCTGTTCCAGAAATATGCGGACAAGACTTTGACGACGCTACACGGCCGCCTGGACATGAAGGACCTGCCCGGCGTCTATGCGCGCTGGAGCGAGTTTGGACTGGTCTCCATCTCAGACGATCAGCGCAAGCCGCTGCATTTCGCCAACTGGAAAGCCACCGTCCATCACGGCATGCCCGGCGAACAATACATCTTCTCCCCGAAATCCGAGGGCTATCTGGCCTTCTTGGGTCGCATCTCGCCCGAAAAGCGCCCCGACCGCGCCATCGAGATCGCCACCAAACTGGGCAAGCGGCTGAAGATGGCCGCAAAGGTGGACGCCGCCGATAAACGCTATTGGGAGGAGAAAATCCGCCCGTTGGTCGAGGGCAATCCGCTGATCGAATTCATCGGCGAGATCGGCGACCATCAGAAGTCCGCCTTCCTCGGCGGCGCCGAAGCTCTGCTCTTCCCCATCGACTGGCCGGAGCCCTTCGGCCTGGTGATGATCGAGGCCATGGCCTGCGGCACCCCGGTGATCGCCTTCCGCTGCGGCTCGACCCCCGAGGTGATCGAGGACGGCGCCACCGGCTTCTTGGTCGACACGATGGAACAGGCGATCGCCGCCGCCGGGCGCGCGCATCTGCTGGACCGCGAGGCCATCCGCGCGCGCTTCGATTTGCGGTTTTCCGCCACCGCCATGGCGCGTCGTTACTTGGACGTCTACGGCGACCTGCTGGCGCGTCGCCCGTTCGCGGAGACCGCGCTGGATGAGGTGGTCACCCCGCTGCGTCCGCGTGAAGAGCGCAGCTTCGCCGCCACCGCCTGAAACCAACTCGGTCGGGACGCCATTGCAATCCTGAGTTTGTAACGGCGTTCACCCAAAAGTTAAGCTTATCCATTACGGTCGTCCCAAATCGGGGCGACCACTATGCAATGGACAGCGATGAGGCGGCTGGCGCATCTGCGCTGGAATACCGCGGGCAACATCGCGACCTTCTTCGCCCTGTCCGCCATGGGCCTGGCACTGATGGTCGGCCTGGCTATCGACATCAATCGCTATGTCTCAGTCAGGAACCAGGTGCAGGAAGCGCTCGACGCAGCAGCGTTGGGCGCTGCGGCGTCCCGCGCCCAGACGGCCAAGGAGCTGGAAGCGGTCAGCGGTCCCTATCTGGAAGCCAATCTGAAGACCGGCCAACTGATCGACGGCTGGAAGACCGGCACCCAATATGTCGATGGCAAAATCGTCAGGGTGACCTTCAAGGGCGGGGTCAAACCCATCTTTGCGGGTCTGGCCGGCGTCAAACAGTTCGACATCAACGCCCTGTCCGAGGCGACGCGCGGCGTGGCGCAAAAGATCGAGACCGTCCTGGTGCTCGATAACACCTGGTCGATGAGTGAAAAGGACACTCGCTCGATCAAACGGATCGATGCGCTGAAGACCTCGGCCAGTTTGCTGGTCAACGAGTTGATGGCGACCGAAAGCGACGAGGTCTCGATCGGCGTCGTGCCCTATGCGGACTACGTCAATGTCGGGATTGCCAATCGCAAGGCCCCGTGGATTTCCGTGCCCGACGACTATGTTCAGGAGCGCACCTGCACGACCAAGACGACCTACAGCGGCGGCACGCCCTATCCTTGCACCACCGTGCGCGACGGCGTCAGCGAGACCGGCACCTGCTACAAGGATCAGGTGGTCAAGACGGTCACCGTCCCGCCCTATGCTTGCAACGTCAGCTACAAGTGGTTCGGCTGCGTCTATTCGCGCAACGTCGGCACGACGCGGCTGAACGACCAGTCGCCGGCGACGCCCTACAAGGGTTTCCTGACGACAGGCCAGAGCTGCCTGAATGCGGTCAGCCCCCTGTCCAAGAGCAAATCCAGCGTCCTGAACGCAATCAAAAACCTCGTCATCAATGTCGGCGGCTACAAGCCGGAGACGCATATTCCATCCGGCCTGATCTGGGGCATCAACCTGCTGTCGCCTACCGCGCCGTTCCAGGAGGGCGGTGTCTACGATCCCGCGAACCGCACGCCGCGCAAGATTCTGGTGCTTATGACCGACGGTGTGAACACCCTGCGTTACCGCTCGTCGGACGGAGCGCACGTCGCCACGGTCAAAGCCAATGAGCTGGCGGCGACTGATGCCGATTTCGGTTCGATCTGCACCTATGCCAAGTCGAACAAGATCGAGGTTTTCACCGTCGGCCTGAATGTGCCCACGCAGAACGGACGCAATCTGCTGAGGACCTGCGCCACCGATTCCGACCATGCCTTCCTGGCCGAAGACAGCGCCGCTCTGGAAGCCGCCTTCCGCGACATCGCGCGGTCCATCGGCGTCGTACGACTGATCAAGTAAGTCTCTCGGGTCGTTTGGCGATGAAAAAGCACAGGTTCGCCTGAACCCGTCGGCGACTTGCCCATTAAAGTCTGCAAGCGGCCCCTCAGCGCCGCATTCGGGTGCGACACGTTCGGCCGAGGCCTCACAACGACGGGGAAGAGACCGCATGGACGACGCCTATTCCACTCAACTGACCGCCGGTGAATCGGTCGAGGCCACGGGTCTCGAACAGCTGATGGCGCTGAAGGAAGGCGACACCTTCCTGGTCGCCGACGGATGGGGCGACATGAAGGGCGGCGCCGACGGCCTGTTCGCGGGCGACACCCGCGTCCTGTCGCGCTGGGCCATGACGGTCGGTCTGCTGAAGCCGTCGCGACTGTCGTCCGGCGTCAGCCAGGACAACGTGTTCTTCTCCTGCCACACCACCAACCGTCCCCTGCCCCCGATGGGCGGGCGATCGGCCCCGGCCGGCGTCCTGCATATCGAGCGCCGGCGGTTTCTGTGGAACCGGCGGATGTTCGAGCGCATCCGCATGGTCAACCATGGGGTGGAGGACATTCTGCTGCCGCTGGCCTTCGATTTCGGCGCGGACTTCTTTGATATCTTCCAGGTGCGCGGCACGCCGCGAGCCAAACGCGGGACGATCCACACGCCGACCACCGATGGTCGTCGCGTCACCTTCCGCTACACAGGCCTGGACGACGTGGACCGGTCCAGCTGCATCGCCTTTTCCGAACCGCCCGCCCGCCTGACGCATCAACGCGCGGAGTTCATGTTCAGCCTGCCAAAGGGCCGCTCGCTGGATCTGTTCATCGAATGCGGCGTGGACGCCTGCGAGACACCGGACGCCGATCGCTGGCGCCAGAACGCCATCCAGGCCCGCCTGGCCATGCGCGCCAAACGCCGGCGCGGCGCCTCGGTGCGCGGCCCGCGCAGCCCGCGCTTCAACGACTGGCTGGACCAGTCGCGCGCCGACATGGCGCTGCTGACCACGGACCTGCCGACCGGCCCCTATCCCTATGCAGGCACGCCGTGGTTCTCGACCCCGTTCGGCCGCGACGGCATCATTTCGGCCTGGCAAATGCTCTGGCTGGACCCGTCGCTGGCCAAGGGCGTGCTGACCTATCTGGCCTCGCGCCAGGCGACTGAGACCTCGCTCTATCGGGACAGCCAGCCCGGTAAGATCATGCACGAAACCCGCGGCGGCGAGATGAGCGCCCTGCATGAGGTGCCGTTCGGTCTCTACTATGGCGGCGTCGACACCACCTGCCTATTCGTGGCCCTGGCCGGCGCCTACGCCAACCGCACCGGCGATCTGGATCTGATCCGCAGGCTTTGGCCCAATCTGATCGCGGCCGCCGACTGGATGCGCGACTATGGCGACAGCAACAATGACGGTCTGATCGACTATCAGCGCGGCGCGGACACCGGCCTATCCAACCAAGGGTGGAAGGACTCCGAGGATTCCATCTTCCACGCCGACGGTCGCTTCCCCAAGGGTCCGATCGCGCTTCTGGAGGTTCAGGGCTACGCCTTCGCCGCCTGGAAGGCGCTGGGCGATCTGGGCGAGCGCCTGCACGACGACCGCACGACCGAATGGCGGATGCGCGCCGAACAGGTCCGCTCCCTGGTCGAGGAAAAGTTCTGGATGGAGGACGAGGGCTTCTACGCCGTGGCCCTCGACGGCGACGGCCAGCAATGTCGCGCCATCGCCTCGAACGCTGGCCATCTGCTGTTCACCGGGCTGCCGTCGCTTGAACGCGCGCGACGCGTCACCAAACGCCTGCTGACCGCCGAGTTCCGCACCGGGTGGGGCATCCGCACCCTGGAGGTCGGACAGGCCCGCTTCAATCCGATGAGCTATCACAACGGCTCGGTCTGGCCGCACGACACCGCCATGGCCGCCGCCGGCATGGCCGCCTACGGCGAGCGCGATGCGGTCGCGGAAATCCTGGCCGAGATCTACGCGGCGGCCGCCCATTTCCACCTGAGGCTGCCCGAACTGTTCTGCGGCTTCCCGCGTGAGCCGGGTGAGCCGCCCATCGCCTATCCGGTCGCCTGCCTGCCCCAGGCCTGGGCGGCGGGATCGGTCTTCCTGATGCTTCAGGCGACCCTGGGCCTGTCCATCGACGCCTGGACCGAGACGGTCGATCTGGCCGATCCCGTCCTGCCCGCCGGTCTGGATCGTCTGAAGATCACCGGCCTGCAAGTCGGCGGCGCCGTCGTGGATCTGAACATCCAGCACGCCGACGGTCGCGCGGTTGTCATCCCGCATCACAAGCAGGGCAAGGTCTCGATCCGCACGTTGCGATAGGGATTCAGCCGAACAGATCGGGCGTGTTCGCCCGATCCAGCGCCTTGGCGAAGACCGTCGGCAGGGCGGCCCGCGCCGCCTCGATCGGCATCCAGCGATAGGGACCGCCCGCATCGACGCGCGCGGTCATCACCGTCAGCGTCAGGCTGAAGTGGGTGAAGACGTGCTCCACAGCCCCCGCCTCGCGCCAGTCGGCCTCCATCGGCGCTGCCGCAGCAGGCTCGTCTATCGCCCAATCGCTGGTCGGCAGGCCCAGCATTCCGCCCAGCAGCCCCTTCTCGGGTCGCGTCTCGATCGCGACCCGCCCCTGGTCGTCAACCAGCACATAGGCGATGCCCCGCCGATGCGGCCGCTCCGCCTTCTTCGTCTTCATCGGAAACCGGGCCGGCTCGCCCGCGGCCAAACCCAGGCATTCGCTGGCCACGGGACAAGTCCCGCACGACGGTGACTTCGGCCGGCACACCGTCGCGCCCAGGTCCATCAACGCCTGCGCCCAGTCTCCGGGCCGCTCATCGGTGACGAACAGGCCCGCCAGCCGCCTCAGTTCGGGCCGGGCGGCGGGGACCGGCGTCTCGACCGCGAACAGACGCGCCATCACCCGCTCGACATTGCCGTCCACGACATTGGCCGCCCGGTCGAAGGCGATGGAGGCGACGGCTGCGGCCGTATAGGCGCCCACGCCCGGCAGCGCGAGCAGCGCCGCTTCGGTATCCGGAAACACCCCGCCATGCTCGCCCGCCACCGCCCGCGCGCAGGCCAGCAGATTGCGGGCACGCGCATAGTAGCCCAGCCCCGCCCAGGCCCCCATCACCTCCGCATCCTCGGCCGCCGCCAGGTCCGAGACCGTCGGCCAGCGCGTGGTGAAGGCGTGAAAATACGGCGTCGCATGCGGCACGGTCGTCTGCTGAAGCATGACCTCCGACAGCCAGACACGGTACGGCTCGGTCCGCGGCGCGCCGACGGCGGCTCGCCACGGCAGGCTGCGCGCATGGACGTCGTACCAGGCCTGCAGCCGGGAGCGGATCAGGTCTATGTCGGGAGAGACGTCAGGCATCGGTCGGGGTATATAGACCCATGCGCCGCACGCTGCCCACAGACGCCGAGGTCCGCGAGATCCTGTCTCGCCGCCGCACCCGTCCGGTCCCCCGACCGGCGCCGCGCGCGGGCAAGGCGCTGACGCCCCTGATCAAGAAGCTGGACGAGCAGTTCGGACGCGGGGCCGGTGCGCTGGAGCCTCGCTGGCGCGAGATCGTCGGCGATCGCCTGGCCCGCGTCACACGCCCGCAGAAACTGACCAAGGGCAAGGGCGGTTCACCCGGCGTGCTGGAGCTGCGCGTCGCCGGCGCCGCCGCCCTGTTGATCCAGCACCAGTCCGAGGACATCTTGGCCCGCGTCAACCTGTTCCTGGGCGCCGGGACGGTGGATCGGCTGCGCATCGCCCAGGGTCCGGTCGCCCCTTTGAAGGAGGCCGCCGCCCGTCCCAAACGCAGCGCCAAGCCGCCGCCCCTGCCCGCCCAGGCCGAGGCCGACCTCGCCGCCTCCATCGCCGCAGCCCCCGACGATCTACGCGCCGCCCTGGCGCGCCTCGGCCGCGTCGCCCTGTCGCGCCCCGGGATCAAGGCCGACTGACCCCCTCGCCTTGGTTGGCAGTGGCCCCGGCGTGCTGTAGGAAGGGGCTGTAAAAAGACAAATATCCGCACGGCATATCCTGGTCGCGCGCCTGGATTCCGAGCCCCGATGAAGCAACAAGACGACTGGCGACTGACCGATGTCGTCGAACACGAGATCGGTCGCGGCGACCCGTTCGCCGCCGCCATACGCGGCACGCGCATGCCGATGGTCATCACCGACCCGCGTCGTGACGACAATCCCATCGTTTTCGCCAACAAGGCCTTCCAGGATCTGACGGGCTATGAACGCGACGAGATCATCGGCCAGAACTGCCGGTTTCTTCAGGGACCCGACTCCGACCGGGACGCCGTGGCCAAGATCCGCGACGCCCTGGAAGCCGGAACCGACATCCACATCGATCTGCTGAACTATCGCAAGGACGGCAGCACCTTCTGGAACGCCCTGTTCATCAGCCCGGTGCGCAACGCCCAAGGCGATATCGAATATTTCTTCGCTTCCCAGCTGGACGTTACGGATCGCGTGGAGGCCAAGGCCTATGTCGAAAAGCAGAAGGCTCTGGTCGAGCGTGAAGTCGCCGCCCGCACCGCCGATCTCCAGGAAGCCCTGACCGCCAAGACCTTGCTGCTTCATGAGGTCGATCACCGGGTCAAGAACAACCTGACCATGATCGGCTCGCTGCTGCGGCTGCAATCGCGCTCCCTGTCCGATCCAGCCCTGACCGCAACCCTGGACTCCATGCTGGAGCGGGTGGACGCCCTGGCGACCGTTCACCGCAAACTCTATCAGTCCGAGGACGTCACCCAGTTCGACGTCGGCGCCTTCACCAACACCCTGGTCGCCGATGTGATCGGATCGACCGGACGCACCGACATCGAGGTCTCCGTCGATGTGGAGCCGATGTTCATCCCGTCGACCCACGCCTCGTCGATCGGCCTGATCATCAACGAGCTGCTGACCAATGCGATCAAGCACGCCTTCCCCGACGATCGAGGCGGCCGATTGATCGTCTTAGCCAGGAAGACGGAACAAGGTGGCCAGGTCGTTGTTCAGGACGACGGCCCCGGCATTCCCGGCGCTGCGCATCAGGGATTGGGCAAGACTTTGATCGGTCGTCTTTCAAAGCAGATCGGCGGCAAGACGCTGTGGCTGCCAGCCGACCCCGGCACACGCGCGGTCGTCGACTTCCCCGTGAGCGGCTAGGTGCGCGCCGCCGGGCCCCACTTCGACATTCTGGTCGTCGAGGACGAGGCCCTGCTCGTGATGGACCTCGAGGCGATGCTTGAGGACGAAGGCCACCGGTTGGTCGGAGAAGCCATGTCTCTGAGCGAGGTCGAGTCGCTGTCGCTCCAAGGGCCGCCCGACGTCGCCTTCGTCGACATCCAGCTGGCGGATAACTCCAGCGGTCTGGACGTGTGTCGCCTGATCAAGGACCGTTGGCCGTCCACCGCCGTGGTGTTCCTGACCGCCAACCCCAAGATGATCCCCGAGGACTTCCTGGGCGCGCATGGCGTGATCCCCAAGCCCTTCTCGCGTTCCGGACTGCTGTCGGCGATGCGCTTCATCCAGCAAGGCATAAGCGATCCGCCGCCGCGCCAGGACAGGCCGCAAAGTTTCATCCCCGCGCCGGCGATCGATAGGGCCTGGGCGCGCGGATAGGGCGCTGTTGACAAAACTTCGCCGCACCTGTTCCAGACTAGTTCAGGGTCGCGCCATTCCCGGGGAATCGCGCGATCATCGCCAACGATCCGATCCGAGGAACCTTCATGGCCGACACTGAATCCCGCTTCGCCCGCATGAGCCGTCGTGCGGCCATCACCGGCGCCGCACTGGCGACCATGGCTCTGGCGGCCTGCGGCGGCGGCGCCAAGGGTGCGGCCGAGGGCGACATGGGTCTGGGCGCGCCTGAAGGCGCCAAGGTCACCGTGGTCGAATACGCCTCGGTCACCTGCCCCCACTGCGCCCTGTGGCAGAAGAACACCTGGCCGGCGTTCAAGGCCAAATACGTCGACACCAACAAGGTCCGCTACGTCTTCCGCGAACTGCCGACCCCGCCGGTCGACGCCGCCACCGCCGGCTTCCTGGTCGCGCGCTGCGCCGGTCCGGACAAGTATTTCGACGTGGTTCACCAGCTGATGGCGACGCAGCAGGAGATGCTGACCTCCTCGCCGCGCGACTGGCTGCTGCGCACCGCCCAGGCCGCCGGCCTGTCCGAGCAGCAGTTCAACGACTGCGTCACCGACAAGGACGCCGTCGCCGCCATGGAGAAGCGCGTTCAGGCCGCCCGCGCCCAGGGCGTGACCGGCACCCCCGCCTTCTATGTCAACGAGACGCAGGTCATCTCGCCCGGCGGCGAAGGCGCCAGCTTGGCCGACCTGTCCACCGCAATCGACGCGGCCCTGGCCAAGTAACCGAGGCCTAATCAGATGATGCGACGCGCCTTCATCGCCGCCGGTTTCGCCCTCGCCGCCCTGTCCGGCGGCTTGCCGACGCCGGCGCTCGCCGCCGATGCGCCCCCGCCCGTCACGGCCCAGGATCACATCCTGGGTCGGGCGAATGCGCCGGTGACGGTGATCGAATACGCGTCCTTCACCTGCTCGCACTGCGCGGACTTCCACAACACCGTGCTGCCGGCCTTCAAGGCCAAATACATCGACACCGGCAAGGTCCGGCTGGTTCACCGCAACCTGCCGACCGCGCCCGCCAATGTCGCCGCCGCCGCGGCTGCGGTCGCCATGTGCGCCGCGCCCGAACGCTATTTCGACGTGGCGGCCGTCTTCATGCGCGATCAGGCCAACCTGCAGACCACCGGCGCCCAGCCCTGGTTCGCCGCCGGCATCGCCGCCAGCGGCAAGACCCGCGAGCAGATCGAGGCCTGCCTGAACGGCCCGACCATCCGCGCGGCCCTCGACGCCCAGATCGAAGGCGCGCGCGCCGCCGGCGTCACCGGCACGCCCACCTTCTTCGTCAACGGGACGATGGTGATGGAGCATTCGCTGGAGGCCCTGTCGACCGCCGTCGATCCGCTGCTTCGGTAGTCCGTCGGGACGATGCAGTTCCAGCGCCTACGGCTCGTCGGCTTCAAGTCGTTCGTCGATCCGGCGGAGGTGCACATCGAATCCGGCCTGACCGGCGTCGTCGGCCCCAACGGCTGCGGCAAGTCCAACGTCCTTGAAAGCCTGCGCTGGGTGATGGGGGCCAATTCGGCCAAGGCCATGCGCGGCCAGGGCATGGACGACGTCATCTTCGCCGGGGCCGCCGGCCGCCCCCCGCGCAGCCACGCCGAAGTCAGCCTGACCATCGACAACGCCCAACGTCGCGCGCCCCAGCCCTTCACCGACTCACCGGTGTTGGAGGTGTCGCGCCGGATCGACCGGGGTCAGGGCTCGACCTATCGCATCAACGGCAAGGAGGTGCGCGCCCGCGATGTGCAACTGCTGTTCGCCGACGCCTCGACCGGCGCCAACTCGCCCGCCCTGGTGCGTCAGGGCCAGATCTCGGAACTGATCGCCGCCAAGCCGCAGAACCGCCGCCGCATTTTGGAAGAGGCGGGCGGCGTCGCCGGTCTGCACACCCGTCGGCACGAGGCCGAGCTACGCCTCAAGGCCGCCGAGACCAATCTGGACCGGCTGGACGACATCGGCCGTGAGCTTGAGACGGCGTTGAACCGGCTGAAGCGCGAAGCTCGCCAGGCCGAGAAGTACAAGAAGATCTCGGCAGAGATCCGCGCCCTTCAGGCCGCCCTGCTCTATGTGCGCTGGAACGACGCGCGTCTGGCCGCAGAGGCCGCCGCCGCCGAACTGCGCGCGGCCGACGCCGCCGTCGCCGAAACCACGACCGCCGCCGCCGCCGCCCAGACGGCCGCCCTGTCCGCCCAGGAAGCCCTGAAGCCCGCGCGGGAAGAGGACGCCGTGGCCTCCGCCCTGCTGCACCGCGCCAGCCTGGAGCGCGACCGGCTGGACATGGCTGAACAGGCGGCCCGCGCGGAAGTGGATCGCCTCAAGGCCGAGGCCGCCCGCATCGCCGCCGACGCCGCGCGCGAAGACGGCATGGCCGCCGACGCCCAGCGCGAACTGGACCGGCTCGACAACGAACTGGCCCGGCTCAAGGCCGAGATCGCCGCCGCTCCCGAACGCGGCCCCGAACTGGACAAGGCTCTGGCCGCCGCCGAGGACGCCCGCAAGGCTGCCGACGGCGAGGTCGAACGGCTGGCGGGCATGCTGGCCGCCGTCGAGGCCCGCGCCAACGCCGAAACGGCCCGCAAGCGCGACGCCGAGGCCCGACTGGCCCGCGTCGCCGCCCAGCACGACCAGGCCCGACGCGAACGCGAGGCTCTGGGGCCGCTGGAAACGCCTGAGCTGGAGACCGCCCGCCAGGCGCTGGAAGCGGCGCAGGCCGACCTTGCCGCCGCGCACGACGCCGTCGAGGCCGCCGAGGCGCTGCGCGGCGAACTTGCGCGCGCTGAACAGGAGGCCCGCACCGCCGCCCGCGCCGCAGAGGACCGGCTTGGCCGACTCCAGACCGAGGCGCGCGGCCTGGCCCAACTGCTGGTCACCGGCAAGCGCGACCATCCGCCCGCGTTGGACAAGGTGCGCGCCGACAAGGGGTTCGAGGCCGCCCTGGCCGCCGCCCTGGGCGACGATCTGGACGCCGCCCTTGACGCCCGCGCCGCCGCCTACTGGGGCGGAGCGGACGCGCCCTCCCCGTCCTGGCCTGCCGGTATCATGCCGCTTTCGGATCATGTTCAGGCGCCGGCACAGCTGACCGCGCGCCTCGCTCTTTGCGGTGTGGCGCCCAAGTCAGACGCTACTCGACTGGCTCAGGCTCTGCCTCCCGGCTCGCGCCTGGTGACGGTCGAGGGCGACCTCTATCGCTGGGACGGGTTCGTCAGCCGCGCCGAGGCGCCGCGCCCGGCCGCCGTGCGGCTGGCCCAGCGCACGCGCCTGGCCGAACTGGAGGCCGAGATCGACAAGGGCAGACCGGCGCTAGATCAGGCGCAGGCAACGCAGAAGTCAGCGACGGAAGCCTTCCGCGCCGCCGAAGAGGCGGTCAAGGCCGCACGCCTGAAGCCCTTCGCCGCCGACAAGGCCGTGACCGTCGCCCGCGACCGCGTCGAGACCCTGGCCCGCGAGCAGGCCCGTCGCGAGGCGCGCGCCCAGGCGCTGGACGACACCGTGACCCGACTGGCGGCCGACGCAGCCGAGGCGCAAGCCGCCTTTGACGCCGCTCAGACCACCAACGCCCCGTCCGAGACGATCGCCGGCCTGCGCGACGAACTGACCGCCGCCCGCGCCGCCGCCGACGCCGCCCGCGCCGCCGCCCAGACCGCCCGGTCGGACCGCGACGCCGAGGCCCGCGATCGTCAGGGCCGCGAGCAGCGCCTGGGCAGCCTGACCCGCGCGCGCGAAGGCTGGGTGACCAGGGCCAAGGACAGCGCCGGCCGCGTCGCCGCCCTGGCCAAGGACGCAGACCGGACGGCCGCCCTGCTGAAACAGGCCGAGGTCGCGCCACAGGGCTTCGCCGAACAGCGCGGCAAGCTGCTGGACACGCTGGTCGCCGCCGAACAGAGGAAACAGGCGGCGTCGGACGCTATGGCCGTCGCCGAGACCCAGGCGACCGAGGCCGACCGCGCATCGCGCGCCGCCGAGACCGCCGCGTCACAGGCCCGCGAGGCGCGCGCCGGCCTGGCCGCCCGCGCCGAAGCCGCCGCCGAGAAGCTGACCGAAGCCGAGACCACCCTGCGCGAGACGGCGCAGATGTCGCCCAAGGAGCTGGGTCAGAAGCTGACGGACGACGCCATCGCCCGCCCGCCCGACGCCGCCGGGGCCGAGAGCCTGCTCTACGGGCTGGAGCGCGAGCGCGAGGCCCTGGGGGCCGTCAACTTGCGCGCCGAGGACGAGGCGGTCGAATACGGCGAGCGGCTGAACAGCATGAAGTCGGAACGGATCGACCTGACCCAGGCCATCGCCAAGCTGCGCGACGGCATCGACGAGCTGAACGCCGAGGGCCGCGAGCGGCTGGTGGCGGCGTTCGACGTGATCAACGCCAACTTCAAGACCCTGTTCGAAGCCCTGTTCGGCGGGGGGCAGGCGGAGCTGAAGCTGGTCGAGAGCGACGACCCGCTGGAGGCGGGGCTGGAGATCTACGCCTGCCCGCCCGGCAAGCGGTTGTCGGTCATGAGCCTGATGAGCGGCGGCGAACAGGCCCTGACGGCGGCGGCCCTGATCTTCGGCGTCTTCCTGGCCAACCCCGCGCCGGTCTGCGTGCTGGACGAGGTGGACGCGCCGCTGGACGACGCCAACGTGGACCGCTTCTGCCGGATGCTGCACGAGATGCGCAGCCGCACCGACACCCGCTTCATCGTCATCACCCACAACCCCGTCACCATGAGCCGGATGGACCGGCTGTATGGCGTCACCATGCCCGAGCGCGGCATGAGCCAACTGGTCAGCGTGGACCTGAAACAGGCGGAGACCCTGGTCGCATGATCGCCCTGCTGCTCGCGCTCGCCGATCCTCAGCTGGTCCCGACCGGCGTGGGGCGGTTCGCCATCTATGCCGACGCCGCCTCGATCGAGCGCGAGGGCGATATGGCGCGGATGCGGGAGCTGCAGGTGACCGAGGCCGGGTTCAAGGTTGGCGACGTGACCTATGTCGGGGGCTGGTCGCGGTGGGCGTTCGACTGTCGGGCGAAGACGGCGGATCGGTTGGACTTCTCCTCCTTGAAAGCGGACGGGACGGAAGGGCCAGCGACCCCGGACCCCGCCCCCGCCTATGACGCCGCGCCGGGCGGGGATGCAGCCGAGCTGCTGGCCATCGCCTGCGGGGCTGAACGTCCGGCCGAGGCGCTGACGCTGCAGCAGGCCATCAGCCAGGGACAAAGGGCGCTGGCGGACTGACGGCCCCCTCGGCGGGCTTGTCCGACCCTTGCGGCCATTCGATGCGGTCGCGCGGCAGGGCCTCGCGGCATTCGTCGCGCATGAAGGCCATCAGCTTCTCGCGGATCTCGCAGCGCAGGTCGAAGGCGACCGGGGCCGAGCGGGCGCTGGCCAGGCAGCGCACCTGAAGCACGCGTTCGGTGATGTCGGTGACCTGCATCACCTGCACGTCGCCGTCCCAGTGTTTGGACGCCTTGACGATGCCCTCGAAGGCGGTGCGCAGCCGGTCGATGGGCGCTTCGTAGTCGACGTAGAAGAAGGCCACGCCGATCAGGCGGGCGTTCTCGCGCGTCCAGTTCTGGAAGGGCTTGGTGATGAAATAGGACAGGGGCAGCACCATCCGGCGCCAGTCCCACAGCTTGACCACCACATAGGTCGAGGTGATCTCCTCGACATTGCCCCACTCGTTCTCGACGATGACCGCGTCGTCCAGGCGGATGGGCTGGGTCAGGGCGATCTGGATGCCGGCGACCATGTTCGTCAGGATCGGCTGAAGCGCCAGACCGGCGATGATGCCGACGACGCCGGCCGAGGCCAGCAGGCTGACGCCCCACTGACGGAAGCCGGCGATGGTCATCAGTGCCAGGCCCACGGTGACGATGAACAGCACGACCTTGGCCACCCGCTGCAGGATGCGGGTCTGGGTCAGGTGCTTCCTGGCCAGCAGATTGTCCTCGACGGCGATGTTGTACCGCTTGAGGTGCATGACCGACCACATGTCGAGCACGCCCGACGCCATCCAGCCGAGGGTCAGGATGAACAGGAACAACAGGGCGCTGCGGATATCCTCGGATGGACCGGGATCCATCGGCGAGACGGTCACGCCGATGCCGATGCCGATGATGATGATCAGGACGCGCAGCTTGACCCGCGCACGCTCGACCACGCCGCGCCAGAAGAGATCCTTGTTGCGAACGACGCGACGCAGGATGGCGAAGGCGATCTTGTGCGTCAGCCAGCCGCCGCCGACGAAGACCAGCAGCACCAGGCCGATGACCGCCCATTCGGGCAGCCAGTCGAACCGATGCCACAGGGCGCGGATCTGGCGGGTGACGGCGATGATCTCGGGAGGCATGGCTTCCTTAACGCATCAGGGCCTTTGCGGTTGAGCCGTCGCCTCGACGAGGTCGGCCAGGCGTTGAGCGGCGTCGGGGATGGCGACGCTGCGGGCGGCGGCGGACATGGCCGACAGGCGCGCCGGATCGGACAGGACGCCGGTCAGGGTCGAAGCCAGGCGATCGACGGTCAGGTCGTCTTCCAGAATGACCTCGGCCGCGCCCGCGTCGGTCAGGGCTTTGGCGTTCAGGCGCTGGTGGTCGTCGGTGGCGATCTTCAGCGGGATCAGGACGGACGGCAGGTTCGCGACCGCCAGTTCGGCGCAGGTCGAGGCGCCGGAACGGCCGACGACCAGATGGGCCCTGGACAGTCGGTCAGCCATGTCGCGGAAGAAGGGGGCGACCTCGGCCTCGATCCCGGCCTCCAGATAGATCTGGCGGGCGGCTTCCAGCGTCTCGGGGCGGGACTGCTGCTGCACCTTCAGGCGGCGGCGCAGGGCTTCTGGCAGGGCGGCCAGCGCGCGGGGCGTGGTCTCGGACAGGATGCGGGCGCCCTGGCTGCCGCCGGTGACCAGCACATGGATGGGGCCATCGGCGTCGGGAGCCGCATAGGGGCGGTCGAACAGGGCGCGGATCTCGGCCCGCACCGGAGAGCCGACAACATGGGATCGGCCCTGGACCTTGGCCGGCGCGCGTTCCAGCGTCGGGAAGGACGAGGCGACCTGACCCACATAGGGGGCCAGGATGCGGTTGGTGCGGCCCAGGACCGCATTCTGTTCATGGATCACCGTCGGTCGCTGGGACGTGACGGCGGCGACCAGGGCCGGGGCGGACGGATAGCCGCCGAAGCCGACGACGACGTCGGCGCCCAGCCGGTCGAAGGCCGTTCGTGCCTGGACCACGCCCTTGAAGATGGCGACGCCGGCCTTGATCAGACCCAGGGGGCCGGAGCCGGTGGCGGCGTCCAGCGCCAGCCGTTCCTCGGCGGGGAAGGCGTGGGCATATTGTTCGCCCCGGTGATCAGTCGCCAGCACCACCCGCCAGCCGCGCGCCGCCATCTCGCGCGCCAGCGCCTCGGCCGGGAACATATGGCCGCCGGTGCCGCCGGCGGCGACGACGCAGAGCTTGGTCATGGGCGAGGCTCCGAAAAAGAGGGTCTGAATAGTCTGAAGTTCAGACGGTGGGCAGGCAAAAACACCGTCTAATTCGTCTAATCTGTCTAATGTCGGTCAGGAACGGGGCGGCGAGGCATGGGGCGGCGACAGGATCGCACGGTTTTGCGGCGTGGGCAGGAGACGGTCGATCGCGAGCGGTAAGTGGCCGAAATCGCTCGGGTCTGGTCGTCAGAGAATGCTGGCTAGCCTGCCGACCCCGTCATCCTCGCCCTTGTGGCGAGGATCCATACGCCCGGTATCGACCGAGAGGGTCCGAGCGGACAAGGCCGAGTTTATGGATACTAGGCACAAGGCCTAGGATGACGGAACGCTTCGGCGGACTACAGCAACCGCCGGCCCAGGGTCAGGCTGGCGCCGGGTTCGTAGGCGCCGGGGCGGCGTCGCGTCAGGGCGAGCGCAAAACCCATAGTCAGACCCATCGCCAGCATGGAGGAGCCGCCGTAGCTGATGAAGGGCAGGGTCATGCCCTTGGTCGGGATCAGGTTCAGGTTCACCGCGACGTTGATGCAGGCCTGAAGCCCGATCAGCATGAACAGGCCCGCGGCCGCCGTCTGCTCGAACGGGTCGGTCAGCTTCATCGCCCGGCGCATGCCGCGAATGACGATGAAGGCGTAGAGGCTAATCATGATCAGGCTGAGGATCAGGCCGAACTCCTCGGCGCCGACGGAATAGATGAAGTCGGTGTGCAGGTCGGGCACGCGACGCTTCATCACGCCCTCGCCGATGCCGCGTCCCAGCAGGCCGCCGGCGCGGATGGCCTCCGAAGCGCTGTCGATCTGATGGGTGTCGGTCGTCTCGGGCGAGAAGAAGCGGCTGAGGCGGTCGCGCATGTGTCCGAAGACGAAATAGAGCGACACCAGCCCCGCCATGCCCAGGCTCGCCAGAACCGCCATCCATTTGAACGGCACACCCGCCATGAAGAAGACGGCCATGAAGGTGGTGGTGATCAGAAGGGTCTGGCCGATGTCGGGCTGGATCAGCAGTAGGGAGACGGTCAGGGCGTAGAAACCGAACGCTATGGTCACGCCGGGCACCCCTTGGCCCTTTTGCGCCTCGGCGAACATCCAGGCGGCGAAGACGATCAGGCCGGGCTTGGCGAACTCGGACGGTTGCAGACTGAAGGGGCCGAAGTTCACCCAGCGGGCGGCCCCCTTCACCGTGTCGCCAATGAACGGCAAGGCCATCATCACGACGATGGCGCCGAACAGGGCCAGGACCGCGATGCGTCGCACGCCGCGCGGCGACATCAGCGAGGTTGTCAGCATGATGCTGAGCCCCACGCCCGAAAAGACCATCATCCGCCAGGAATAATGGAAGGGGTCGGTGATCGATTCATCGGCCAGGATGGCGGCGGGGCTGGAGGCGAAGCTGAGCGCCACGCCCAGGGCCATCAGCGCGAGCGCCGCGCCCAGCAGGCCGCGATCCACGGTCCAGAACCACTGGGCCACATGGCTCTGGTCGTTGCGGGAAAAGGCGGGGGTGTAGGGAGCGCTCATGACGCGGTTTCCGGGACGGCGCCGAGGGCCAGGACGGCGGCGCGGAAGGCCTCGCCGCGCGCCTCGAAGTCCTTGAACTGATCGAAGCTGGCGCAGGCGGGGGACAGAAGGACGATCTGGTCGCCGCCGGCCGAGGCCGCATCGGCGGCGGCGGCGGCCACGGCGGCGTCGAGGGTGCGGGCGATGACGTGAGGCGTCTCAGCAAGTGTTTCGGCGAAGGCCGGGGCCGCGTCGCCGATCAGATAGGCCTTGGCGATGCGGGGGAACAGGTCGGCCAGGTCCACGATGCCGCCGGCTTTGGGCGCGCCGCCGGCGATCCAGAAGACGGAACGGTAGGAGGCCAGGGCCTGACGCGCGGCGTCGGCGTTGGTGGCCTTGGAATCGTTGATGAAGCGCACGGAGCCGAGGCGGCCGACCGCCTCCATTCGGTGCGCCAGGCCGGGGAAGGACAGCAGGCCGGCGACGGCGGCGTCGTGATCAATGCCGAGCGCCCGGGCGGTCGCATAGGCGAAGGCGGCGTTCTGGGCGTTGTGGCGGCCGGGAAGCGAACGGGCGGCGGTGAGGTTTACGAGTTCGCGATCTTTAGTCCAGATCGCACCGGGCAGCGCCACGTAGCCTTCTCCCCTCGGGGGAGAAGGATTTGACGAGATAGCGATCACACGTTGGGAAAGTCGGGACGCAATCCCCTGCCCCCATGTATCGTCCACGCCGACCAAGCCCACGCCGTCCACTCCCTGCCCTGTGAAGATGCGCGCCTTGGCCGCGACATAGCCGTCCATGCCGCCGTGGCGGTCCAGGTGGTCGGGGCTGATGTTGGTCAGGATGGCGACATCGGGGGCGAAGGTCGTGGTCAGGTCGAGTTGGTAGCTGGAGACCTCGATCACATAGACGGCGTCGGGCGTGGGTTCGGGCAGGGCCAGGACGCCGACGCCGATATTGCCGCCGACGTGAACCGTCAGGCCCGCCGACTTCAGCACCCAGCCGATCAGGGCGGTGGTGGTGGACTTGCCGTTGGTGCCGGTGATCGCGACGACGCGCGGCCGCTGATCCTGCGGCCGGGCGGCCAGGGCGCGAGCGAACAGCTCGATGTCGCCGAGGACGGGCACGCCGGCCGCGCGGGCCAGGTCCACGGTCCAGTGCGGCCTGGGATGGGTCAGGGGCGCGCCGGGCGACAAGACAAGGGCGGCGAAGTCGGACCAGTCGGCGGCGGCCAGATCCTCGACCGTAAAGCCCTCGCCTTTCGCCTGCGCCCGGCCGGCCTCGCCGTCGTCCCACAGGACCGGGATCGCGCCCCCGGCCTGAAGGGCGCGCGCGGCCGTGATCCCCGACCGTCCCAGGCCGAAGACCGCGACCCGCCTGCCCTCAAAGCCGGGAACGGGGATCATCGGATCAGCGCAGCTTCAGCGTGGACAGGCCCAGCAGGGCCAGGGCGCCGGCGATGATCCAGAAGCGGATGACGACGGTGGATTCCGGCCAGCCCATCTTCTCGAAATGGTGGTGGACCGGCGCCATCAGGAAGATGCGCTTCTTGGTCAGCTTGTAATAGCCGACCTGGATCATGACCGAGGCGGCCTCCATGACGAACAGTCCGCCGACGATGCCCAGGACCAGTTCGTGCTTGGTGGTGACGGCGATGGCGCCCAGGGCGCCGCCCAGGGCCAGCGAACCGGTGTCGCCCATGAAGATCTTGGCCGGCGGGGCGTTGTACCACAGGAAGCCCGCGCCGCCGCCGATCATGGCCGCGCAGAAGATGGCCAGTTCGCCCGCGCCAGGCACGTGGTGGACCTGAAGATACTGGGCGAAGACGAAGTTGCCGGCGAGGTAGCTGATCACGCCGAACGCGCCCGCCGCCATCATCACCGGCACGGTCGCCAGACCGTCCAGACCGTCCGTCAGGTTCACCGCATTGGAGAAGCCGACGATGGTGAAGGCCGCGAACGCCACATAGAACCAGCCGATGTTCAGCAGCACGGCCTTGAAGAAGGGGAAGGCGATCGACGTCTCGAGCCCCGGCGAGGTCGGCGAGACGGTCATCCACAACACGGTCAGGACGCCGGCGACGACGGCGACGACGGTCTGGGCCAGGAGCTTCTGCTTGGAGGTCAGGCCGGCCGAGGTTTGTTTGGTCACCTTGGCGTAGTCGTCGATGAAGCCCAGCACGCCGAAAGCCGCCGTCACGAAGCTGACGATCCAGATGTAGGGATTGGTCAGGTCGCCCCAGAGCAGCACCGCCACGCCGATGCCTGCCAGGATCATCAGACCGCCCATCGTCGGGGTGCCGACCTTGGACAGGTGTGACACCGGGCCGTCGTCGCGGATCGGCTGGCCTCGGCCCTGTTTGGCGCGGATCCAGTTGATGAAGCGGCTGCCCATGGCGACGGCGACGATCATGGCGGTGGCCATGGCGAGAGCCATGCGCACCGTCTGGTACTGAACCAGGTTCAGCAGCGGATACTGGTGCGCCACGTCGGCGTAGTAGAGATAGAGCAGGTAAAACATTCGGCTTCCCTATCGCGTCGCGGGCGGCGTGTCGCGGCCTTGAAGATCGGCCAGCGCCTTGGCCACCAGCGAGGCCTTGGAGCCGTTCGAGCCCTTGACCATGACGATGTCGCCGGGCGCGACCAGCAGGGCCGCCTCGGCCGCCAGTTCCGCCGCCGTCGCGCGCCAGACGCCGCGTCTAGAAACCGGAAGCGCGTCGTAGAGCCAGCGCATCTCGGGCCCGGCGGCGTGGACCAGGTCGAGGCCGGCGGCGTCGATGGGGCCGGCGAGACCTTCATGCAGGTCGCGGCTCTGCTCGCCCAGCTCCAGCATGTCGGTCAGCACCACCACGCGGCGGCCCGAGGTCGAGCGCGCGCCCAGCGTCTTGAACCCGGCGGCCATGGACAGCGGATTGGCGTTGTAGCTTTCGTCGATCAGGGTGAAGCCGCCATCCGGCGTCGTGACCGTGCGCGTCTGGCCGCGTCCGGCCAAAGGCTGGAACCCGGCGAGGGCTTCGAGACCCGTCTCCAGCGTCACGTCCAGGGCGTCGAGCATCAAGAGCACGCACAGGCTGTTCAGGCCCCAGTGGGCGCCGGACTGGGCCAGGCGATAGTCGATGCGTCGCCCGAACAGTTCGGCGGCGACCGCGGCGCCCTCGGCATCCGGCCGGAAGTCCAGCAGACGGGCGTCATGGCCGGCGTCGGAGCCGAACGTCAGCAGGCGCGCGTCGACCGCCTTGGCCGCGTCGCACAGGACGGCCGAGAAGGCGACGTCGCCGTTCGCCACCGCCGCGCCGCCGGGAACCAGACCTTGGAAGATGGTCGCCTTTTCACGCGCGACCCCGGCCTCGCCGTCCGCGAAGGCCTCGATATGCACCGGACCGATGGTGGTGACGCAGGCGGCGTGGGGGGCGACGAAGCGCGACAGGGGCGCGATCTCGCCGGGCGCATTCATGCCGATCTCGAACACGGCGCGCTGGGTCTCGACCGGCATCCGGGCCAGGGTCAGGGGCACGCCGATGTGGTTGTTGTAGCTCTTGATCGAACCGTGGGCGGGACCGGCGAGGTCAAGGCCCGCCTTGATGGCCTGGGTGACGCTGGTCTTGCCGACGCTGCCGGTGACGGCGCCGCGCTTCACATGCGGCGCGCGCTCGCGGGCGGCGACGCCCAGGGCTTCGAGGCCGCCCAAGGTGTCGGGCACGACGACGCACGGGCCGCCCTCGACCGGATGTTCGACCAGGGCGGCCGCAGCGCCCGATGCGAAGGCGCCGCTGGCGAACTGATGCCCGTCACGTTCGCCCTTCAGCGCCAGAAACAGGTCGCCGGGGACGATCTCGCGGCTGTTGTAGGTGACGCCCGTGATCGGGCGGTCGTCGCCCTGCAGCACGCCGCCCGTGGCGGCGGCGACTTCGGCGGCCGACCAGAGCGGGCGGGCGGAGTGTTCAGGCATAGAGAGACAGGGCCTCGGACGCGACAGTAGCGTCGTCGAAGGGGTGGGTCACGCCCGCGACGATCTGACCCTGTTCATGCCCTTTTCCGGCGATGACCACCACATCCCCGTCACGCATCATTTCGACGGCGGCCTCGATGGCGGCGCGGCGGTCGC
The DNA here is from genome assembly GCF_022654015.1 of Brevundimonas diminuta. Taxonomy (NCBI): domain Bacteria; kingdom Pseudomonadati; phylum Pseudomonadota; class Alphaproteobacteria; order Caulobacterales; family Caulobacteraceae; genus Brevundimonas; species Brevundimonas diminuta. Next base: position 2,827,485 of record NZ_CP073063.1, read on the forward strand.
CGATCTCTATCCCGTCCGGGCAGCCGGCGCGGACCTGGGCGCGGATGGCGGCGGCGTCTTCGGATCGCGGATTGTCGTCGGTGACGATAGCGATGTCGGCCAGACGCCCGGCGATCTCGCCCATCAGGGGGCGCTTGCCGCGATCGCGGTCGCCGCCGGCGCCGAAGACGACGATCAGGCGGCCCGTCGCGTGGGGACGCAGCGCGTTCAGAACCGTCTCGAGCCCGTCGGGCGTGTGGGCGTAGTCGACATAGACCTCGCCCCTTCCTTTTGTGTCTTGGCCTTCCTGGCCGCCGTCGATGCGTTGGAGGCGGCCTTGCGCGCCGGTCAGGCCTTCCAGCGCGCCGATGACGGCGTCGGCGGGATCGCCGGCGGCGATGCACAGCCCGGCCGCTACGAGGGCGTTGGACGCCTGAAACGCGCCGGCCAGGGGCAGCAGGATTTCGCGAATGTCGCCGCGCACGTCGATCGTCAGACGCTGACCCTCAGGCGTCGCGCGACGGCCGATCAGGGTCAGGTCGCGACCGCGCTCGCCCACGCCCATGACGCCCAGGCCCGCCATGATCGAGGCGGAGGCGAAGACCGAATAGGCGTCGGAATCGGCGTTCAGCACGGCGGTGCGGCCGCGCGGCAGCAGGGTCTCGAACAGGCGCATCTTGGCGGACCGGTAGTCCGCCATGGTGCCGTGATAATCGAGGTGGTCCTGGGTCAGGTTGGTGAAGGCGGCGGCTTTCAGGGCGACCCCGTCCAGGCGGCGCTGGTCGATGCCGTGGGACGAGGCCTCCAGCGCGACGTGGGTCACGTCCTTGGCGGCCAGTTCGGCCATCAGGCGCGCGGCCTCGGCGGCGTCGGGGCTGGTCAGGCCAGGGCCGGTCAGGGCGTAGGTCTTGGCCCCCTTCTGGCCGATGACGCCCAGCGTGCCCATGCTGGCGGACTTGTGGCCGATCCCGGCCCAGATCTGGCGGCAGAAGGTGGCGACCGAGGTCTTGCCGTTGGTGCCGGTTACGGCGACGCAGGTCTTGGGCTGGGCGCCGTAAAAGCCCCGCGCGGCGATGGCATAGGCCCGGCGCACGTCGCCCGAGGTGACCAGAACGGGTGCCGCGCCATCCGGTGTGTCGGTCGGCGCCAGAACTGCAGCGGCCCCTTGCGCCAGCGCCTGGGGGATGAAGGCGCGGCCGTCGGCGGCCGTGCCCGGCAGGGCGACGAACAGAGCGCCGGGCGAGACCTTGCGGCTGTCGGCGGTGACGCCGGTGATGACGGGATCCGAGGACACGTCGCGGCGCAGCAGGTCGGACAGGTGAAGCGCGCTCAAAGCCCGTCCCCCGCCACGTCCTGATACTGCGGGATCTTCTCGCCCGAGGCCGTGCGCCAGCGGTCGTCGCGGCGTTCGACGCCCAGGAAGCCGGCGATGCGGTCGGCGATATTGTGCACGGCGGGCGCAGCGACATAGGCGCCGGTCTTGGGATAGGTCCCCGGCTCGTCCATCACGATCAGGATGGCGTAGCGCTTGCCGTTCAGCGGGCCGTCGACGGGGAAGACCGCCGCGAAGGAACCCAAGGCATGGCTGGGGTCATAGCGACCGCCGACCAGTTTGTTGGCCGAGCCGGTCTTGCCGCCGACCCGCAGGCCCGGCGCGTCGGCGAAGCCGCCCGAACCCTTGACCACGTTGCGACGCAGCAGGTCGAGAATGGCGCGCGAGGTCTCTTCGGTCACGACCTGTTGCGGCTGGACGTTGCGGGCGCCGCCCTTGCGGAGCGACAGCGGGATCATCCGACCGCCATTGGTCAGGGCGCCCATGGCCTGAACCATCTGGGCCGGAGTGATCATGATGCCATAGCCAAAGGAAAGCGACGCCAGGGTCGAGTTGTCCCAGCGACGCGGCACGACGGGCTTGGCCGATTCCTTCAGCTCGATCTCGGCGGCGTCCAGCAGGCCCAGGCGACGGAAATAGTCCCGCATGGTGTTGGGCCCCATCTGCACCGCCAATTGCGACGTGCCGATGTTGGAGGAGTGCAGATAGACCTCTTCCAGCGTCATCACCCGGTTCTGGGCGTGGAAGTCCTTGATCTTGCGATCGCCGATCTGGAAGGCCTGGGAGGCGTCGAACAGGGTGTTCATGTCGGCCCGGCCGGTGTCGAGGCCGGCGGCGACGGTGAAGGTCTTGAACACCGAGCCCATTTCGTAGTGGCCCGAAACCGCGCGGTTCAGCGTGGCGCCGTCGGGCGCCGCGCGGCGATCGGCCGAGTTGAAGGTCGGCCAGGACGCCATGCCCAGCACCTCGCCGGTCTGGACGTCGGTGACGATGCCGACGGCGCCCTTGGCCTGGTTCTTGATCGCGGCGGCGGCGAGTTCGTTTTCCAGCACGCCCTGGACGCGCAGGTCGATGGACAGGGGGAAGGCCTCGCCGCGCTGACCGGCCGCGCGGATCTCGTCGTTGAAGGCCAGCTCGGCGCCCGAGACGCCCTGCCCGCCCGTGTCGGCGTCGCCGATCAGGTGGACGGCCGAGGTTCCCAGCGGATAGGCGCGGCGGTCTTCGGGCTCGAAGGTGACGCCGCCCAGCGCCAGGTCGTGGACGGCGGCCTTTTCCTGAGGCGTCAGGCCGGTCAGGGCGATCAGACGACGGTCGCCGCCCAGCACCTTCTTCAGACGCTCGGCCGAGATGCGCGGCAGGGCGCGGCGAATCTGGCGATAGGCCAGGTCGCGATCCCAGATCTCGGCCGGGTCGATGTAGAGGCCGTAATGGACGATGTTGGTGGCCAGCAGCTCGCCATTGCGGTCCGTCAGGTCGCCGCGCACCAGGGCGTTCGGATTGACGCCGCGTCCCAGACCGTTGGCTGGGGCGAACAGGGCCTTGTACGACGCGCCGATGGCCAGGCCGCCGAAGACGCAGGAAAAGACGATCAGGATCAGGAAGATGCGGACGCGGGTGTCCTCTTCCGGGCGAGCGTCGGCGCGGGCGCGCTCGAAGCCATGCTCCAGCCGCCAGACCAGTTCGGTCAGCCAGCGCCAGAATGGCGACAGGCGGCCTTGCAGCCGTTCCTGGAAATCGGCGCCCGGCGCCGGGCGGTGATAGCGATGATCCTGAACGCTCATTGCGCCGGCTCCGGCGATGGCGTGGGGACGGGCGCGTCATCGGCGACGGCGGCGGGCGCCGGCGCGGCTGCGGGAGCAGATGCGGCGGGTTGAGCGGGGACGGGTTTCAGGGCGGTCAGCTGACCTTCCTTGGCCTGACGGGCGACGGCGACGGGGGCCATGCCGATCTGGCGCGACAGGCTTTCCAGACGCGCGGGCTGCTCCAGCCGGGCGACCTCGGCGCGCAGCAGGCGGACGCGCTGGCCATTCTCGCGGATGTCCTGTTCGATCTGGGCGATGCGGCTGCTTTCGCGCGCCGCGGCGGCCTTGGCGGCGTAGACCGACACGATCATGATCGCGACCAGGGCCACGCCGATGATCTCGACCCAGCGCACGCCGCGCACCTTCCAGTCGAACAGACGCTGAAGGGCGGTGCGGGAATAGGTGAAGAAGGGCGCCGTGGTCATGCCGCCGCTCTCCCGTCGATCCGACCCCAGGCCGGGGCGTCGGTGCGCACGGCGGCGCGCAGCTTGGCCGAGCGGGCGCGCGGGTTGGTGGAACGCTCTTCGTCGCCCGCCTCGCGCGCACCCTTGAACTGAAGCGTGAAGCTGGGCTTGCGCGGATCGACGGCCATCGGCGCATGACGCGAACCGGCGGGGCTGTTGCCCGTGCGCTCGGTCAGGAAGGCCTTGACGATGCGGTCTTCCAGCGAATGGAAGGTGACGACGGCGAGGCGTCCACCGGGAGCCAGCGTCGCCTCGGCCGCTTCCAGACCGCGTTCCAGCTCGCCCAGTTCGTCGTTGACCGCGATGCGCAGGGCCTGGAACACGCGGGTCGCCGGGTGGATGGGCGCGCCGCGACGGCCGCCCAGGGTCTTTTCGACCACCTCGGCCAGATCCAGGGTGCGGGTGAACGGCTGTTCGACGCGGCGACGCAGGATGGCGGTGGCGACGCGGCCCGACTGGCGCTCTTCGCCATAAAGTTTGAAGATGTGCGCCAGGGGACCGTGGTCCCAGGTGTTGACGATGTCGGCGGCAGTCGCACCCTCATCGGACATGCGCATGTCCAGCGGACCGTCGCGCATGAAGGAGAAGCCGCGCTCGGCCTGATCCAGCTGCATCGACGAGACGCCGATGTCGAAGACCGCGCCGTCCAGCTTCGCCTTGCCGCTGTCGGCGAACGCCTGCGCCAGACCCGAAAAGGGGGTGCGGATCAGCTGGAACTGGCCAGGAAAGTCGCTGGCGACGGCGTCGGCGTGCGGCTGGACCGTCGGGTCGCGATCCAAAGCGACGACCTGGGCGCCGGCCTTCAGGATGGCGCGGGTATAGCCGCCGGCGCCGAAGGTGGCGTCGATCACGACATCGCCGAGCGCGGGCGCCAGGGCCTCGATCACCTCGGCCAGCAGGACGGGGGCATGGGGAGAAGTCGGGGGAGCGTCCGTCACGATCCGCCTCCCGCCAGCTTCATCTGGGCCGCCAGCTTCAAGGCGCCGATCTGGGCCATGCCGGCCTTGGCCAGGGTGCGCTGTTCGGCGCGGCGGGCCGCCCATTTCTCGCGCGACCAGATCTGGAAACGGTCGTTCAGGCCGACGATGACGACGGTGTCGCCCAGACCGGCTTCGGCGCACAGCGCCTCGGGCAAGGTGATCCGACCGCCGGAATCATAGGCCAGGCGCACCTGCTCGCCCATCACCTGCCACTCCAGCGCCGAACGCTCCTCGGAGCCGAACGGCAGGGCCTCGATCATCTCGGCATAGACGGCGAACAGGCGGTCGCCGCCCGCTTCCAGACAGTCGGCCTCGATCGAAGGGAAGATGAAGACGCCGCCGGCAGCGCCGTTTTCGGTCGTGCGGAAATCGTTGGGGATGAGGAGACGGCGCTTGCCGTCCAGCTGCTTCTCATAGGTCGAGAGAAACACGCCCTGTCCAATCGAGCCCTTCGGCCCGTCCCTAGATGCCCTGACGAACGCCCGCCGCGCCCGCCTCTCAGCCCCAAATCATGAAGCTGGGATAGCATGGGATGAAATGGGCCTCAATGGGATCGAAGCCAAGATTTAACCATGTTTTGACGTGTGACGACTTAAGCACGCTCGAACAGCTGGAACATACACGGAACAAACGAAGTATTCACAGGCTGTGAGCTGTTCTAACCTTCCATTGCCAGACAATAGGTTAACGCCCGCCAACACGCGGGATCGCCGCCAGAACGCTGAAATGCGGGGATAATCCGAGTTCGGATTACGCGATGCGCTGAGGGAGGGCGCCAACGCCCAACCCTACGGGCCTCAAGTAGGCCGAAGGCCGATAGGCCCAAGAAAATTTTGCCAGACGGCCTGTAAGCCGGGTTTTGTTCCGTTCTTGAGAACGGCGACGATCATTCCTCTGGACCGACCATTGCTGATCGGTTCTCGCGACCTACCCGGACATCTGAGGCGGTGAGCCCCGCGAGCGAGCCCGCGCGATGTCCCTATTTGGTCTTGCTCCAGGCGGGGCTTGCCATGCCGTCCCTGTTGCCAGGTCCGCGGTGGGCTCTTACCCCACCCTTTCACCCTTACCGGCCTCGCAAGGCCGGAGGTTTGCTTTCTGTGGCGCTATCCCTCGGGTCACCCCGGGCGGAAGTTATCCGCCGCCTTTTCACCGTGGAGCCCGGACTTTCCTCGACGGACGCGAAGTCCGCCGCGACCGCCCAGCCGTCTGGCGCGCGCTAGATGCGCGTTAGCGGCGCAAACGTCAATTTAATACGCCCGTGATGCTCTCGGCGCTGGCCAGCTGGAGCAGGCCGACCAGGCGGGCGCGGGTTTCGCCGTCGGCGACGCCGTCGACGCGGGCCGGGCGCCAATGACGCTGGAAGGCGCGCACGGCGGTTTCCACGGCAGCGTCGTAATCGCCGCTGGCTTTCAGGCCGTAGCCCAACCGATGCAGGCCGGCGCTGAGCACCATCGGGCCGATGCCCTGATCGCCCTTCTGCAACAGGCCGCCCAAGGCTTGCACCCGTTCGGCCGCCGGTTCGAACCACAGGCCGTGCCCGGCCTCGGCCAGACGCTTCCAGGGGAAGAGCTCGCCCGGATCTTCCTTGCGATCCGGCGCCAGGTCGGAATGGGCGATGATGCGGTTGTCGGCGATGGTCCAGCGACTGCGAATGTCGGAGATCAGGGCGATGACGGCCGCGATTTGCGCTTCGGGGAAGGCGCGATAACCGAACTCATGGCCAGGATTGACGATCTCGATGCCGATGGAGGCGGCGTTGCAGTCGTCCTCGCCCTGCCAGACGCCGCGGCCGGCGTGCCAGGCGCGGCGTTCCTCGGGCACCAGTTGGAAGACGCGGCCGTCTTCCTCGACCAGATAATGGGCCGAGACCTTCGCTTCGGGGTCGCGCAGGCGGGCAAGGGCGGCCTCGCTGGTCTGCATGCCGGTGTAGTGCAGCACCAGCATGTCCGGCGGCGCACGGCGCGCGTCGAAGTTGGGCGAAGGCGCGTCGATGTAGGACGTCATGGGCGGCGTCGGCTCAGCGGCCGTTGCGCTCCCAGCCATAGGCGACCCAGGCGCCGTCCACCTTGTGCGCCTCGATCAGGTCGGGATCGCTGTTGCGGCGACGCGGCGCGATGTTGCGGCGGGTGCGCATGACCAGACCGACCAGGAAGACCAGAACGCCGGCGAACAGGGCGATGACCGCAACAGCTGCAGCGGTGAAGACCGCGAGGACGGCGCCGACCGCCATGGCGCAGACGGCGGCGATCATGCCGGCGACCCACATGACGGACGCCACCAGGCCGTTGGGACGGCGGCGGGCGGCATGGCCGATGGCGGCGAGACGTTCAGGCTGGAACATGGATCATCCTTTCAGGCGATCCGGGGAACGCCTGACACGCAATGTCGGTCCATCGGGGCTTGCGGTCAATGGACCGCGACGCACGGTCGCGTGCGCCGCACTCCGTCAGAAGATCGGCTGATCGGCCAGAACCACCGCGCCCTGGCTGCGCATCCGGTCGCTGTCGATCCGGCGCATCACGGCCTGGGCCTGGGGATCGGCCATGACGCCGCCCAGCATGACCAGGGCCTTGGTGGCCTCGGTCTGGACGCCGAACATTTCCGACAGGGCCTCGAACGGCGACTGCTGCTTGGGGAAATGCTTGAAGCGGACGGGCTCATTGTCGGGAATCTTGGCCAGTTGGCGGGCCTTGTTCATGGCCTCGGTCACGCCGCCCAGCTGGTCGACGAGGCCCAGCGGCAGGGCCTGGGCGCCGGTCCAGACGCGGCCCTTGGCGATTTCGCGCACCCGGTCCGGGGACAGTTTGCGGCCCCTCGCCACGCGGGCGATGAAGTCATCGTAGATCCGGTTCATCGAGCCGGCGAAGGCCGCGCGCTGCTGGGGGGTGAACTCTTGCGTCGGCGAGAAGGCGTCGGCGTATTCCCCGCCCACCGTCAGCTCACGCATATCGACGCCGAACCGGCCCAGCGCATCGGCCAGAACGAACTTGCCGCCGAACACGCCGATCGAGCCGGTCAGGGTCGTGGGCTGCGCCACGATCCAGTCGGCCTCGGAACTGATCCAGTAACCGCCCGACGCCGCATAGGCGCCCATGGACACCACCACCGGCTTGCCCGCCGCCCGCGCCGCGCGCACGGCGGCCAGGATCTGTTCGGACGCTTCGGGCGAACCGCCCGGCGAAGAGACGCGGAAGACGATCGCCTTGACGCTCTTGTCGTCGATCGCGTCGTAGATGGCCTCGGCCGTGTCGTCGGAATGGATGGACGAGCCGCCGCCGAAGCTGGCGCCGCCGCCGCGCCCGGTGACGATGGCCCCCTCCCCGCCCACGATGGCGATGGCGTTCTTGCCCGAACCCGTGCGTTCGCCCTTCTGGCTGGCGTATTTTCCGAACTCGACGATCTCGGCGCCCTTGCCGGCGCGGGTCTTGATGGCGATCTCGGCTTCCTCGACCTGACCCACCTTGTCGATCAGCCGGTTGCTGAGTGCCTGCTCGGCCGAATAGGGGCCGGCCTCGATCACCGTCTTCAGCGCCGGGGCCGTCGTCTTGCGATCCTTGGCCGCGTTAGCCAGGGCGGTGTCGTAGATCGACGTCATCCAGGCCGTCATCGCCTCGCGGTGCGGGCCGGTGTAGTCGCTCTGGGTGTATTCATTGACAGCGTTCTTGTATTCGTAGCGTTGTTCGAACTCGGGTTTGACGCCGTATTTTTGGAAGGCGCGACCCAGGAAAAGGCTGTCGGCCGAGAAGCCCGTGGCCTGGAAGCCGGCGGTGTTCTGCATCCACAGCTCCGACGCCGAGGCCCCGACCATATAGGTGGACATCACCGCGCCCGACGGGGCGAAGCCCTGGCTGTGGGCGATGACCGGCTTGCCTGTGTTGCGGAAGCGATGGATGGCCTGGCGCAGTTCATCGGCGGTGGCGGGCGTCATGCCGCTTTCCGGCAGACGGATCAGCAGAGCCTTGACGCTGCTGTCGCTCTGGGCCTGATGCAGGCCATCGACCACGTCCGTCAGGGCCAGGCCGGAACTGCCGAAGGCCGCGAACGGATTTGACGACGGCTGGTCGCTGACGCCGCCGCGCAGGTCCAGCTCCAGCACGGTGGTCGCCGGCGTCGTCGGCTTGGACGACGAGGCGACGGCGACCGTCAGCAGCACCACGGGAATGACGACGACGAACAGGATCAGCCCGGTGAAAACACCAAGGACCGTCAGAAAGAATTGCTTCATCGGAGGGAAAACGCGCGCTCGCAGGCCGGAAATGGCGTCGCCAGCATAGGGGGACGCGGGCCGTCGTCAAATGACACGCGTGCAATCCGTCGGTCGACCTGGCGTTCGCATCCGCACCCGATTGCTGCGGCGCAGCGTGCGGATTGATGCCGGGGCCGGAAATCCTTATATGAGCCGCCTGTGAGCGAGGGCCTGCGCCCCGCGTTTTTCTTGCTGGAGACCGCACGATGCTGGTCACCCTGATGAAGTCCAAGCTGCACCGCGCCACGGTGACCCAAGCCGATCTCGATTACGAGGGATCGATCGCCATCGACATGGACCTGCTGGACGCCGCCGGCATCTATCCGCACGAGCAGGTCGATGTGCTGAACATCACGAACGGCGCGCGCTTCACCACCTATGCGATCGAGGCGCCGCGCGGCTCCAAGGTCATCGGCGTCAACGGCGCCGCCGCCCGCCTGGTGCAGAAGAACGACAAGGTGATCGTGGTCACCTATGGCCAGTTTCCCCAGGAAGAAGCGCGCCAGTGGAACCCGAACGTCGTCCTGCTGGACGACGCCAACGCGATCAAGACCGCCGGCTGAGGCCGCGTCGCTTCTCGAAATGCAAAAAGGCCCGCCGGCGACGGCGGGCCCTTTCTTTATCCGGCCGATGCGATCAGCGGGCGATATCGTAGACGCCCGTAATATCGATCCGCACCGTCAGTTCGCCGGCGGAAACCGGGGTGCTTTCTGCCCGATCCATCGACACGGCACGGGCGGCGAACATCGGCATCGGCGGCTGAGGCGTATAGCCGCCGCCCTCGGTCAGATTGCGGATGCCCGACAGTTGGACGTTCAGCGATTGGGCGTACAGCTGGGCCTTGGCCTGCAGGTTGCGCACGGCCAGCTGGCGCGCCTGGTTTTCGGCGGCGGTCGGATCCTTCAGGCCGAAGCTGATGCCGTCGATCTGGTTGACGCCGGCGGCGACCACGGCGTCGGCCGTCGTGCCGACCTTGCTCAGGTCATTGATGACCACCGTCACGCGGTTGACCGCCTGATAGCCGCGCAGCTTGGGCGGCTCGTTCTGGACGTAATCGTATTGCGCCGACAGGTTCAGACCCGAGGTCTGGATGTCGCGTTCGGCGACGCCCGCGCGGCGCAGGGCGGCGACGACGCGCGTCATTTGCGCAGCATTGTCGCGCATGGCTTGCTGAGCCGTGACGGCCTCGGTTTGGACGCCGAAGGTGATGGTGGCCATGTCCGGCGCGGCCTTGACCTCACCGTAGGCCGACAGGTTCAGCGAAGGCGCGGGCTGCATCATGTGCATGGCTCCCATAGGTTCGGCCGTCTGAGCCATGGCGCGCGGCGTGGCGGCGGCCAGGAAGGCGGCGGCTGCGACGGCGCCGCCCAGGGCGACGGTCTTCAACGACAGGGTCTTCAGGGGGGCGGCGGCCAGGGTGCGTGTCATGCGGTGTTCTCCGTAAGCGATCCGGGACCGGCGCGTTCGCCGATCCGTTGCAACGACCTTGGCCGTTTTCGCCTGAACCAACGCCCGCACCCCGCTGGCAGTTTCCGTTCATCTTCGTGAAATCGTCGAAAGGCCGTCTTCTTGACCGCCCCCGCTTGGCAAGCCGCGCTCGCGCCTGCTAGGCGAACGTCACCGCCGAGACGCGCCTTGGGGGCCTGTAGCTCAATGGTTAGAGCCGACCGCTCATAACGGTCTGGTTGGGGGTTCGAGTCCCTCCGGGCCTACCACTCTGCTCCGGTATCCCCGGCGGCGCTGGATTTCCCGCTCTCACTGGCTTTCGCGCCCTTGAACTGTGCCACACGACTGTGACACACGAGCCGGAATGGAAGCCGTGGTCGGATGCAACTACCTCTACCGTCGGGGAGGGATCTACTGGTTCCGCCGCCGAGTCCCCGATGACGTTCTGGAAACCTTGGGGCGCTCCGCGTGGCGCGAAAGTCTTCACACCAAGGACTTCGAGCAGGCCAAGCAGGCTGCCCGCAGGAGGGGCGTCGAAACGGATCGATTGATAGCAACCGCACGCGCAAAGCTGACCGGGCAGGCCTCCACTCCCCTTGACGTCAGCACCGCTCAGGCAATGGCCGCGACTTGGTTGGAGGCAGTCCTGGCCGATGAGGAGGACATCCGCGTCGGTTTAGGCGAGGCGGGTCATGCTGCCTCGGAGACCTGGCTCTTTGAAGACGAGGCTGCGTATCGTCGCGACCTCGCACAGATGAACATCAGCGCGGTCGATCCCGCAGTGGAAAAATCCCTCGCCGAGGCGGGCCTTTGGTATCCACCGGGAGACCCAAGCCGCCGCATGCTCGCCGTGGAGATGCTCAAAGCTCGAGTCCGTCTCGTCAGTATCCTAAAGCGTCGCCTGGGCGGCGAGGTCGTTGAAGTGGCTCGTCCGACCCTAGCCCGCGCAACGCCCGTCAGCGGGCCAAATGTCTCGCAACTGATTGCTGCCTTCAGGGCCGAGCGTGTAGCGCGACATGGCGAAGAATCCACGGACCGGAAGTACGCCCATATTTTCACCGCGCTGGAGGAAGTCCTGGGGGCTGACAAGGCTATCCGCTCGATTACGCGGGCTGATATCCGCAAGGTCCGCGCCCTGCTCCAGCGGGTTCCGAAGTTCGCCACGCGGCGCTATCCGGGCCTGACTCTATCGGAGGCAGCCGACCGAGCCGACGAAGACGGCGGCGAACGCATCGCCCCGACCACCGTCAACACCTACCTCCAAAATCTCGCCGCCGTGTTCAACTGGGCCGTAGGAGAGGAACTTGTGGACCGGAACCCGGCGCAGGCCATGGCACTGTCGGCCACCCCGAACGTCAAGCGGCGCGGATTTACGACTGAGGAACTGCAACGCCTGTTCGCTGCCCTTGCCCCTCTCGCGCACGGCGACCAGCCTTGGCGCTTCTGGATACCAGCCCTGGCCCTCTACAGTGGCGCGAGAGCGGGCGAATTAGCCGCTCTGCGAAAGGCGGACATAGTCATGATCGACGGTGTCCAGTGCATGCGTTTCACCGAGTTCGACGATACGGGACGCCGCATCGAAGGCCGCCGACTTAAGACGGCAGCGAGCGAGCGCACCGTTCCCATCCACCGGACCGTTCTGGACGCAGGGCTGATGGACTACGTTGCCGCCCTCCCCGAGGATGCGGTGGTAGCCTTTCCATCGCTGCCACCTGGGCCGGACGGGAAGGCGTCACACTACCTGTCCAAATGGTTCGGAGAGTTCCGGCAGGATGTTGGTGTCAGAGATCCCGCCACGCCGTTCCACAGCTTCAGGCATGGCTTCCGCGACGCCTGCCGGGATGCCTCGATCCCCGGCGAGGTCGCTGACATGCTGGGCGGCTGGACCACGCAAGGGGTCGCGACGCGATACGGAGACAAGGGCCGCGTGGCGCTCCTCAGCCGCGAACTCGCCAAGATTTCGTATGCGCCGTTCGCCCTGCCGAAAATCATGGACGCCTCGAGATGACGCAAGGGTCCGCAGAGCGACGTCGGCGCTCGCCAGCACCATTACCTCCAAAAACGCCGCGAGGACGCTCAGCCGCATCCGTCGCACCCAATGCTCGTCAGGTGCCCGGGACCGCTCAGCGGTCATCCTACGGCTTTCCGACAGTACAGTGGACGTCACGCCCCATAGTTGAGTTCAGATAAGCGCAACCAGGGATTTTCCCTTGGTCTAGGGGGCCTGAAAGGCCCAGCCCTGAGGATAGCCTAAGGATAACCTTGGGCAGCCTTGCGAGAAACCCTCCTCAATCCGACGGGGAGGAAACCCATATGAGTGTCGCCAGATCTTCATTGCCCCCCCTCGGTGGTTTCAGGCTCAGAAATCTGAAGTGCAGAATGTACCCGCGTAAGCTCCTATTTCCCCCCGTCGGGGGTCACCGAAGGGGATGAGCATCGGACACCAAAGAGACTTTCCAGCCTTACTGAGTTGGCCCGCCAGCAAAGCCGAGCAGCCCCTCCCAACATCATTTATCATTCAGCTTGAAGGTGCCCATGAGCGATCCGAAAACCGTGAACGTTGTGGACCTACACGACTTCGAAGGAGCCCTGGGCGAACTGGCAGCCAACCTCCTGCGAGTCATTGCGGGAAGCGGCACTCCCCACGCCGTGGTTGGGCAGATCCGTCTCTGTAGCGAGGTTCTCGAGAGATACGCCGCCAAACACAACCGGTGGCCATCGCCAGGCGACATCAGTGCGGCGCTCGGCGATGGCCTGGGCGATTACCGACCCAAGCATCAGATGTACGAAGGAGCAGGTCAGGTCGCGCTCAGCTCCATAGTCAACGGCTCGCTGCGGCTTTCTGCTGCGGGGATCTGTTCCAATCCTACCGAGCGCTCCAAGGCTCTATCAGAGATAGAGCGGGCGGCGCGGGACTTGCGTGAAGCGAAAGCAGCTCAGTCCGTAGCAGGCCTGAAGTCTGGGACATAGTTTCCCACGACGGTCCCTCACCCGCCGTCGTTGACCGGCCATACAAAACTGCCTAACGCTCGTTAGATGGATTTGTAAGGGGGCTGATATGGCCAAGGCGGTAGCGTACTTCCGAGTCTCGACGGCGGCGCAGGGGCGCAGCGGTCTGGGGCTGGAGGCGCAGAAGGCGGCGGTGGCGGAGCTTACCCGTCAACGGGGCCTGCAAGTGCTGGCGGACTTCACCGAGGTGGAGAGCGGCGGGCGCAACGACCGACCGGAACTGACTAAGGCCCTCCACCACGCCAAGGTGACCGGAGCCGTCCTCGTCATTGCCAAGCTCGACCGCCTCAGCCGCAACGCTGCCTTCCTGCTGACCCTCAGGGATAGCGGGGTGCGCTTCGTGGCGGCGGACCTGCCGGACGCCTGTGACCTGACTGTGGGGGTCCTCGCGGTCATCGCTCAGGCGGAGCGGGAGGCCATCTCACAGCGGACGAAGGCGGCCCTCGGGACCGTGAAGGCGAAGCTCGTGGCAGGTGAGGCGCACATCTCCCGCCGCACCGGCCTCCCAGTGGCACGGCTGGGCAACCCTCAGGGGGCCGAGGCGCTCCGGCGGGCGGCGCGGGGGAATGCGGCGGGGCTAGAAGCGGTGAAGGCCAACGCGGACGCCCACGCTCGGGACCTCGCGCCCATCGTCGCTCGGCTGCGGGAGGAGGGTTGCACCTCGCTCGCCTCGCTCGCGGCGGGCCTCAACGCGGCCGGGGTGCGAACCCCTCGGGACGGGACGTGGCATGCGTCGTCCGTTAGGAACCTGCTGGCCCGGATGAACCCTTCCGCTTGACCCGGAACCGGGTATTCCCAAGATCGTTATATATTGAAGGGCAAGCGCGACCCCGGCCCCCGGTCATCTCCGTCCATGGGGATAGACTTTCTTAGGAGGTCTGGGGCAGTACTTCCCTAGGAGCGACAGATCGGTTGAGGCACTCCGGTGCCAACAGCGTTCCCCCGCCCGCAAGGGTCCACGCGTGATGCGAGATAAGGCTTCTGCCGAAGTGGGTACCGAGACTTTCTGAAGGGGCATCCGCAAGGGTGCCCCTTCTTCGTTAGCGCGAGAACCTCTTCACCTTCTGTCCGCGCAGGGTCTTGGAGACCAGCACCCGGAAGCGCACCTTAGTCATGTTCTCGATGGCGAGACCCTCGCCGTCGGGGGGATAGGCGCTCTCCACAAACAGGCTTGCATCGCAGCCGTCGCCTTGGTGCCCACCCCGCTTGATATTGAAGAACATCCGATACTCCGCCCCGTCAGCGGCGGTCACCTTCACGTAGTTCGCCTCAGGCGTCTGATGGACGTGTCCGTTGGGCAGCCCACGGACTAGATCGGGGAGGCCCTGCGACAGCTCGAAGCGCACCGGGCAAAAAACCCGAGCCCTGTTGCCCCCGTCGAGAATGACCGGCTGACCTGCATGGACCACCGCGTCCCATTTCTCCGTAAAGCAGTGGTTCGAGAAGCGCACTCCGATCCGAATGGCGCGTCCCTCAACGTCCATCTCGAACACCATCGGGGCCAGATGCTCGGCCGCTACCTGCTGCGGCTGCGGCTGCGGCTGCGGCCCCTGCTCGATCAATCCTTCGGCTGACCCGTCCATCACTGCGCACCCCCGGCGGGAGGTTGCTGGCCCCGCTTGCGGGACCGGTGCCCCGGCCGCTCGGCCTTGCGAACTTCCGCCTTCGCGGTCTCGCGGGCTTCCGCCATGGACTTCGCGATGATCTTCACCTGCTCGATCAGCGGCGAAAGATCATAGAAGTTGCTGGCCTGTCCGCCGCTCACGTAATGCCGCGCCACACGGCGGATCAGCCCGGAAGCCTCCAGCCGGGCCATCGCCCTCTGGACGGTCTTGTCCGAGACCTGCAGGCGCTCCGCCAGCCGCCGCTTGGAGGGGAACGGCATGCTGGAGTTCGTCCACCAGTGATCGAGCAGGTGAATCAGCAGGACCAGCTCAATCGCGTCGATGCCCAGACGCTCCTGCCCACGCAGCAGGACGGACGGGACGTAGGTGAAGCCGAGCTTCACAACCTCCTTACCCCAGCGGTCGGCCATGGTCCCGTTAGCCGGGCCCGACTCTTTTCCTTCCGGCAGAACCGGAGTATCAATCTCGTCGAGTTCGTCAGCCACAGCGGCCTCCTTTCGGGAACCTACGTGGCCTAAAATGACCCTCCAGCGGAACCCCTACGGGGCGGTTCATGAGGGGACATAGGCGTACCCCCGGGCGGACGCAAGTGACCCCGTCCCCCAGACGCCGATGACCACCGAATCAAGACGGGCTACTCAGGACACAGCGGCTCACGAGCATAAGTTAGGACAGTCAGAGTCCTGGACACCCACGTCCCGGGGGCGACGGGATTTTCGCCCGGGCGAGCCTGCTTTTTTTGTAGATCACCACTCGGAGCCGTGGCCGCCCGTGGAGGGCGTTGGAGTATGTGCGGGAGAACGACACGTTTGTGGTGACTCGTATCGATCGCCTGGCGCGCTCGGTCGGATATCTCAGCGAGATCGTCGCCCCCTTGGGATTTGATCACGCACACCAATAGAGTGTGGCGCTGGCTAAAGAGCTGGCTATGTCGCTACAACGGGTCAGCCGTCTGCAGTCTCCGGGGGAATGATGCAGCATGTCAGCGCCAACTTCGAGTTCCTGAGACCGCACGGACTGCAATTAGTGCGGCTGGCAGCTCAGGCAGAGCATTATTTCCGGACCGACCCAAACACTTCCCTGATTAAGCTGCGTCAGTTCGCTGAGTTGCTGGCGAAGGAGGTCGCGGCGCGGACGGGATCGTTGAGGTCGCCCGACGAGTCTTTCGCCGACATCCTCGGAGTGCTCGGCCGTGCCGGCTACGCCTCCCGTCAGGCGCTGGACCTGTTCCACTACCTGCGGAAGTTAGGCAACAGCGCCGTCCACCAAGGCCAAGACGATTTCGCCACAGCTCTGGCAGGCCTGAAAGTCGCCCGTGAACTCGGTGCGTGGTTTGTCCGAGCCTATTGCAGCGAACCCAAGCTCAGCCTGACCCCGTTCGTGCCGCCACCTCCGCCGGCTGACCCCACGGTCAGCCTGCGGGCCGAGCTGGAGCGGCTGAAGGTCGAGGCCGAAGGCCACAAGAGCGCTGCCGAGACTGCTCAGGCACGCGCCGACGCACTGGCTCAGGAAAACCTCGAAACGGCCGACCGTCTGCGCCAGGAAGCCGAGGAGCGCGACGTCTGGCGGAAACTGGCTGAGGAAGCTGAAGCCGCCGCCGACCAGGTCAGGACCGCTCTGAAGGCCACCCAGACACAGGCCGAGAAGGCTGCGCCCGCCGAGCTCGCCAAGTTCGAAAAGGCGGCAGAGGCGGCCGACAGCGCCATCAACCTCGATGAGGCGGCTACCCGCGCCATCATCGACCAGCAACTCAGCGCGGCCGGCTGGGAGGCCGACACTCAGGAGCTTCGCTACGGGAAGGGAACTCGGCCCACCAAGGGACGAAATCTCGCCATCGCGGAGTGGCCGACGGCGCGCGGTCCCGCCGACTACGCCCTCTTCGCGGGGCTGATCCTCGTCGGCGTCGTCGAAGCCAAGCGGCGAAACCGTAACGTCATGAGCGTGCTGCCCCAGGCCGAGCGCTACGCCGCCAGCATCGCCCCGGGAACCGCGCATCAGCACGCCCAAGGCCCGTGGGGCGAGTTCAAGGCCCCGTTCGCCTTCTCGACTAACGGTCGCCCATACCTAAAGCAGTTGGAGACGGCGTCCGGGATCTGGCGGAGGGACCTGCGCCGGCCGACCAACGCGGCTTCAGCCTTAATGGCCTGGCCCTCGCCAGGTGGCCTCCTAGAGCGCCTTGAGGCCGACCAGGACGCGGCCGAAGCGGCGTTGGAGACCCAAGGCTTCAACTTCGGCTTCGAACTTCGGCCCTATCAGCGACAGGCCATCGAGGCGGTCGAGAAAGGACTGGCCGAGAACCGGCTGCATATGCTGGTCGGTATGGCCACCGGCACGGGCAAGACCAAGCTCGCTATCGCCATGCTTTACCGATTGATCGCGGCCAAGCGCTTCCGCAGCGTCTGCTTTGTGGTCGACCGCAGCGCGCTCGGAGAACAGACCGAGCGCGAGTTCAGCACCACCAAGGTGGTCGGCGGCAAAGCCTTCGCTGAGATCTTCGGGCTCATCGTAGTCGACCGCGAGTCGCTGGATGACGAACCCTTCAAGGCTGACGGGGGCTTCCGGGTCATTAACAAGCGCTTTGACGGCAAGTTGGAGTCGGTCCTTTCGGACCTCAGTGAGGCATTATGGCGAACAGCGAGCTGACCAAGGGCAGGGTCACGACACAGGACATCGTCCAAAAACTCTGGAACCTGTGCCACGTCCTGCGCGACGACGGCGTCAGCTACCAAGAATACGTCACCGAGCTGACTTTTCTGTTGTTCCTCAAGATGATGGAAGAGACTGACCGCGAGGATCGCATCCTAGCCGGCTACCGCTGGAGCGACATCGCCGGACGGGAGGGCGTCGACCAACTCGACCATTACAAGCGTGCCCTGCTGGATCTGGGCAAGTCCGGCGCCCCGGTCGTGCAGTCGATCTTCACCGACGCCCAGACCAAGCTGCGAAAGCCGGCCAACCTGAAGACCCTGACCACCGCCATCGACACCCTGGACTGGTTCTCGGCGCGCGAGGAGGGCCTCGGCGAGCTCTATGAAGGCCTGCTGGAGAAGAACGCAGCTGAGAAGAAGTCCGGTGCGGGCCAGTATTTCACGCCCCGGCCGCTGATCGACTGCATCGTGCGCCTCATGAAGCCGCAGGCCGGCGAGGTGGTCCAGGACCCGGCAGCAGGCACTGCCGGCTTCCTGGTGGCCGCCGACCGCTACATTAAGGACCACACGGACGACCTCTATGCCCTGACGCCGTCCGAAGCCTTCTTCCAGCGCAACAACGCCTTCGTCGGCATCGAGCTGGTGCCTGATACCCACCGCCTGGCCCTCATGAACCTGATGCTGCACGGCGTCGAAGGTCCTATCACCCTGGGGGACAGCCTGACGCCCGACGGCGAGGCCCTGGGCAAGGCGGACCTGATCCTGACCAACCCGCCGTTCGGCACCAAGAAGGGCGGCGGACGGCCCAGTCGCGCCGACTTCTCGGTGACGGCCGAAACCTCGAACAAGCAGCTGGCCTTCGTCGAGCACATCGTCCGGGCCCTGAAGCCCGGCGGCCGCGCGGCGGTGGTGCTGCCCGACAATGTGCTGTTCGAGGACAACACCGGCAAGCGCCTGCGCGACTGGGCGATGAACCTGGCGAACGTCCACACCATCCTGCGGCTGCCGACCGGCATCTTCTACGCCCAGGGGGTGAAGACCAACGTCCTGTTCCTGCAGCGCGGCCAGACCGACCGGGGCGCGACGGCGGGCGTCTGGGTCTATGACCTGCGCGCCAACATGCCCGCCTTCGGCAAGACCCGCCCCCTGCGTCCCGAGGACTTCGCGGCCTTCGAGGCGGCCTATGGCGAGGACCCCAACGGCGGCGCGCCGCGCCAGGACGAAGGCCCCGAGGGTCGCTTCCGCTACTTCAGCCGCGCCGACATCGCCGCCCGGAACGATAACCTCGACATCGCCTGGCTGCGCGACGACAGCGACGCCGCCGAGGACGACCTCAGCGACCCCGAGGACATCGCGGCGGCGATCCTGGGCCACCTGCGGGCGGCCCTGGCGGAGGTCGAGGCGGTCGACACCGAGTTGGCCGGCGAGGAGGCCGTGCCGGCGGAGGTGGAAGCGTGAGCGAGCTTCCGGAGGGATGGTCTGAGGTCGCGGTGAACGACCTTACGGACGCCCATGCGCCAATCTGCTACGGCGTCCTTAAGCCCGGCGAGCGCGATGACGCCATCGTGCCAATGGTGCGGGTCACAGACATAAGAGGCGACGTTCTCGAACGGTCGCAGTTGATGTTGATCTCGCACCAACTCGATGAAGAGTTCTCTAGGAGCCGGATCAGCGGCGGAGACGTGCTGCTCTCGATACAGGGCACGGTTGGGCGGGTTGCGGTAGTTCCGGACGACATGCCTGCGGCTAACATCTCGCGAACCATCGCGCGTATCCGTCCAGCTTCGCTGGATTTGTCTCGCTGGCTCTGGGCCGCACTGCGGACCCCCCAGATGCAAGAAGCTATGGGTGAGGAAACAGGCGGAACAACTCGGGACAGCCTCAACATAGGGGCGCTAAGGGACATCTCGATCCGGGTCCCGCCCCTCGCCGAGCAACGACGGATCGTGGCGAAGCTCGACGCCCTGACCGCCCGCACGGCCCGCGCCCGCGCCGACCTCGACCGCATCCCCGCCCTCGCCGCCCGATTCAAGCAGGCGGTGCTGGCAAGTTGCTTTACTCCGGAGAGTTCGAACGAGCTCGTCGAGCTCGGAAGCATCGTGTCTCTTGAGAATGGCGACCGAGGAAAAAACTACCCTGGAGAAAACGAGCAACACGACAATGGCTATTGTGTTTTTCTCGGCACCAGAAACGTCCATCACGGAAGCTTCGATTGGACTGGAGCAAAATTTATCAGCAAGGATAAGCACGAACTACTGTCTGGTGGGACGCTGCAACGCGGTGACGTAGTCCTGACGATCCGAGGGACGTTGGGAAACTGTGCCGTATACGATGAGCGTGCTCCCTTTGAACGTGTCCGTATTAATTCGGCGATGATCATCGTACGCCCCAAGGGCAATGTCTTGCCGCACTATGTGATGTGGGCTCTACGGTCTCCCGCCTTCTTGGGTTGGGTCAGTTCAAATGCTCGCGGCTCTGCACAACCTCACCTACGTGCTGTTGATATCAAGTCTACCAAAGTGAGGCTTCCAGACTTAGAAGAACAGGCGGCGATTGTTTTGCGGGTAGAGCGGGCCTTCGCGGAGATTGACCGTCTGGCAGCCGAGGCTTCCAGTGCTCGTCGCCTTCTGAACCGCCTCGACCAAGCAGTCCTCGCTAAGGCCTTCTGGGGTGAACTGGTTCCCCAAGACCCCGCCGATGAACCCGCCAGCGTCCTCCTTGACCGCATCCGCGCCGAACGCGCCAGCGCCCCCAAGGCGACCCGAGGGCGACGCAAGGCGGCTGCATGAGCTACGGTCGGACCGACATCGCCATTGGCGTGATCGATGTCGGCTCGCCGAAGGGCGGGAAGCTGGGCTGGGCGATCCTGACCCCGAACGCCGATCCCATCCTCGGCAAGGACCTGGACGTCTTCATCGACGCCATGACAGCGCTGGGCACGAATTGGCCACTGGCCATAGGCTTTGAGGCCCCATTGTTCATCCCGGCGTCCGCCGAGGCCCTCAAGATCCTGAGCGGCCGGAAGGGCGAGGGATCTCGCCCCTGGAGCGCGGGAGCGGGAGCTGCAGTCACCACGGCCGCGCTGGCGGTGGTCACCTACACGCTGACGGGCCTGCGCCGAGGGCTGAGCCAGGCGGCGGCCTCAACCGACGTCAACGCCCTGCCGACTTGTCCCGGCGACATCCTTTTCTTTGAGGCCTTCGTCACAGCGGCGGCGAAGGGCGACGACCATGCCGACGACGCCTTCATCGCCGCCCGCGAGACCAAAGCGCTCCTCGGAGGCGACCGGCCCTACCGCTCAGCCATCGACGAGCCCGAGGCGTTCAGCTTACTCGGCGCGAGCCTGCTACGCACTGGTTGGTCGACGGACTTGGCCGTGCTGTCCGCGCCATGTCTGGTCGTGAAACCTGGCTTTGACCACTACGCCTGACAGGGAGCGTGCGTGCCATATACCGATCTGACCCAACGAGTGCTTGAGCGGCTGGACGCCACCAGCATGGCGGTGCGTGATCTCGCGCCAGCACTGACGACCTTCAAGATCACGCCAGAGCATCTAGCATCTGAAGAGGCGGCGCAGGCGCTGCTCTCAGACATCCGGAGAGGGAGCGGGGCTGGGCGCTGTCTCTACGTGCTTCAGGTCTGTGATGCTAACCTCGACCAGACGCACCTTGCCAATTTCCAAGACCGTTTTGCAGCGGCCAAAGACCGCGCATCGGGCTCCCTAGCCTTTCCTCGCTTGAACAAGGTCGAGCCTTCTCGCGTGTTGTATGTAGGTAGCTCGTTGACCCTGAGTTCTCGCATCAAGGAACACCTAGGATACGGCTCTGACCGAACCTTTGCGCTCCGACTCAATAGTTGGGTTCCGGCGTGCGAGATCGATCTCCTGGTGGCTGCCTATGACCGCGATGCTTCAAATGAAGCAGTCCTCCTTCTGGAGGACACGCTTTGGCGTCGCTTGACCCCTATGTTCGGGCGTTCGGGTTCAGCGCGCTGATCCAGCACGTCGCGTCGGTGTGACCCAGCGGATGTCCGCATCCTCCTCTTGCCTGTGACACCCAGACTGTGACACACGACACTTTTGAAGGCCGTTAAAGCCTAGGAAATCCGGCACCAGAGGGGTCCCTAGAGGCTCTCCCTCCGGGCCTACCACCCTGTCTGTCGGAACCGCTTAGAAGCGGCTCACGACCGCTTAACGGCAGTGTTGCATGCACGCTCACCAGCGGAAGGTGAAACGACCGATAGCAGCACCCAGGGCCGCGACGAGGCCCATGCCCAAGGTGTACCAGACGGCTACAAAGGCGGCTGTGTGCTCGGGGCAATGCAGGCCATAGACGGTCGCGGCCAGCCCTGCGGTCAGAAGACCGGCGGCGCCGCCGGCTAAAGCGGGCTTCACAGGGGCGAATCGTCTCGCGGCGAAGAAGATGAACGGCGCCGCCAGAGCGCCGAGCGACAGGATATTCGTCGGACAGACCCTGGCGGAACGCCCGATGACCATGTCCATCCGCGCGTCAGGCGCAGCGCCCAGCAACTCCACGACAGCCCATCCGGCAGCGACGGCCAAAATGGCGGCTAGCAGGATTGCGGGACGGCGCGGCGAAGCGCCCGGCCGCCCCAGTCGATCCAGGAGCCAGAAGCCGGCGACGCACAGGGAGGCCGTATAGGCCGCCTTGGCCCAGAAGGTCGGTCCGGCGACGGCCGACATCAGATCCGGTCGCAATCCCAGCCACCAAACGACACCAGCAAGCGCGACGCCCGCCGCCGGCAGCATGAACAGCAGCACACGACGGTCAATGTCGCTTCGGGACGTCGGCGGCAAGTCCAGCGCCAGGCTGGTGATCAGGTCGTCAGTCTTCATCGTTGGACCCTGCTGCTCCAGCCGCGAAGCGCGCGGTCAAAGCCTTGAAGCTGCGATGGATGCTGACCTTGGCGGCGGCGACGGAATAGCCGTGACGCTCGGCCGCCTCGGCCACGCTCAGTCCGATGACTTTCACATCATGGATCAGGGCGCGCTGTCGCGCCGGGAGGATCGACAAGGCGCGGGTCAAATCGCGTCGCATGACCCCGTCCTCGACCGTGTGCTCGGCCAGCAGCACGATTGCGTCGTCCAGCGGCTCGGTGAGGCGTCGGCCCTGGCGGCGCAGGTGGTCGATCAGCTTGTGGCGGGCGATCGTGAAGGCCCAGGCCGTGAACGACTGGTTGCGATCCCATGTGGCGCGCTTGGCGTGAATGGCGATTAGGGTCTCTTGCACGAGGTCCTCCGCGTCGCTTTCTCCGTTGAAAAGACGGCGTTTGAAAAAGGGCCGCAGGTGCGCGGCCAGGTCCGACAGCAGCACGCGCCAACGCGATCAAGCCGTCGCCATAATGGAGGCCTGCCATGTCCAGCGCGCCACCTGACGATCAGATGCTGTCATTTCATGCGAGCTTCTCCCTGGCCTTGCAGGGGCAGGGCTCCGTGCTCACACCGTGGCTGGCGGATCCAAATGCGCCCGGATTGGCGGTTTATCGAAACACGGTGGCCAAGGGGCGGGCCGACGCCCTGGCGGGTCTCTATCCGACTGTCGAACGGTTGGTCGGTCCGGACTGGTTTCGCGACGCCGCTTTGATCTACGCCGACAGCGCGCCTCCCTCATCCCCGGTTCTCGATGCCTATGGCGAGGGCTTCCCGGAGTGGCTGGCGACGTTTCCGCCCGCGTTTGAACTTCAGTTTCTGCCGCCTGTCGCCCGTCTTGATCGCGCACGGAGCCGCGCGCACCGCGCCGCTGACGCACCGACCCTGCTCCCTGGGACGGTCGCCGCCCTGTCGCACACTGCTCTCAACGCTGGCCGCCCGGTCCTGCATCCGTCTGCGCAAGTCTTCTGGTTCGACTGGACTGCGCCTTCGATCTGGCTGGCCAATCGTGTGGCTGCGCCTCCGGACGACATGCTGTGGGACCAGTCCCCCGAGGGCCTGTTGATCGTGCGTCCGGAAATGCAGGTCCAGACCCATCGGTTGACCCGTCCTCAGTTCGCCTTCCTCGACGCCTGCCGGCACGGCCGCACCGTCGGAGCAGCGGCTCTGGCCGCCCTCGCCGCCGATCCCGCAGCCAATCTGTCCGAGCTGTTCAGAGATCTGCTTCTGAGCGGCGCCTTCACCCGTATCGAAACCGGAGCGCCACAATGACCGAACTGACCGCCGCATCGTCGCCGCGCCCCTCCCTGGCGGCCCTCCCACGCCTGGCCCAGGCTGCGATCCCCCTGCCGGTGCTCAGCCTGATCGCGCGTGTATCGATCGCGGCGGTCTTCTTTCTTTCCGGCCGGACAAAGGTGGAGGGCCTGCTGACCATCACAGACAGCACCTATGCTCTGTTCGCCGAGGAATACCGACTGCCTCTGATCCCCGGCGATATCGCCGCCCATCTGGCGACCTATTCGGAACATTTGTTCCCGGTCCTGCTGGTGCTCGGCCTCGGCGCCCGCTTCGCCGCGCTCGCGCTTCTTGGCATGACCATAGTGATCGAGGTTTTCGTCTACCCCCTCGGTTGGCCGACCCACCTGCTCTGGGCGACGGTGCTGCTCTACATCATCAGGTTCGGCGCCGGACCGATCAGCCTGGATCATTGGCTGAGCCGGAGAAGCTGATCCTTAGCACTGCTCAGGTCTGCATTTTCGCCCTCATCTACTGCTTGATCTGAATTGTCATCGTGCATCTTGGTAGCTGGGTCGTCATGCCCTTCCGCCAGGATAGGATCAGCACTGACAGCAGATGCTCTTCTGTCGTTGAGTGATCCAGAGGGCTGGCTGCCTTCTAGCATTCAGCCTACGCTGCGTGCTGATCATGCAAGGGCGCTAGGCGAGTGACGTTTCAACAGGGACTGGCCTTTGGCCTTGTCGGGCTGACAATCGGCGCCTTCATCTGGGGTCGATTTCGTTACGACCTGGTCGCGGTCGTCGCATTGGTTGCAGGATTGGCGATCGGCATCATCCCCGCCGAGGCTGCGTTTGACGGTTTCAAGAACGATGTCACCGTCATCATCGCCTGCGCGCTGATCGTTTCGGCGGCCTTCGCCCGGTCGGGGGTCATTGAACTCGCGATGCGGCGTGTGATGCCGCTGTTAACGACTGAGCGCTCCCAGGTCCCGGTTCTGACCGGCGCTGTGACCTTGCTTTCCATGGCGACGAAGAATGTCGGTGCACTGGCGATCATGATGCCGGTCGCGCTTCAGGTGGCGCGCCAGACGAAGTCGTCTCCCTCACGGCTCCTGATGCCGATGGCTTTCGGCGCCATGGCGGGCGGCATGGTCACCCTGGTCGGGACCGCCCCGAACATCATCGTCGCCGAAGTGCGTCAGAGCATCGTCGGCAAACCCTTCTCCATGTTCGACTACGCACCCGTGGGCCTGGCGCTCACCCTGATCGCCCTGGCGTTTTTGGCGTTCGGCTATCGCCTGTTGCCCCGCGATCGACAGGGCGCGACGTCCATGAGCGCGGCCCTGGCCGCCAACGCCTATGCCACGGAAGTCAGGGCGCCTGAAGGCTGGGCTCCGGGATCTATGACCGTGTCCGCTCTCGGCGCCCTCGGCGACGGGGAGGTCAAGATCATGGCGTTGATCCGGTCAGGGAAACGGCGGCTGAATCCCAGAGGCAATGTCGTCGTCAAGGCGGGTGACGCGCTGCTGATCGAGGGCGAGCAGCAGGCGCTGGAGGGCTTCGTCAGTCGGGCTCAGATGAATCTCATCCGTGATGATCGCCCGGTTCCCATGGCGACCGCATCCGAGGAGATTGCGATCGTAGAGGCGGTGATCGGCCGAAACTCCCCGCTGCAAGGGCAGTCTGTTCGAAGCTCGGATCTATACGGCCAGCACGGGATTAATCTGCTGGGCGTGTCGCGAAGCGGCTTTCAACTGACCCAGCATCTGCGGACGGCGAAACTGGCCCCCGGCGATATCATCCTGCTTCAAGGCGCCGAACAGGCGCTGCCGGTCGCGCTGAGAGCGCTGGATTTACTGCCCCTGGCGGAGCGTCAGGTTCAACTCGGAAGCGTGCGCAGGCGGTTCATGCCGGCTGTTGTTCTTGCGTGCGCCATGACGCTCGTCGGCCTTGGCCTGGTTCCAGTCGCCGTCGCCTTCTTCGGCGCCGCCGTCGTCATCGTCGCCTTGGGCGGCTTGAAGATGCGTGAGGCCTATGCCGCCCTCGATGGACCTCTGCTGGTTCTGATCGCAGCCCTCATTCCCGTCTCAGACGCGATCCAATCCACGGGTGGGTCCGATCTGATCGCGGGACTGCTTCGCCACGTGTTCACAGGCTTGCCGGGCGTTGTCGCGATCACCGGCGTCATGCTCGCCTCAATGGCGGTTACGCCCTTCCTGAACAATGCGGCGACCGTTCTGATCGTCGCCCCGATCGGAGCGACGCTGGCCAAGCAGCTTGGCTACAATCCGGATCCATTCCTGATGGCGGTCGCGGTCGGCGCCGCGTGCGACTTCCTGACGCCCATCGGTCATCAGTGCAACACGCTGGTCATGGGACCTGGGGGCTATAAGTTTTCTGATTATCCCAGGCTGGGCGCGCCTTTGAGCGCGCTCGTTCTGGTCACGGGGCCATCGCTCATCTTGCTGTTTTGGCCTCTTTGATTGGCTCGAGGTTAGAAGATAGTGTTGGACCAGACAGGTCAGGATTACCGCTTCCGGCTGTTCGCCAGGGAGATATCCCGAGCCGCTTCTGAGGACCTGACAGCCTCATGGTGCGGCTTCGAAGAGGCCGAAGTGTCGCGCGGCTGCATCAAAACGGCCAGGCGTTCGACAGCTTGAGCCATCGCCAGTCGTTCGCTGTGTGGAAGTTCCGCCAAGGCGGCGAGAAAGCCGTCGCCGAGCAGGCCCGGGGACGTATTCAACGCCTGCCGCCCAGCGTCGGTCAAACGCACATGGACGACGCGGCGATCGACGGTGGAGCGATAGCGGGCGGCCATGCCCTTGGCTTCGAGCTTGTCCAGTACGGCGACGACGGTCGGCGCCGACATGGAAACGTCCCGAGATATGGCGCTGGTGCTGACTTCACCCAATGCGCGGATGGATTGCAGCACGAGGAGTTGCGGCAGCGTCAGCCCGGTCAGACGTGAGATTTCTCGAGACCGAACATCAATCGCCTGGGCGATGCGTCGGACCGACCGGACAAGGGATGCGGTGGCGTCAACCGCCACGTCAGGGCCTGGCTCATGGGAAATATCGGCCATTCGGGTTGAACTCTTTCGTGTCCTAACCATTTGTACCCGCTGCTTCCACAATTCAAGGAGGACCCATGTGCGGTCTTAGCGGCGAGATCAATTTCGACGGACGACCGGCCGATGCCGACGCCGTTCATCGTATGACCGATGCGCTCTCGCCCCGTGGACCGGATGGCTCGGGCATTGTTGTGCGCGGCCCGGTGGGGCTGGGTCACCGACGCCTGAAGATTATCGACCTGTCGGAGAAGGCGCAGCAGCCGATGGTGGACGCCGACCTGGGCGTGACCCTGGCGTTCAACGGCTGCATCTACAACTATCCCGAACTGCGCGAAGAGCTGCAGGGGATGGGTTTCCGCTTCTTCTCGCACGGCGACACCGAGGTCATCATCAAGGCCTGGAAGGCGTGGGGCGAAGCCTGCGTCGAGCGGTTCAAGGGCATGTTCGCCTTCGTGCTGCATGAGCGCGACACCGGCCGCACCGTGATCGCCCGCGACCGCTTCGGCATCAAGCCGCTGTATCTGGCCGAACACGGCAAGCGTCTGCGCTTCGCCTCGACCCTGCCGGCCCTGCTGGCGGCGGGCGACGTGGATAAGACCATCGATCCCGTCGGCCTGCACCACTACATGACCTTCCATGCGGTGGTGCCGCCGCCGCACACCATCCTGAAAGGTGTCAAGAAGTTCCCGCCGGCCACCATCCGCGTGATCGAGGCGGATGGGCGGGCCAAGGACCGCCTCTACTGGCAGCCCGACATGACCCGCCATCCCGAGGATGCGGCCCTGACGGCCGAGGATTGGCGCGACCGGGTCCTCGACGGTCTGCGCAAAGCGGTGAAGCGCCGTATGGTCGCCGACGTGCCGGTGGGCGTGCTGTTGTCAGGCGGGGTGGATTCCAGCCTGATTGTCGGTCTGCTGGCCGAACTGGGTCAGAAGGACCTGATGACCTTCTCGGTCGGTTTCGAAGAGGCCAATGGCGAGAAGGGCGACGAGTTCGTCTATTCCGACCTGATCGCCAAACATTACGGGACCAAGCATCACCAGATCTTCGTGCCGCACCAGCGGCTGATGGAGGCCCTGCCGGGCGCCATCGGCGCCATGTCGGAACCGATGGTCTCCTACGACAATGTCGGCTTCTACCTGCTGAGCCAGGAAGTTTCCAAACACATCAAGGTGGTGCAGTCGGGACAGGGCGCCGACGAGGTGTTCGCCGGTTATCACTGGTATCCGCCGATGCTGGGCGCGACCGATCCGGTCGGAACCTACGCCAAGGCCTTCTTCGACCGCAGCCATGCCACGCTGAAGACCCAGCTGAACGGCGCCTATATGGCCGACACCGACGTCAGCCGCGCCCTTGTCGAGGCTCATTTTGCGCAAGGCCGCGCAGCGACTCCGGTCGACCAGGCCCTGCGTCTGGACAGCCAGGTGATGCTGGTCGACGACCCGGTGAAGCGGGTCGACAACATGACCATGGCCTGGGGCCTGGAGGCGCGCGTACCCTTCCTGGATCACGAACTGGTCGAACTGGCGGGTCGCATTCCGCCCGAGCACAAGCTGGCGCAAGGCGGCAAGGGCGTGCTGAAAGAGGCCGCGCGTCTGGTGATCCCCTCCGAGGTCATCGATCGCAAGAAGGGGTATTTCCCCGTACCCGCGCTGAAATACATCCAGGGTCCATATCTGGAGATGGTGCGCGAGGCCCTGACCAATCAGGCCGCGCGCGACCGCGGCCTGTTCGACCGGGGCTATCTGGACACCCTGTTCGCCAATCCGACCGAGCACATCACACCCCTTCGCGGCTCCGAGCTTTGGCAGGTCGCCGTCCTGGAAATGTGGATGCAGCAGCATGGCGTCTGATATCCGCTCCGAGCGATCAAAGGCGCATCGGCTCAAACGTCTGCGGCACGAGGGCCTGAAGCCCCCGGTGCAGTCGGGAGACGGACCGACCTTGGATGCCGTGCTGGACTGCGGCTGGGGCCGACTGCTGTTCGCCCAGACCTTCGAGACGGCCGAGCCGTTGGTCGAGGCCCTGCGCGCGGAGGGGCCGGACCGGCGCGACATCGCCTTCTATGTTCGCAATCCGCACGTCCTTTTGGCCTCGGCGCCGCAGGAGTTGTTCCTGGATCCGTCGCACACCTATCGGCTGGAACTGGCGACCTATCGCACCAGCCGACGCCAGCCCCGAGGCTTCACCGTGCGCCGGCTGACGTCGGAAACGGATGCGCAGGCGGTCAACGACATCTACGCCAAGCGCAAGATGGTGCCGGTTCCGCCAGACTTCTTCTGGTCGCATCGGGACGACCGAACCCTGACCTATTTCGTCGCCGAGGACACCGTGACGGGGGCTGTGATCGGCACCGTGACGGGCGTCAACCATGCCCGCGCCTTTCAAGATCCGGAATGCGGCTCTTCGCTATGGTGCCTGGCGGTCGATCCGCAGGCGACCCAGCCGGGCGTCGGCGAGGCCCTGGTTCGGCGTCTGGCCGAACACTTCAAGACCCAAGGTCTGGCGCACATGGACCTGTCGGTCATGCACGACAACGACCAGGCCATCGCCCTGTACGAAAAGCTGGGTTTCCGTCGCGTCTCCTTCTTCGGGGTCAAACGTAAGAACCCGATCAACGAGGCTCTGTTCGTCGGCCCGACCGACGACCACGACCTGAACCCCTATGCCCGGATCATCGTCGACGAGGCGCGTCGGCGCGGCATCCATACCGAGATCATCGACGGTGAGGGCGGGCTGTTTCGCCTGAACTGGGGCGGCCGCTCGGTCCGGTGTCGCGAAAGTCTGTCGGAGTTGACCTCGGCCGTCGCGCTCAGCATCTGCGACGACAAGCGGATGACGCGACGCATCGTCGAGGCGGCCGGCGTGCGCGTTCCCGAGAGGATCGATCCCGAAAGCCCGTCGGCCATCGATGCAGCGCTGAGCAAGTTCGGCGCCCTGGTCGTCAAACCGGCGCGCGGCGAACAGGGGCAAGGCGTCGCGGTCGGCCTGACGACGACGAGCGAGGTCCAGACGGCTTTGGTCCGGGCGCGCCGCATCTGTTCCGAGGTTCTGGTCGAGGAACAGGTTCAGGGCGAGGACCTTCGGCTGGTGGTGATCGACTACAAGGTCGTCGCCTGCGCCCTGCGTCGTCCGCCGCGCGTCTTCGGCGACGGCCGCTCGACCTTGCGCGCCCTCGTCGAACACCAAAGCCGTCGTCGCGCCGCCGCCACCGGTGGGGAATCCACCATCCCGATCGACGCCGAGACCGAACGCACCCTGGCCGAGGCCGGCTATCGTCTCGACGACGTGGCGGCGGAAGGGGCCGAGATTTTGGTGCGCAAGGCTGCTAACCTGCACCTGGGCGGCACCATCCATGATGTGACGGATGAGGTGCATCCCGCCCTGATCCGCGCCGCCGTCGCCGCCGCGCGCGCCATCGACATTCCGGTCACCGGCATCGACCTGATGGTGAAGTCGTCGCGCGAACCCGACTACGCCTTCATCGAAGCCAATGAGCGCCCCGGCCTGGCCAACCACGAACCCCAACCGACTGCCGAGCGTTTCGTGGATCTGCTCTTTCCACTGTCCGCACCGGCCGCTGCGCGGACATTTTCGCGACCCGAAGCCTGAAGGAGGCCCCTTGGCCCGCCCCGCGATAGACCTCGACTACCTGAAGGCCCGTTTGGCCGACCTGCTGAACACGCCCAGCCCGACCGGCTATACGGACGAGGCGGTCTGGCTCTTGTGCCGCGAACTGGAGCGGCTGGGCCTCGACTATGAGATGACCCGCCGCGGCGCCCTTCGCGCACGCTTGCCGGGCCGGACGCCAAAACCGGCGCGCGCCATCGTCGCCCACGTCGACACCCTGGGCGCGCAGGTCAAACAGGTGAAGGCGAACGGCCGGCTGGAGTTGGTCGCGATCGGTCACTGGTCGTCGCGTTTCGCCGAGGGTGCGCGGGCGACGATCTTCTCCGAGGCCGGCGCCTATCGCGGCACCATCCTGCCGTTGAAGGCGTCGGGCCATACTTTCAACGAAGAGGTCGACACCCAGCCGGTGAACTGGGCCCAGGTCGAACTGCGCATCGACGCCGTGACCCACGGCCGCGAAGACACCCTGGCCCTGGGCGTGGATGTAGGCGACATCGTCGCCATCGATCCGCAGCCCGAGTTCATCGATACCGGCTTCGTCGTCTCGCGCCATCTGGACGACAAGGCGGGCGTCGCCACCCTTTTGGCCGCGCTGGAATGCATGATCCGCGAAGATCGCACGCCGACGGTCGATACCTGGTGGCTGTTCACGATCGCCGAGGAGGTCGGGCTGGGCGCCTCGTCCGTGCTGATCCCGGATGTCGCCGCCATGGTGACGGTCGACAACGGCACGACCGCACCCGGCCAGAACTCGTCGGAGTTCGGCGTCACCATCGCCATGGCCGACCAGACAGGCCCCTTCGACTGGCACCTGTCACGCAAATTGGTTCAACTGGCCCGCGACCACGACATCCCGCACCAGAAGGACGTCTTCCGATACTATCGCTCGGACTCGGCTTCGGCTCTGGAAGCCGGCGCCGACATCCGGACCGCCCTGGTCACCTTCGGCATCGACGCCAGCCACGGCTATGAACGCATTCACGAAAGCGCGCTGGAAGACCTGTCGCGCCTGCTGATCGCCTATGCCGAAAGCGACGTCGAAATCAGCCGTGACGCCAAGTCTTTGAGCGGGGCAAAGGGCTTCACCCACCAGCCTGTCGGCGACGAGGTGGATTAGCGCGTAGGGGATCGCATTCGCTTAGCCGCCTAAACTCAGCCAATGCATGTCAGACTGAGGCAGCCTTCGAGGGGTTCCCTCTCTTGGCGCCGGGCCGCACTACAGCCGACCCAGATCCAAAACCGGTTGAAGCATTGTCCAGTGATCAGCGGATTTTTGGTCGCAGAAAGTCTGTGCAAATTCGCTCAGCGCTCGATCCGGTTTCAAGTGGTCCCGAAACCCATATCGAGGCACTCCTTGACAGATCAGTCGGTCGTGAACGTCATGGCCTATGGCGATCTCTCGACGGTCTGTGGCGTTTGTGGCGCTGATTATGCTGGGTCAGGCGTCCGGCGCTGCGGCTCAGTCCGTGCGGGCGGATCGGCAAAGCATCGATCAAGCCTATGCGATCGTGGATTTCCAGACGTCGCGCAGCGGTCGTGAAATCGCGCGAGCCCTGCAGCGCCATCTCGATCGCCTGCCGGTGCAAGCGAACTATCGTCAGCTGAACATGGGCGATGCGCCGCGTTCGCCCGGTCGCTTCACTCTGGTCGATCCGACTGCGCAGAGCGCCTTTGGTCTGCAAGGCCCGGCGACACGCGCGCCGGCCGGATGGCTGAGCGCGCCGCGAACGGTGGTGTGCACGGGCGCGAGCTGGCGCGCCGAGGCCGCCCAGCGTGTGCAGGCGCGGATCGAGCAGCACTACACACTGTGCCTGTTTCCGTATCGCGATGGACGGCGCCGGGGACATCAGTTGAACGTCTATGCCTCGACCCTGCTGGAGGGCGATCCGGCGATACCCGTTCGACGCTCCGATGAAGTGGAAAGCCCGGCCGTCTTCATTCGCAGCGCGATGGAGGCGGTGGAGCGGGTGACGGGGCGCAGGGGCGTCTGGATCGAAAACCGCACGGCCGAGCGGGATCGACCGTTCACCAAGGACAACGACGCCCTGTCCGCCCAGACGAACTAGGCGCAAAAAACAACGGCCCCGATCGTCGATCGGGGCCGCCGCCGTCTTATCCTGTCGTCAGATCAGAACCTGACGCTGAACCGGCCATAGATGCGGTTATCGCGATACTCGTCCTTGTAGAGGCCGGTGTAGCCCAGCTCGATCGCGGTGCGTTCGGTCGCCTGGATGTTGAAGCCCAAGCCGCCCGAGATCACGTCGTCGCCAGGATTGGCTCCGTCGATCAGGAAGCGCGGACCGTCGGCGAAGGCGGCGTCGAAGACCGGCCCGTCCCCGTTCAGGTCGTGGGTGTAGGCCAGGTGGGTCACGGCCGACAGACGCGCACGCCCCTCGCCGCCCGCCAGCACGGTGCGGGTGCGGAAGCCGGCGGTCAGCAGATCGGCCTTTTGCTTCACATTGCCCGACAGAGCGGCGTCGCCGCCCGTCTCAACGACGTCGGCGTCGTATTCGACGTGGCTGTAGCCGGCGTAGGGCTCGAACATCGTGCCGCCGACAGCGCGGCTCCACGCCACCTCGCCATAGGCCTGCCAGACGTCGCCGTCGTAGTCGCCGACCAGGGCGTTGGTGAAGGCGTTCAGCTGGGCCGTACGATCCGTGCGGACATCGGCGCTGGCCCACGATCCGCCGACGCGGATCTGGAAGTCGCCGACGCCGGCGCCGCCATAGACGCCGATCTGCTCGCTGGTGACCCGGCCGGTCGAGCTGAGACGCGGCGAGCGCAGTTCCGAGCGGGTTTCGCCCAGCGAAACGCCGACGTGGACGTCGTTCGCCAACGCCTTCTCGGCCCCGACCAGATAGCCGGAGGCTTCGTTGCGGAAGCCCGCGAGGCCGTCATGCGCCGAGCCCCGGCCGTTGCCGAAGACCCCGCTGCCCCAGACCGACACGCCGTTGCCGACGTAGGTGGCCGCGCCGCCCTGGCTGCGTCCGCGCTCGGACATGGCGTCGCGGATGACGCGGGCATCCGAAACAGCCAGGCCGCCCAGGGTGGCGTGGACCTCGCCCGTCAGGCCGCTGAGCGCGCCCTGAACCGCAGGCACGCTGGCGTCCAGCAGGGCGTTTTCCAGCGACAGATCGCGGTTGGTCCCGGTCGCGGTGTTGTTGATCATGACGTCCAGCGCGCCGCCGACCGACTGCTGGTTGTCCGTGCGGCCCAGCGAAGCCACGGTCACGTCGTTGCGCCGCACCGTCAGGACCACGCCGTTGGTCGAATAGGTCAGCACCGGGGCCAGGAAGGCCAGATCGCTCTGGGCGCCGCTGAACGTGCCCGTCACCGCACCGGTCGAGTTAATGATGTTCATCCGCGTGCGCAGATTCCATTCGCCGTTGTCGGCCTTCAGGATCACTTGGCCGCCGTCGATCTTGGTCGTGCCGCCCACGTTCAGGCGAGAATAGGCCGCGCCGTTCACGCTGGAGCGAATCCACAGGAATGAGCCCGGCTTGAAGTTCAGGTTGCCGGCGACCGTCAGGGTTCCGAACGGATTGACGCCGTCGCCGGGCGACACCACGCCGCCGCTTTCCGCCGTCAGGTTCGCCAGTCGACCGGTGCCGCCGATCATGCCGACGCCGCCGACGGTGGCGCTGGAGCGCAGCAGGCTGCCGTTGATCGTCAGAAGGCCGCCCTCGACCCGGGTCGGGCCGCTGTAGTCGTTGGCGCCCGTCAGGATCAGCTGACCGCCGCCCTTTTTGACCAGACCGCCGATGTCATTGCCGAAGTTGGCCTTGACCTCGGCCGAATAGCGGTCGCGCGCATCGCCGATGTTGTTGCTCCAGATATCGACCGTGCCCACGGCGACGGTGACGTCGCGGGTGTCGCGCAGCGCCGTCGGTCCGCGCAGGGCCACGTCCATTTGCGGGGCACCCCAGCCCGAGCGCAGATCGACACCCGGCGTGTCCAGATCCTTGGAGCTGGACACCAGAATGTCCGAGATCAGCGCCGTCGAATATTCGGGGAAGTTCTCCATCAGCAGGGCCGCGAAGCCCGAGATGTTCGGCGCCGCCATCGACGTGCCGGTGTAGGCCGCATAACCGCCGCCCGTATATTTGATGTACTGGTTCAGCACGCGCTGAAGCTCGTCATTGGCGTACTGCAAAACCGCGCCCGAGAAGGCCGGGGTCAGCAGCGCCATGTTGTTGGTCGAGGTCAGTAGCCCTGCCAGAACGGAGGTGAAGCCGTCCGGATCACCCAGCCGCGCCCCCGAAACCAAGGTGATGGCGGCCGCCTGACGTCCGACTTCGCGGCGCCATGCGTCTTCATTGTAGGTCGGGCCACCAGAGGCGCGAGCGGCCAAATAGGCGTTTAGAACGCCGATGAACTGGTTCACCGACGCGGTTTGAAGGGCGGTAACCGTAGTCGCGGAATACAGGCTGGCGTAGTTGGCGCGCGGATAGAGGGCCAGGATGCCCGCCCGGTCCATCGTATAAGCGGGCACCGACGAGACGACGGCCGAACCCGGTCCAGCGACGCACCAGGTCGCCGTCTGACCGCAGAAGCTGGTCGAGGGGTCGGCGGCGGTGAAGCTGGAATAGTTGGCGACCGACAGCCAGTTGGAGCGCAGACGCGGATCGTTCAGCGGTGCGGCCGCATCGATCCCGGCGTGGACGCCATAGCCGTTGCCGGCCGAGAAGACGACCAGAACGTCCTTGTCCAAAACCGGTTTGTAGAAGTCGCCGTAGTTGCGATTGAACGACGCCAGCACGGTCGGCAGCGAGGCGTTGAACGGCAGGGAGTTGCCGCTGCCCCAGCTGTTGTTGATGATGCGCACCTGGCCGGTATTGGCCAGGTCGACGATGTTCTGGTTCTGGGTGGCGACGATCTTTCCGTCGATGATCGCGTCCTTGTACCAGAGGAAGTCGCCGGCCGAGAAGTTGGCGGTGGCGGCGTAAAGCTTGGCGTTGAAGGCGTTGCCGAACATCGGCTGGCCCGCCACGCGATCGCCGGCGATGGTGCCGGACACGTGGGTGCCGTGACCTTCCCACTGGCGACGCGGATTGATCATGCCGTCGTTGCCATAGCCGGCGACCGCCTGGCTACGCAGGCCTGTCACCTTGCCGGCCGATCCGAACAGGGGGTGGGCCATGTAAACGCCGGCGTCATTGACCCCCACGGTCTGTCCGCGCCCGCTCAGGCCCATGGCGTAGGCGTGCTCCAGCCCCAGGAAGCCCTTGGAATAATCGACCGCGAACTGGCTGTCCGCGCGCCAGGACGCGATGGCCGTTTGATAGTTCGTCGTGCGCGTGCCGTTGGCCATGTAGAAGCCGCCGGCCGGGGCCGTGGGAGCCGGAGCGGTCTGCGCCGCCGCCGTCGTGCCCACCATGATCGCGACGCCTGCCGCTGCGGCCAGCAGACCGCCCTTGAAACTGAAACTCAAAACCTACCCCCTGCGGCCTGCGGCCGACGACTCTACTGCGCCCCCGCGACGCAACTCCGACGCACAAATCGAAGGTGTTTCGCGTTGTCGTCAACCACATTTTAGCCTTGGGACGTTTCGTCCCAGCCGGATTGTTTGGGATAAACCAATCTCTTGCGCTCAAGCTTGAGGCGCCGGGCGCGCCTTTGGCAGGTGGCGTGGCGCGTGATTACCGCACGCAGATGCGCGCGCGGTCGTTGATCCAGCAGTCGCCGTCCAGGCGCACGGTCCCCAAGCGATCGCCGGCCTTGTCGTCGTCGGGGTCGGCGTTCCAGGTGGCGTCGGCCGAGCCGTCGGCCATCAGGACGACGACGGCGAAATGGGAGTTCTTGGGCTTGCCCTCGGACCAGGCGTTCATCGTGTAGCCGCCGTCGCCGAACGGATAGACGAGGCACGGCTCGTCGAGCAGAACCTTACCATCGACCGAAAGATAACACGACTTGCGCGAGGCCGTGGGGGTCGTGGGTTCTGATGACGAAGCGGCGGGGCTTGCGCCGGTCTTCGCCGGTTCCGGAGGCGGCGCCATCGGCTCGGGCGCGGATGACGCGGGCGGCTGCGTCGCGTTAGCTGGTCCAGGCGCGCCGGCGTCCTGACCGCAGGCGGCCGCGGCGGCCGACAGCATCAGGGCGGCGATCAGGCTGAGCGGTCGTGAAGGGGTGGATGTCACGCGAGCCTCCGTCGTTGTCTCCCAGCGCCAACACCGGGGCGCATGGAGGCGTTCCCGGCGAAGCGGCGGCGAATGATGGCGCCCCTCCCCTTCGGCCGGCCGCTCGCCTATATCGCCAGCCTGTCCCGCTCCGGAGGTTTTCCATGGCCTATGTCGCCCGCAACGATCGTCCCGCCGACAAGGCGGCGCGCTATCTGGAGGTCGAGACGGAAGTCCTGGCCGTGCTCGACGGCGAGCCGAATGTAACGGCGCGAATGGCGACGGTGGCGTCGATGCTGGCCGATGCGTTCGAGCACTATTTCTGGACCGGCTTCTATGTCGTCGCGCCGGACAAGACCGACGAACTGGTGGTCGGGCCTTATCAGGGCACGCTGGGGTGCCTGCGCATCGCGTTCGGACGCGGAGTATGCGGCGCGGCGGCGGCGACGGGCCAGACCCAGTTGGTCGAGGATGTGCACGCCTTCCCCGGCCACATCGCCTGCGACAGCCGTTCGGCCAGCGAGATCGTGGTGCCCGTGCGCGACGCCGCGGGCGCGCTGATCGCGGTGTTCGACGTGGATGCGACGACGCCGGCCGCCTTCGATACGGACGATCAGGAGGCGCTGGAGCGGTTGATGGCGAAGGTGTTCGCCGACGCTTGATCGGGGCCGGTTGATCCGGCCGCAGCCGGCTCTATGGTCCCCGGCGACATGGAGGATCGGATGACGCAGCGAACAGTCGCAATCACCGGCGGACACGGCGTCCTGGGCCGGGCGGTGCTGGAGGCGGCGCTGAAAGGCGGCTGGCAGGTCGCGGTGATCGACCATGCCTCGGGCCATGCCGTGCCCGACGGCGTGCTGGAGATCGGCGGGGTCGATCTGACGGACGCCGGCCAGGCGCAAAAGGCCGTCGACGCGGTGATCGCCCGGTTCGGGCGGCTGGACGCCCTGCTGAACATCGCCGGCGGCTTCGTCTGGCAGACAACCGACGATGCGGAACCGGCGTGGGACCGGATGCATGCGCTGAACGTCACCACCGCCGTCAACGCCAGCCGCGCGGCGCTGGATGCGCTGAAGGCCTCGCCCGAGGGTCGGATCGTCAACGTCGGCTCGGCCGCCGCGTTGAAGGCCGGGGCCGGCATGGGGGCCTATGGCGCGGCCAAGGCCGGGGTCCACGCCCTGACCCAGGCGCTGGCGGAGGAGTTGAAGACGACAAAGGTGACGGTCAACGCCGTCCTGCCGTCGATCATCGACACGCCGGCGAACCGCAAGGAGATGCCCGACGCCGACCCGGCGACCTGGGTCGCGCCGGCCGATCTGGCCGCGGTGATCCTGTTCCTGGCCTCGCCCGAGAGCCGGGCCATGACCGGCGCCCTGGTGCCCGTCACGGGCCGCGTCTGATGCGCAGCGACCGGGTCCGCAGCGTCCTTTATCTGCCCGCCTCCAATGCGCGGGCGATCGAGAAGGCCCGGACGCTGGATTGCGATGTCGCCGTGCTGGACCTGGAAGACGCCGTGGCGCCCGAGGCCAAGGCTGACGCTCGCGACGCCGCCGTCGCGGCGGTTCGGGCTGGCGGGTTCGGGCCGCGCCTGGGCGTGCGGATCAATGGTCTGGACACCGACTGGGGGCTGGACGACCTGACGGCGATGAAGGCGGCGGGGGCCACGCTGATCGTCGCACCCAAGGTGGAGACGCCCGAGGCCGTGCACGCCCTGTCCGCCGGCCTGGCCAAGCGCTGCGCCCTGTGGGCCATGATCGAAACGCCGCGCGCGCTGATGGCCCTGGCCGACATCGCATCCGCAGATGGGGCGCTGGACGGGCTGATGCTGGGGGTCAACGACCTGGCCAAGGCGCTGGGGACCGGGGCTTCGCCGGATCGCGAACCGTTCAAGCCGTGGCTGGCCATGCTGGTCGCCGCCGCGCGCGCCAACGGCTTGTTGGCCATCGACGGCGTGTTCAACCGGATCGACGATGCTGAAGGCCTGGCGGCCGAAGCATTGCAGGGGCGACTGTATGGGTTCGACGGCAAGAGCCTGATCCACCCGTCGCAGATCGCGGCCGCCAACGCCGCCTTCTCGCCGTCCGAAGCCGAGATCGCCGATGCGCGAGCGATCGTCGCCGCCTTCGCCGCGCCAGCCGCCGACGGTCAGGGCGCGATCCGCGTGAACGGGGCGATGGTCGAACGGCTGCATCTGGAACAGGCGAAGGCGCTGCTGGCGCGAGCGAGTTGACCGCCTGTCTCCTCCCCACTCCTGGGGAGGGGGACCGCGAAGCGGTGGAGGGGCTTTTGATGTCCCACTAACGCCTGGGATGATTTGAAGAACCCTTCCGTCACGGCGCAAGAGCGCCGCGCCACCTCCCCATGAAGTGGGGAGGAGACGGAAGCGTCGGGCCTAGTCGCGTCGACGCAACCGCCGTAAAGCTCGCGTCAAACCTCAGCGGACCCGCCTTGCCCCTACCCTACGACACGCCTTCGAGAATCCCGGCCTGGGTCTGTGCGCCCGGCGTGCTGAAGGTCCCGTTCCTCGACGTGTTTCTGGCTGACTATGACCTGCGTCGCCTGCCGGGGGAGGACGTGCAGGCGGTGCTGGGCTGGGGGATGAAGCCGACGGCGGCGGCGGGGCGACAGTGGGCCGAGAAGACCGGGCGACCCTATGTGGCGCTGGAGGACGGGTTTTTGCGTTCGGTCGGCATAGGCGAGGCGGGCGCGACCAGCCTCAGCCTGATCGTCGATGATCTGGGCGTCTATTACGATGCGACGCGGCCCAGCCGGCTGGAGCATCTGATCCAGAACGCCGACGACTGGTGCGACGCGGCCATGACAGCGCGGGCGCGCGTGCTGATCGACCGGATCGTGGCGTCCGGCGTGTCCAAGACAAACATGGGCGGGCCGCTGGATGTGGACCTGCTGAAGCCCGGTCGGCGCGTGCTGATCGTGGACCAGACGTTCGGCGACGCCTCCATCGCCTGTGGCCTCGCGACGGCTCAGAGCTTTGACGAGATGATCGCCGCCGCCCGGCGCGACGAACCGGACGCCCAGTTGATCGTCAAACGCCATCCGGCCGTGGCGGCGGGGAAAAAACGCGGCTGCGTGACGGACCTGAGGGGCGTCACCCTGGTCGATACGGATGTACGGCCCGCCGAGCTGCTGGCGGCGGTGGATGCGGTCTATTGCGTCACCTCGGCGCTGGGGTTCGAGGCGCTGTTGCGCGGCCTGCCGGTGCGGTGTTTCGGGGCGTCCTTCTATTCCGGCTGGGGTCTGACGACCGATGCGATTCAGACGGGACGGCGCGGCGTCTCGCGGTCGATCGAACAGGTCGCGGCGGCCGCCCTGATCGCCTACAGCCGCTATGTCGATCCGGTGACGGGCGAAAGGTGCGAGGCCGAACAGGCGCTGGAGCGGCTGATCGCCCTGCGCGACCGGGCCGACCGGCTGGCGGGTTCGTGGTCGGCGGTGGGGTTCGCGCCGGCCAAACGCCCGCCGGTGCGCCGCTTGCTGAACTCGCCCAAGGCGTCGATGCGCTATTTCATGTCGCCGTCGCGCGCCGCCGCCCACGCCAAGGCGACCGATGGGCGGCTGATTTGGTGGGCGGGCAAGGAGAGCGAGGCGACGCGTCAGGCGGCGGCGGCTTTTAGCGGCCCGACTGTACGGATGGAGGACGGCTTCATCCGTTCGCGGGGCCTGGGGTCCGATTTCGTCGGCGCCCTGTCGGTCGCGCTGGACGATCAGGGGGTCTATTACGATCCGTCGCAGCCCTCGCGGCTGGAGACCCTGATCGAGACCTCGGACCTGTCGCCGGCTCAGCTGGCGCGGGCCGCCGAGCTGCGGACGCGCGTGGTCGATGCGGGCCTGTCGAAATACAATCTTAGGGGCCAGGCGCCGACGGACTGGCCCGTTGATCGCGACATCCTGCTGGTGGTCGGCCAGGTCGAGAACGACAAGTCGATTCTGCTGGGCTGTGCGCCGGATCTGAACACCAACTCGGCCCTGGTGGAGGCGGCGCGGCGCGATCATCCGGACGCCTTTCTGGTCTATCGCAATCACCCCGACGTGCTGGCGGGTAACCGGCCGGGGCGGCTGGACGCGGGAGCCATGGCCTCGGTCGATGCCGTGGGCGACGGGCTGGATATCGTGGACTGTCTGAACGCCTGTCGCCGGGTGGCGACCCTGACCTCCCTGACCGGGTTCGAGGCCCTGATGCGAGGCAAGGCGGTGTCGGTCTATGGCCGGCCCTTCTATGCCGGATGGGGGCTGACTGACGACCGGCTGACGTTCGAGCGCCGCAGCCGCCGCGCCGGCGTCGATCACCTGGTCCACGCCGCCCTGATCGCCTACCCCCTGTATGTCACGCCCGAGGGCTGGCCCTGCGAGGCCGAGGATCTGGTGGACCGGCTGATCGCCGCGCGCGACCAGCCGACGCCCAAGGCGCCGCGCGGTCAGCTGCAGCGCTGGGCCGCCGGCGTCATCGCCAGTCTCGACCGCAAGCCGCCGCCGTCCTATTGACGCGTTCTGATAGGAAACGGACTGTCCTCAAGCAGCAAGGTCCCGCGGGCCGAGCGATAGGAACAAAAACCAAAGTGACCCACGCCGTCATCGCCGCCACCGGCCTCTTCACCCCCGAACAGTCCGTCTCGAACGCCGAACTGGTCGACAGCTACAATACCTGGGCCGACGGCTGGAACGCCCGCCATGCCGCTCAGATCGAGGCTGGCGAGCTGGAGGCCAAGTCGCACTCCTCGCCCGAGTTCATCGAAAAGGCCTCGGGCATCAAGAGCCGGTTCGTGCTGGACAAGGCCGGGATCATCGATCCCGAGCGGATGGCGCCGAACCTGGCCGAACGCTCCAACGACGAAATCTCGATCCTGGCCGAGATGGCGGTCAAGGCCGCGCGTCAGGCGATTGAGGCCTGGGGCAAACCGGTTTCCGAAATCGGCGCCGTCCTGTGCGCCGCATCGAACATGCAGCGCGCCTATCCGGCCATGGCCATCGAGGTTCAGCAGGCCCTGGGCATCGAGGGCTTCGCCTTCGACATGAATGTAGCGTGCAGCTCGGCGACCTTCGGCATCAAGACGGCGGCGGACTTCATCGCCGGCGGCTCGGTCAAGGCGGTGCTGATGGTCAATCCGGAGGTCTGTTCGGCCCACCTGAACTTCACCGACCGCGACAGCCACTTCATCTTCGGCGACGTGGCCACCGCGGTGATCGTGGAGTCGTCGGATACGGCGGGGCCGGGCGGCTGGGACGTGCTGGGCACGCGGCTGAAGACGACCTTCTCGAACAACATCCGCAACAACTTCGGCTTCTTGAACCGCAATGCGCGCGACACCGCGCATCTGGACAGCCCCGAGGCCGACGACAGCATTCAGAACGACAAGCTGTTCATCCAGCAGGGCCGCAAGGTCTTCCGCGACGTGGTACCAATGGTGTCGGACATGATCGTGGATCACGCCGGCGAACTAGGCCTGGATCCGCACGAGCTAAAGCGCCTTTGGCTGCACCAGGCCAACATCAACATGAACACGATGATCGGCAAGAAGGTGCTGGGTCGCGAGCCCTCGGCGGATGAGAACGTCATCATCCTGGACGAATACGCCAACACCTCCTCGGCCGGGTCGATCATCGCCTTCCACCTGCACAACGACGGGTTCGAGGCGGGCGATACGGGGCTGATCTGCAGCTTCGGCGCCGGCTATTCGGCCGGGACGGTTTTCGTCAGGAAGCGCGCCGCCTGAAGTCTTAAAGCCGGGGCAGGAACAGGACGAAGTCCAGGCTCCACAGCCCCGGTCCATTGGCGATCAGCCAGATCAGGATGACCATCAGCAGGGTCTCGGGCAGGTCGAAATAGCTGGAGAGGCGATAGCCGAGGCTGGTCCCCTCCACCGATTTTGACGCCACCGTCACCAGGGCGACCAGGCTGATGATCAGCAGCACAAGGGCCGCCAAGCTGGTGAACAGGCCCATGATCAGCAGGGCGCCGAAGGCGAATTCGCACACCGAGACGAACTTGGCGGTCTGGCGCGGCGCGGCGATGCCGGCCTCGACCATCGTCTTGCTCATCTTCTCGGCTTGGGCGGGGGTAAACAGCTTGTAGAAGCCGGACAGGAAAAACATTCCGCCGACCACGACCCGCGCGATCAGGGGCGCGATGTCCATCAGGGCCGGAACGCCCAGGCCGAGGCCGCGATAGAGGTCGATCATGGGGCGAAGGCTCCGCTTGGAATGGCGGAGCCTTCAATGCTTTACGGGCGTGTCGGTTGCTCGGCCCCGTCGCGTGGCGGATGCGTCGCCTTCCATTCCATGGCGCGGCGGATGCGGTTCTCGACGCTGGGGTGATCGTAGAACAGGAACTCCTCGATCGCCGACGGTGACGGGGCGCGGTATTCGGCGGTCTTGATCAGGGCCTTGGACAGACCGTCCGGTTCATTGGCGTGAACCAGCGAGAAGTGGTCGGCGTCCTCCTCCATCGTGCGGGTCATGGTGGCGAAGACCGGGGTGCCCAGCACGCCCAGGAAGGCCAGCACCAGGGCCAGGACCGGCAGGCCCGCAGGGTCGGAGATGTCGCCCACGCGATCCGCCCTCAGCAGACGATGCGCCACTGGATACAGCCGGTCGGTCAGCCAGAAGGCCAGCACCGACAACAGGACCAGAATGCCGACGGTCCAGAGAATGTGCGCCCGGACATAGTGGCCCATCTCATGGCCGACCACGCCGCGCACCTCGGCCAGATCCGCGCCCTGTTTGAACATGGTGTCGCTCATCGCCACCCGCGCCGTGCCGAACAGGCCCGAGACATTGGCGGTATAGCGGTCGGACTGTTTGGAGCCGTCGTAGATGAAGATCTTGTCCGACGGCGTGCCGGTCTGTTTGGCCAAGGTCACGACGGCGTCGCGCACC
This sequence comes from Brevundimonas diminuta, assembly GCF_022654015.1. Taxonomy (NCBI): domain Bacteria; kingdom Pseudomonadati; phylum Pseudomonadota; class Alphaproteobacteria; order Caulobacterales; family Caulobacteraceae; genus Brevundimonas; species Brevundimonas diminuta. Next base: position 2,870,853 of record NZ_CP073063.1, read on the forward strand.
GGCCCGTTCGGTGCGGGCGTATAGGTGTTGAAAATCGGCTCGATCAGCAAGGGTGCGAGCACCAGACCGATGACGATGAAGGCCGCCGTCACGCCGGCCGCCCAGGCCCACCAGAACCGACGCGCACGTCGGATCAGGGCATAGATCGCCACCAGCAGCAGCGAGGTCGCCACCACCGAGATGGCCGCGCCGATCACGGCCTCGCCCAGCCAGCCGCCCAGGGCCTGGCTGGTCAGCCCATACTGTTTCTCTCGCCACCAGCCCTGATAGATCGACCACGGCAGGGTCAGCGCCCAGCTCATGGCCGAATAGACCGCGGCGACGACGAAACTGGCCAGGACCGGCCGACGACGGCGACGTTCGATCCGGCTGCGGATCGCGACCAGCAGACCAGTGCGCACGATGATCCAGGCGACCATGGCCGAGACCAGGAAGCTCCACAGGATCAGCCAGTGCGAACCGTGGGTATAGGCGATGGCGCGGGCCGTTTCCTGGGGCGACAGGGTCGCCAGCCACTGGGCCGTCGCGGCCGCCGGATCGAAATTCGTCATGGTTTTCTCCCTTGCGAGAACCAAACCGCGCGACCCGCGTTATGTCAGGTTAATTCGCATCCATGATGATTCTCGCCCGGCCACGCTTGAATCTTTCACGACTTTTTGTCACCCATTCTCCTGTCGAGAACAGGGGATGTCCCAGATGGCTCACAAGACGCCCAAGCAGGTTTTGGAAAGCTTGGCTCATGATATCGCCACCGTGTTGAAGAGCATGGGTGGCTCGGCGCATCAGAACATGGTGGTCGATTGCGTGGCGGCGATGAAGCGCCAGCGCGGCGAGGCGGTCAACCCGCCCGATCTTCGCCAAAAGATCATCGAGACGTTCGAATACTATCGCGACTGGTTCGTTCGCCCATTCGGCGAAGGCTCGCAGCGCTGGGCCCTGGCCGGCGACTTCGGCTGATTTCACGGTTCTGAACGAAAAAGGCGCGCTCCCTGCGGAGCGCGCCTTCGTCATTAGGACTGATCGATCAGATCAGAAGCGACGGATGTAGCTGACCGAATAGGCGTCGGCTTCACCACCGTTGTCGCGGTAGTCGCGACGGGTCCAGTCGGCGCGCACGCCGTTGACGCCGTCCAGATAGTAGTTGGCGCCGGCGCCGTAGTTCCAGCTGTCGCCGCCCACATCGGTGTTGGCGCCCGGGAACTTCTGCTTCAGCTCGGTGTGGCCGTAGCCGCCGCGTGCGAACAGTTCCAGCTTGTCAGAGACCGGCACCTTGCCGACCACATAACCGGCGGCGTCCCACTCGTGCTTGATCTCGCCGTCGACGCCCGCGACGGTGAAGTCGTCATGCTTCACGCCGACCGAGGCTTCGGTTTCCACAGCGATGTAACGGTTGAGGTTGACGCCAAGACGACCGGTGACGGCGCCCGTCGTTGCATTGTCGCCTTCAAGATGAGTGTAGCCCAACGAGCCGTAACCACGCGGCTCAGGATTGGTTTGAGCAAAGGCCGGAGCGGCGATTGCGGAAACGGCGACAGCAGCGAGAAGAATGTTACGCATTGTTTCTTATTAACTCCTAGATGTGATGACCGAGCCGATCATCAGCCCCATCCAGCGAGTGCTTAAATAGGTTACGGCGTCATCTGTTCCAGAGGCGCGAAAACACGACGAATGCCTGTGGACGCCGGGACACATACAGCGTTCCTTCAAGATCGGCGACTTTGTGGCGCCGCAGCAAAAAGGGCGGCCTCGACCGAGACCGCCCTTCCTTGGTTCGTCCTGCTGAGAAGGCCTAGCGGTCCTTCTCGCGCTCCACGTTCAGCGCGGCCTGGGCCGCCGCCAGACGGGCGATCGGCACGCGGTAGGGCGAGCAGGAGACGTAATCCAGACCCGCCTGTTCGCAGAAGGCGATCGACGACGGGTCGCCGCCATGTTCGCCGCAGATGCCCAGCTTGACCTCGGGTCGGACCTTGCGCCCGCGCTCAGCGGCGATCTCGATCAGGCCGCCCACGCCGTCCTGGTCCAGACGCACAAAGGGATCGGTTTCGAAGATGCCCTTGTCCAGATAGGCCTGCAGGAACCGGCCCGAGTCGTCGCGGCTGATGCCGAACGTCGTCTGGGTCAGGTCGTTGGTGCCGAAGCTGAAGAACTGGGCGTATTCGGCCAAGTCGCCTGCACGGATGGCGGCGCGCGGCAGTTCGATCATCGTGCCGACCAGATAGTCGAGGCTCTGGCCCGTCTCCTCGAACACCGCCTTGGCCGTGCGGTCGGTCAGCTCGCGCAGATATTTCATCTCCAGGCCCAGGGCGACCAGCGGGTGCATGATCTCCGGCAGGGGCGCGGCACCCGACTTCTGCTTGACCTCCAGCGCCGCCTCGATGATGGCGCGGACCTGCATCTCGTAGATCTCGGGATAGGCGACGCCCAGCCGGCAGCCGCGGTGGCCCAGCATCGGGTTGGTCTCGTGCAGCTCCTTGGCGCGACGCTTCAGCTTCTCCGCGTCGATGCCCGACGAGGCGGCCAGGGCGTCGATGTCTTCCTCGGTGTGCGGGATGAACTCGTGCAGGGGCGGGTCCAGCAGGCGCACCGTCACCGGCAGGCCGGCCATGATTTCGAACAGTTCGACGAAGTCCGACTTCTGGAACGGCGCAATCTTGGCCAGCGCCGCGCGACGGCCCTTTTCGTCGTCGGCCAGGATCATCTCGCGCACGGCGGCGATCCGGGTGTCGTCGAAGAACATGTGCTCGGTGCGGCACAGACCGATGCCCTCGGCGCCGAACCCGCGCGCGGTCTTTGCGTCCAGCGGGGTCTCGGCGTTGGCGCGGACCTTCAGGCGGCGCACCTTGTCGGCCCAGCCCATCAGGGTCTGGAAGTCGCCGGTCAGTTCGGGCTCGATCATCGGCACGGCGCCGTCCAGCACCTCGCCCTTGGAGCCGTCGATGGTGATGACCTCGCCGGCCTTGAAGGTGCGGCCGCGCGCGGTGAAGACGCCCTTGGCCTCGTCGATGTGGATCTCGCCGGCGCCGGAGACGCAGGCCCGGCCCATGCCGCGCGCCACGACGGCGGCGTGGCTGGTCATGCCGCCGCGGGCGGTGACGATGCCGCGCGCCGCATGCATGCCGTGGATGTCCTCGGGGCTGGTCTCTTCGCGCACCAGGATGACCGCTTCCCCCAGACCCGACATGCGCTCGGCCTCGTCGGCGTCGAAGACGATCTTGCCGGTCGCGGCGCCGGGCGAGGCCGGCAGGCCGGCGGCGACCACGGTGCGCGCCGCATCGGGGTCCAGCGTCGGGTGCAGCAGCTGGTCCAGCGCCGACGGCTCGACCCGGCTGATGGCCTCTTCCTGGGAGATCACGCCCTCGGCGGCGAGGTCCACGGCGACCTTCAGCGCCGACTTGGCGGTGCGCTTGCCGTTGCGGGTCTGCAGCATCCACAGACGGCCCTGTTCGACCGTGAACTCGATGTCCTGCATGTCGCGGTAGTGGCTTTCCAGCTTGCCGACGACGTCGACGAACTGGGCGAACACCTCGGGCATGGCCTCTTCCATCGAGGGGGCGGTCTCGCCCATCTCCTCGCGGCCGATCCTGGTAAGGGACTGCGGCGTGCGGATGCCCGCGACCACGTCCTCGCCCTGGGCGTTGATCAGGAACTCGCCGTACAGGCGCGCCTCGCCGGTCGAGGGGTTGCGGGTGAAGGCCACGCCGGTCGCCGACGTCTCGCCCATGTTGCCGAACACCATCGACTGGACGTTGACGGCCGTGCCCCAGCTTTCGGGGATGTCGTGCATGCGGCGATAGAATTTCGCCCGGTCGTTCATCCAGCTTTCGAACACGGCGCCCACGGCGCCCCACAGCTGGTCATTGGGATCCTGCGGGAAGGCGTGACCCAGTTCGCGCTCGACCACGGCCTTGTAGTCGGCGACCACCTTCTCCCAGTCGGCGGCGGTCAGGTCGGTGTCGACCGTGACGCCCAGGCGATCCTTGTGCTGGTCCAGCACCTCTTCGAAATCGTCGTGGCTGAGACCCAGCACCACATTGGAATACATGGTGATGAAGCGGCGGTAGCTGTCGAAGGCGAAGCGGCGGTCGCCCGACAGTTTCGCCAGACCCTCGACCGTCTGGTCGTTCAGACCCAGGTTCAGCACCGTGTCCATCATGCCCGGCATGGACGCGCGCGCACCCGACCTCACTGAGACCAGCAGCGGGTTTTCAACATCGCCGAACGTCTTGCCGACCACGCCCTCGACCTTGGCCAGGGCGGCCTGCACCTGGGCGTCCAGATCGGCCGGATAGGTCTCGTTGTTGGCGTAATAGTGGGTGCAGACCTCGGTGGTAACGGTGAAGCCCGGAGGAACCGGCAGACCCAGCGACGACATTTCCGCCAGATTGGCGCCCTTGCCGCCGAGAAGGTTCTTCATCGACGCGTCGCCGTCGGCGGAGCCTCCGCCGAAGCCGTACACCCACTGAGTCATCATGCAGTCCCTGAGCTTTTCGGATCGTCCGGCGGGTTGGCCCCGCTCGCACATGCAGCATGATCTAGCGCGTGAGAGCGGCCTTGACCATTGCGGATGTAACAATGCGTGAGCGGGTGTGCGGTTTCCTTGAGGCCAAATGCAGTGCGCCTTCTCCCATTCGGAGGAGGTGGTGCAGAGGGCCGGATGAGGGGCGGCTGGTGGGCCAGCTCGCGCGCCCGACCCTCACCCTTTCGCGCTAGGACGACGGCTGTCGCCGCCGTGCGCTCAAGCCCTCTCCCACTGGGAGAGGGAAGCCGTCTCATTACCCCGCGATCTGGCCGAAGTCGGCGACCTGGCCCATGACGTCGCGGATCTGGCCCAGCAGCTTCAGACGGTTTTCGCGTTCGGCGGGGATGTCGGAGTTGACCAGAACGTCGTCGAAGAAGCGATCCACGGGCGCGCGCAGGCGCGCCAGGGCCGTCATGGCGGCGGCGAAATCCTCGGTCTCCAGCGCGGCCTCGACGGAGGTGCGCGCGGCGCCGACGGCGAAGGCCAGGGTGGTCTCGGCCTCGGGCTGGTTCGGCAGGCCGGTCTGGACCATGCCGGTGGGCAGCGGCCCCTTCTTCTCCTCGGCGCGCAGGATGTTGGAGGCGCGCTTGTAGCCAGCCAGCAGATTGGCCCCGTCGTCCGTAGCGAGGAAGGCGGCCAGGGCTTCGACCCGGCGCACGATGCGAACGAGGTCGTCGTCGCCCAAAGCGAAAACGGCGGCGACGAGGTCGTGGCGTTGGCCTTGGTCCCGCAGCAGGACGGTCAAGCGGTCGGCAAAGAAGGACGCCAGCTCTGACGACAAAGACAGCTTATCGACTTGACGTTCGACCTTGCCCTGCTTGGTGATCAATGCGGTCGCGGGCGCGAAGGCGTCGTTCGTCAAGCCAAGACGGATTTCATTGTTCAAGATCAGGCGAAGGATGCCCAGCGCCGCTCTCCGCAGCGCGAACGGATCCTTCGAACCCGTGGGCTTTTCGTCGATGGCGAAGAAGCCGACCAGGGTGTCCAGCTTGTCGGCCAAGGCCACCGCCACCGTGACCGGGGCGGATGGAACCGTGTCGGCGGGACCTTGGGGCTTGTAGTGGTCGCGCACGGCGTCCGCGATCGCGTCGGAATGGCCGGCGAGGCGGGCGTAATAGCCGCCCATAATCCCCTGCAGTTCCGGGAATTCGCTGACCATGCCCGACAGCAGGTCAGCTTTGGACAGGCGGGCGGCGGTTTCGGCCTCATCGGCGTCGGCGCCGACCAGCGGGGCGATCTCGCGGGCCAGGGCGGCGATGCGCTCGACGCGCTCGGCCAGGGTGCCCAGTTTGGCGTGGAAGGTGACGCCGGACAGTTTGGCGTTCCAGGCGTCGAAGCCGACCTTCTGGTCCTCGTCCCAGAAGAAGCGGGCATCGTTCAGGCGCGCGGACAGAACGCGGCTGTTGCCGGCGGCCAGGGCCTTGCCGCCGTCGGTCGCCTCGACATTGGCGACGACCAGGAAGTTGGGAGCGAGCCCCTCTTTGGCCGGATCACGCACGGCGAAATACTTCTGGTGGACCTTCATCGACAGGCGCACGACTTCCGGCGGAAGGGCCAGGAACTGCGGGTCCATGTCGCCCAGGATCGGCGTCGGCCATTCCGCCAGGCCCGCAACCTCGTCCAGCAGGCCGTCGTCATCGACCAAAGCCAGGCCGCGCGCGGCGCAGGCGGCCTTGGCCTGTTCCAGAATCCTCAGCTTGCGGTCGGCGGCGTCCAGCAGGACGAAGTTCTTTTCCAGTTTGGTGCGATAGTCGATGAAGTCGCTGACGCGCAGCAGCTCGCCGGAACCCAGGAAGCGGTGGCCCTCGGTGATCGCATCCGACGAGATGCCGTCGATCTCGAACGGGACCACCTGGCCGTCGAACAGGCACAGGATGCGCTTGATTGGACGCACCCAGCGCAGGGTGCCGGACCCCCAGCGCATCGACTTGGGCCAGGGGAAGGTGCGGATGACCTGATCGACCGTCTCGGCGACCAGATCGGTCGTGGCCCGCCCCCGGGACGACAGGACGGCGAACAGGACCCCATCACGCTCGGTCAGTTGATCGCGCGTCAGGCCGGTCTTGCGCAGGAAGCCTTCCAGCGCCTGTTCCGGGGCCGAGGCGCGCGGCCCCTTGACCTCTTCCTCGCGGTCCGGCGTGGCCACGGGCAAGCCGTCGATGACCAGCGTCAGGCGGCGCGGACCGGCATAGGTCGTCAGCGCGTCCCACGTCAGGCCGGCGGCCTTCAGCCGGTCGGAGACCATCCGCTCCAGGTCGCGCGCGGCGCCCTGCTGCATCCGCGCGGGGATTTCTTCGGAGAAGATTTCGAGGAGAAGTTGGGGCATCAGGCGGTTTTCCGCTCTTGTTCGACGTAGGCGAGGGCGCAGGCTTTGCAGAGTTCGCGGATGCGGCCGATGTAGCTCTGGCGTTCGGCGACGGCGATGGCGCCGCGCGCATCCATCAGGTTGAACAGGTGGCTGGCCTTCAGCACCTGGTCGTAGGCGGGCAGGACCAGCGGCTGATCCTGCGGCCCGCGCATGTCGAGCAGGCGTTGCACTTCGCCCACCATGTCCTCGAACCGCCGCTTCAGGCCCTCCACGTCATAGCCGTGGAAGTTGGCTTCCGACTGCTGGCGCTCGTTCTCCAGGAAGACCTCGCCGTAGGTCAGCCCCTCCTTGGTGAACTTCAGATCATAGACGTTGTCCACGCCCTGGACGTACATGGCCAGACGCTCCAGCCCGTAGGTCAGCTCGCCCGACACCACATCGACCTCGATGCCGCCGACGCCCTGGAAGTAGGTGAACTGCGTCACCTCCATCCCGTCACACCAGACCTCCCAGCCCAGACCCCAGGCGCCGACGGTGGGGTTTTCCCAGTCGTCCTCGACGAAGCGTATGTCGTGCAGTTTCGGATCGATGCCGATCGCCGCCAGCGAGCCGAGATACAGCTCCTGAAGATTGTCGGGGTTCGGCTTCAGGAGAACCTGGTATTGGTAATAGTGTTGGAGGCGGTTCGGGTTTTCGCCATAGCGGCCGTCGCCGGGGCGGCGGCTGGGCTGGACATAGGCGGCCTTCCAAGGCTTGGAGCCGAGCGCGCGCAAGACGGTGGCGGGATGCAGCGTGCCGGCCCCGACCTCGATGTCATAGGGTTGCAGAATGGCGCAGCCCTGCTCGCCCCAATAGCGGTGGAGCGTCAGGATCAGGTCCTGAAACGCGAGTGGCTCGGTCGAGGTGGTCAAATCGGGCTCGTGGGGAGGGGCTGCAAAAAAGACGGCGGACCATAGGGCCCGCCGCCTTCCGCTTCAACACGCTACCGAGCGAGCGCGTGGATGACCCTGATCAGTTCGGGGTCGGCTTGGCTTCGGCCCCGCCGTCGGCGGCGGGGTCAGCCGCATCGACCGGCGGGGTGGCGGGGGTGTCGACCTGGCCATCGGTCGGGTTGACGACCGGCGAGGAGGACGTGGTCGTCGTCATCGCGGCGGGCTGGCCGTTCGGCGCGGTCGGGGCCGGGGTCGCTTCAGCAGCCGGGGTCGCCTCGGCGGCCGGAGCGGCGGCCTCGGTGGCTTCTTCATCGCCCATGGCGGCCATGGAGTTCGCCGGGTTCAGGACCTTGTCGATCGGGAAGATAGCGCCGTTCGAGGCGTCCAACTCAGCGCTGACGACGGTCGCGCCGTCAGCCTTGATGGCCGAACCCGTGCCGTCCAGCAGAACCTGACTCTCGGCGGCCGTCTCCACGCCGCCCTTCTTGCCCATGATCTGGTCGGGCGTCACGTCGGCGACGATGACGTGATACAGCAGCAGCTGGCGCAGTTCGGCGGCGTTGGCCGGGTCCATCAGACGCGTACGCTCGGCCTCGGGCACGGCGGCGAAGGCGGCGTCGGTCGGGGCGAAGATCGAGATGGCCGGGCGGCTGGCCAGGGTGTCGGTCAACTGGGCGGCGTCCAGCGCGGCCAGCAGGGTGGTGAACTGACCGCTGGCCTTCAGCTTGTCGACGACGGTTTCACCGGCGACGGGCGTGGTCGCCTCTGCAGTCGTGGTCGTGGTGGCGGCGGCTTCAGCCGTCGGCGCCGGCGTCTGCGGCATGGCCGGCATGGCCGGATCGGTTTGCGGCATGGTCGCCGGGGCGGGCGTCGTCGTGGTCGCCGGGGCGGTCATGTCCTGGGCGAATGCGGGGGCGGCCATCAGGCTGACGACGGCGGTGGCGGCAAGCAGTTTTGCACGAAGCATGGCGATTTCCTTTTTCCTGTTTGAGGATCGCCACGGGGGGAGACGGCGACCCGTTCCAGACATCGGAACTGCCGACTCAAATCAGAACGCCGTGATCTGGTTCCGAGATTTCGAAACAATGCGTAACGTTTGTGATGATCTGGGCGAGACCTGGGCGAAATCGCCGGTTTCGCAGTCTGATCGCCGGTATTCGGCCACAAAGCTTCAGCGTTGCTGTACGGACAGCTGTGTTGCTTTGGCCCAGGCCGTGGGATGTGCGGCGGACAGGGCGCGCGCAGCGGATTGGGCCGCGTCGTCGCTGGGATACAAACCAAACACCGTCGCTCCTGAGCCGGACATGCGGGTCAGGGCGACCTGATCGGTCGCCGCCATCGCCGACAGGGCTGCGCCGATCGCCGGCGTCAGCGCAAGCGCGGGCGCTTCAAGATCGTTGCGCTGGGCCGACAGCCAGTCGATGACGGCGGCGATGGACCAGTCCTGGGGCGGCGCGGGTGTATCGGCGGCCCGCACCGGCCCTGCATCATAGGCGCGATAGACGGCGCCGGTCGGCGAGGGGACGCCGGGGTTGAACAGCACGGCCGGCAGCGGCGGCAGGCGGGGCTCGTCCGTCAGCACGTCTCCCCTCCCCTCGGCCCAGGCCGTGCGCATTCGCAGACACATCGGCCCGTCCGCGCCGACGACGCCCGCGACCGCCTCAAGCGCGTGGTCGTCGAGATCGATCGCCAGGACGTCGCGCGCCAGCTTCAGCGCCGCGCCCGCATCGGAGGATCCGCCGCCCAGCCCCGCCGCGATGGGCAGGCGCTTGTCCAGCGAGACCTTCAGCTGCGGCTCTCCGATGCCGCAGGCCTCGCCCAGTCGGCGCAGCGCGCGCAGGATCAGATTGTCGTCCGTCACGCCCAGCCCGGCGCCGAAAGGCCCGTTGACCTTCAGCGACAGGCAATCCGCCGGCTCGACCGACACGCGATCCCCGACATCGGCGAACGCGACTAGGCTGGACAGCGGATGATAGCCGTCGGCGTCCACCGCGCCGACATGCAGGAACAGATTGATTTTGGCCGGCGCCAAGGCGGTCAGGGCGGGCATGACCTATTGCGCGACGCCTTGGGCGCTCGGCGCGCTGTCCAGCCCATTGGCGATCTTGCGTTCGACCTCGGCCCGGCGTTCGGGTTCGGGCTCCAGCACCAGGACGCGGTTCCACAGCCAGACGGCTTCGCGTTGACGGCCGACCTTCCAATAGGCGTCGCCGAGATGATCATTGATCTCGGCGTTGGACGGCTCCTTGTCGACAGCCTCTTCCAGCGTGTTGACGGCGGTTTCGTACTGGCCCTGTTTGAACTGCGCCCAGCCCAGCGAATCCTGGATGTTGCCGTTGTCGGGCTCCAGCGCATGGGCGCGGGCGATCATCTCGGCGCCTTCCTGAACTCGCAGCCCCTTATCGACCCAGAGATAGCCGAGGTAGTTCAGCATATCGGCGTCGTTCGGTGCGGTCTGAAGCGCGGCCCACAGTTCGGCCTCGGCCTCCGGAACACGACCCAGCGCCTCATAGGCGGCGCCGCGCAGGAAGTGGACGCTAGCGCCCTGATCGGCGGTGTTCAAAAGCGGCCCGTCCAGCAACGCAAGCGCCTCGTCATGCTGTTTCAGCTGCATCAACTGACCCGCCAGGACCAAGGCGATCTGCCGATCGTCGGGGCTGGCGGCCGCAGCGCGGCGTAGCTCGGTGAGCGCCTCCTGCGACTGGCCGTCTTCTTCCAGCGCCACGGCCAACTGGGCGCGGGCGGCGGCATAGAGTTTTGGATCGGCGGTCCCGACCCGCGACAGGGCGTTGCGGGCGGCGGATTTCAGACCGGCGCGCGAGAGGACCTGGGCCAGCTGATATTCCGTCTCGTCATCGTCGTGCAGGTTCTGGGCGAGGCGCAGATAGACGGCGGCGAACTCGTTGCCGCGCTCGGCCGAGGCCTGGGCGGCGGCGGTGATCAGGCCCTGGGCGGCGCCTTCGCGGAAATCGGGCAAGGCCGGCGGGCGGCCGCCGTCCTTCAGCCGCTGCAACGCGCGGGCGACGCCCGGATCGACGGGTTGCACCGCCATGGCGGCTTCATACAGGGCGACGGCGTCGTCGCGGCGTCCGCGCCGTTCCAGAAACTCGCCATAGGGGCGCTTGAACAGGGCGCCGACGCCGGCGACTTCGGAAGCGGCCTTCAGCTCGACCTCGGCCTCGGCATAGTCGCGACGCTTTTCCAGCAGGGCGGCGCGATTGATGCGGGCGAAGGCCAAAGTCAGGGGATCGCCGGCGGTTGGGACCGGCTGAAGCGCCCGGGTCCAGTCGCCCGCCGCAGCCGCGATCCACGGCGCGACCAGAAGACCGGCGCGCGCATGCGGGGCGCCGATGGGCTGACGCGCCAGTTCGGCGTTCGGCGTCCTGGCGTCGCCGCGCACGAAGTCCTGCACCAGCCGCACCAGCCGCCCGCCCTCGACGAACGCCGGAGACGCCGTCGCATCGGTCGGGGCCAGGGCGGCCGCTACGTCCAGATCGCCGGTCAGCAGGGCGGAGGTGAAGGCCTGTTCGCGCACGCGTGGCTGTTCCGGCGTCAGTCGTTCCGCCTGGGCCAGATAGTCCGAGCCGGTCGCCCCCTCGCCCTGCATCAGGGCCAGCTTGCCCGCCAGATACAGGCCATAGGCGCTGCGGCCCTCGGCGTTCGTCGGGATCGGCGCCCAGACGGCCGGGATCGCCGGCGTCGCGGGCGTGTCGGTGATGATGATGTGAGGATCGGGCGCGGCCTCGGTCGGCGCCTGACCTGGTGTGGCCTGGCCCGGCGCCGTCTGGCCCGGCTCCAGGATCACGGCCGGAGGATGGGTGTCCGGCGTCGGGGCGGGCGAGGTCGTTTCCTGAGCCGAGGCATGGCCGGCAAGCGCCACGGCGAGGACGGTCAGGGAGGCGGCGAACAGGCGAGAACGGGAGGCGATCATGCCCGGACCCTCCACGCTTTTGCAGCGGCGGGCAAGGGCGGAACACCGCCCCTGCCCCGTTCCGTCACATGTTCGGATAGTTGGGACCGCCGCCGCCCTCGGGCGTGGTCCAGACGATGTTCTGCGACGGATCCTTGATGTCGCAGGTTTTGCAGTGGACGCAGTTCTGAGCGTTGATGACGAAGCGCGGATCGGCCTTGGCCGCCTCGTCGCCATAGACGACCTCGTACACGCCAGCCGGGCAGTACAGCCGCGCCGGCTCGCCGTATTTGGGCAGGTTGACCCGGATCGGGATCGACGGATCCAGCAGCTTCAGGTGGGCCGGCTGGTCCTCGGCGTGATTGGTGTTGGAGATGAACACCGACGACAGCTTGTCGAACGACAGCTTGCCGTCCGGCTTGGGATAGGCGATCGCCTTGTGGTCGGCGGCCAGGCCGGTCGAGGCGGCGTCGGTCTTTTCGTGCTTCAGCGTCGGGATCGGCGACAGGCCGCCCAACAGGGTGCGGCACCACATATCGAACATGCCCAGCGCCCCGCCCAGCGTCGTGCCGAACTTGGACAGTAGCGGCTTGGCGTTCCGGACGACCGACAGCTCCTTATAGACCCAGCTCTTCTCGAAGGCGGTCTGGTATTCCACCAGTTCGTCACCCGCGCGCCCGGCCTGAACAGCGTCGTAAGCGGCGTCGGCGGCCAGCATGCCGGTCTTCATGGCGTTGTGGCTGCCCTTGATGCGGGGCACGTTCACGAAGCCGGCCGAACAGCCGATCAGCACACCGCCGGGGAAGCTCAGCTTCGGGATCGACTGCAGGCCGCCTTCGGTGATGGCGCGCGCGCCGTAGGAGATGCGTGTTCCGCCCTCCAGGTGCTGGGCGATCTCGGGGTGGTGCTTGAAGCGCTGGAACTCGTCGAAGGGCGACAGGAACGGGTTCTTGTAGTTCAGGTGAACCACATAGCCGACAGCCACGTAGCGATCGCCGAAGTGATACAGGAAGCTGCCGCCGCCGGTGTTTTCGTCCAGCGGCCAGCCGGTCGTGTGCTGGGCCAGGCCGGGCTGGTGCTTGTCGGCCGGGACCTGCCACAGCTCTTTCAGGCCGATGCCGTATTTCTGGGGCGACTTGCCGTCCTGAAGCTTGTGCCTGGCGATGATGGTCTTGGCCAGGGAGCCGCGCACGCCCTCGGCGATGAAGACGTACTTGCCGTGCAGTTCGATGCCGGGCTGGAAATCGCCGGTCGGCTTGCCCTCGCGGTCGATGCCGAAGACGCCGGCGACGACGCCCCTCACCTGACCCGTCTCTTCTTCCCAGACGACGTGGCTGGCGGCCATGCCGGGATAGACCTCGACGCCCAGCGCCTCGGCCTGCTCGCCCAGCCAGCGCGTGACGTTGCCCAGCGAGGCGATATAGCAGCCGTGATTGTGCATGAAGGGCGGCATCAGCGGCATCGGCAGCGACGCCGACCCCTGCGGGCCCAGCAGTAGGAACTTGTCCTTCGTGACCGGCGTCTCCAGCGGCGCGCCGCGTTCCTTCCAGTCGGGGAACAGCTCGTTCAGCGCCTTGGGATCGATGACCGCGCCCGACAGGATATGACCGCCGACCTCGGCCGCCTTTTCCAGAACGGCGACGGTGATTTCCTTGCCGTCCTTTTCCGCGCGCTGCTTCAGGCGGATGGCCGCCGACAGGCCGGCCGGGCCGCCGCCGACGATCACGACGTCATATTCCATGATCTCGCGCTCGACGCCGTTCAGCGCCTCCAGCGGCGGCAGATTGTCGATGATGGCGTCCTGACGGGCGTTTTCCGCGCCGCCTTCGATGGCGTCTTCGGCCATGGTTTCCCCTGAATCCCGGTTATCTGTGTGGTTATGCCGCTTATCGGAAGGTGACGCGAGGGCGGTCAAGGCTTATCGGTGGTTCGAGACATGAACGCGCAACCCCATGACATCGCTGCAGTCGAAAGCCTGCTCGCCTTCTGGCGGGATGCGGGGGTCGACGCCTGCTATGGCGATGCGCCCGTCGATCACACCCACATCGCCCCGCCGCCAGCCGTCAAGGCGGTGCAGAGGGCGACGGCCTCGGTTGTCATGCCCCTGGCCGGCGTCAACGCCGATGACGCCCTCGCCGAGGCGCGGCGGCTGGCCGCCGGCGCCGCGACGCTTCAAGATCTGGCGGCGGCGGTCGCGGCGTTCGAGGGCTGTCCGCTGCGCGGCATGGGTGCGACGCAGTCGGTGTTCGGACGCGGCAACCCCAACGCCTCGGTCCTGATTATCGGCGAAGGGCCCGGCGGGGATGAGGATCGGGCAGGCCAGCCCTTCGTCGGCAAGGCCGGGCAGCTGCTGGACCGGATGCTGGCGGCGGCGGGCCTGACCGACAAGGTCTTCATCACCAACACGGTCTTCTGGCGCCCGCCCGGCAACCGCACCCCCAGCCCGCAGGAACAGGCGGTGTGCGCGCCCTTCGTCGAGCGCGCCTTCGCCCTGCTGAAGCCCAGGGCCGTGCTGCTGCTGGGCGCAGCCTCGGCCAAGTCGGTGCTCGGCGCCGAGGAAGGCATCATGAAACTGCGCGGCGTCTGGAAGGAATGGCGCCTGCTGGAGGGGGCGGTGTCGGCGCCCGTCATGCCGACCCTGCATCCCGCCTTTTTGCTGCGTCAGCCGCAAGCCAAGCGGCAGGTGTGGGCTGATCTGCTTTCGCTGGCCGTTCGCCTTGAAACGGACTCGGTTGAAGAACAAGGCTAATCGCGGCATGTTCGCATGCTGACGACCGATCGCCATACACGCGCCTGTATCTTACGCGCGTCGCCAACGAGGGGGCCGCCGCTTATGTTTCTGTTCCGCCGCGCGATCCTCGCGTCGACGCTTGTCCTTGCGTTCTGCGCCGCCACGACGGCCGCGACCGCCGAGACGCCCTACGGATCAACCGCCGAGGCCGGAGCCGGTTCCGGGCGCCCCACCGCGCTGAGTTCGGCCGACAGAATCTCCTACACCACCGCCTTCGACGCCCTGCGACGCGGCGACATCGAGACGGCCCGCACGGCGGCCCGTCAGGCGCAGGACCGCGTGCTGCTGGGTCAGGTCGAGTTCGAAAGCCTGTTCCATCCCGATCATGTCGCCACCTACGAAGAGCTGACGGCTTGGCTTGAGACCTATTCGGATCTGCCGTGCGCGGACCGCGTTTATACGCTGGCGCTGCGTCGTCGCCCCGACGGCGCGCCCGAGCCGGTACGCCCTGGCGGCGTGCTGGGCCGCACCTGGAACAGCCTGGTCAGCGCCGTGTCCGGCGACGGCGGCGTCATCGATCCGGCCAAGGCGGCGCGCGTCGCCTACAACAACGACGACCTGACCGGGGCGTCGGCCCTGGGGCGCCAGATCGGCGATTGGTGGACGGTCGGCTTGGCGGAATGGCGTCTGGGCCAGTTCCACGAATCCTTCGCCGCCTTCGAACGCGTCGCCAACGATCCGACCGAGGATGCCTGGGTGCGCGCCGGCGCCGCCTTCTGGACCGCGCGCGCCGCCGCCCAGTCGGGGCGTCAGGACCGCGTCACCGACTATCTACGTCTGTCGGCCCAGTGGCCGGCCACCTTCTATGGCCAGATCGCCCTGCGTCAGCTCGGAGAAGAGCCGACGATCGAGAACATGGGCCCTCGCCCCTATGAGGCCGAGCCCCGCCTGCGTCGCGCCGCCTATGTGCCCCAGAGCGCCGCCGTCGAACCGACCGCCCTGGAAGCCTTCGTTCAGGCCGACGCCCGCGCCAAACGCACCGTCGCCTTCTATGAGGTCGGGCGCAACGCCGATGCCGAGACGGAACTGCGGTCCGGGCTGCGCACCGCCGTCGGCGATGCGGCCAAGATGTGGACGGCCCTGGCGCGCGCCATCCTGCCGGTCAACAACGGCGACGCCACGCGCATCGACGCGACGCGCTATCCCATCCCAGACCTAACGCCCGAAGGCGGATTCGTCATTGAGCGGGCGCTGGTCTACGCCCTGGCGCGCAAGGAAACCGACTTCAATCCCAACGCCCGCTCCAGCGTCGGCGCCTATGGGCTGATGCAGGTCATGCCGACGACGGCAGCCGAGATGACCGGCGATCGCACCTTCGTCTCGGACCCGACCAAGCTGCTGGTTCCGGCGGTCAACATGCGTCTGGGCCAGGCCTACATCAACAAGATGCTGGCCCTGCCGGCTTTCCAGGGCGATCTGCTGCGGGCCGTGGCCTCCTACAACGCCGGCCCTGGGCCGATGCTGGCGGCGGTCAGGAAGCTGGGCGCGGACGCCGATCCCCTGCTGCTGATCGAGACGATCGACGTGCCCCAGGCGCGCGACTACGTCGAAAAGGTCATGGCCAGCTACTGGATCTATCAGCGGCTGTTCGGCGGACCGCTGAAGACGCTGGACGCCGTGGCGTCGGGCGCGCGCGCCGTGCCGATGGCGCTGGATTACGTGGCCCCGCCGCCGCAGGCCGAGCCAGTCCTGATCGCCGAGACGACGCCCATCGCCGGCGCGCGCTGACTCTTAGAAGACCGCGAACAGCAGGCTGGCCCAGAACGCCGCCCCGACCAGGGCCGCAAGCCCATAGGCCATGACGGGATTGAGGCCACGCGCAGCGGCTTGGGTCGAAGGGCTGGGCAGGACCGGGCGCGTCATCCCCATCGAAATAACAGCGTCCGCTTAACGCGGCGTCAGCCGGGATGGTTGTCGTGCGTTAAGCCCAGCGCGTCGGCTTCCCATTCAAGAAAATGCGGATGAGTCAGCAAGGTCTCGGCATAGGCCTGGGCCGCGCCGTCGTCTCCGTGGGCGGCGAGGTCCAGCTGGAAATGGCGGATGCGGGCGGCGACCGGCGTGAAGAAGGCGTCCGGCACGGACCAGTCGCCGAACAGATAGGGGCCGCCCGCGCCGAACCGCTCACGCAGGCTCCGCCACAGTTCGACGATCCGGCGCAAATCCTTGGCCAGTCCCGGATGGTCCGGCGCGAGCGCCCGGCTGGGGCCGACCATCCAGTGATCCGGGCCGGTGGAACAGGCCGTGCGCAAGGCGGTGAAGCCGCCATGCATCTCGCACGCCGCCGAACGCGCCAGCCAGCGCGCATGGGCGTCCGACGGCCACAGGCGGGCTTCCGGATAGCGTTCGGCCGCCCAGACGGCGATGGCCATCGAATCCCAGATCACCTCGCCCTCGACCTTCAGCACCGGGACGAGACCGGACGGCGAATGCTCGCGGATGCGCTGATCGGTGTCGGGCTGGTTCAGTGGCACGAGGATCTCGTCAAAGGTCGCGCCGCAATGTTTCAGCACCAGCCACGGCCGCAGCGACCACGTCGAATAGGCCTTGTCGCCGATCACCAGTTCCATCACGCGTCTCCTGTCGCCGCCATCAATGGCTCTCCGCCAGCTTCAGCACAACCAGGCCCGATGCGACCAGGGCGACGCCCGCGATCCTGAGCGGCGTCAGCGGCTCGCCCAGAAAGACCGCGCCCACCACAAAGGCGCCGACTGCGCCGATGCCGGTCCAGATGACGTAGGCCGTGCCCAGAGGCAGGGTCTTCATCGCCAGCGACAGCAGACCGAAAGAGCCGATCATGAAGACGATCATGCCCACAGTCGGCCAAGGCTTGGTGAAACCGGCCGACGCCTTCATCAGGAACGCCCAGACGACTTCGAGCAGACCGGCGAAAAGAAGGAATACCCAGGCCATGACATTCTCCCTGCATGGCGTCGGGTCGTCCCGGCGTTGGTCCCATGTGGGGGAGGTCGTCCTCCTGAAAGCGCGCTGAATCTGGGACAACAGCCGGCAAAGTCAACCTCGCCGCCCCGCAAACCTTGACTCCGCGCCCCCCACGACCGACACGACCCGCCCATGATCACGCGCTACTCCCGCCCCGTCGCCGCCGCTATCTGGTCCCAGGAAACCAAGTACAAGATCTGGTTCGAGATCGAGGCCCACGCCGCCACGAAGATGGCCGAACTGGGCGTGATCCCCAAGGAATCGGCCGACGCCATCTGGGCCAAGGGCAAGGATGCGACCTTCGACGCCGACCGCATCGACGAGATCGAACGCACCACAAAACACGACGTCATCGCCTTCCTGACGCACGTCGCCGAGATCGTCGGCGAGGAAGCGCGCTTCCTGCACCAGGGCATGACGTCTTCGGATGTGCTGGACACCTGTTTCGCGGTTCAGCTGGCGCGCTCGTCGGACCTGCTGATCGAGGGGGTCGACCGGGTTCTGGCCGCGCTGGAAACCCGCGCTAAGGAGCATAAATACACTCCGACCGTGGGCCGTTCGCACGGCATCCACGCCGAGCCGGTGACCTTTGGCCTGAAGCTGGCCGGCTATCACGCCGAGTTCCAACGCGCCAAACGCCGCCTGATCACCGCCAAGGAAGAGATCGCCACCTGCGCCATCTCGGGCGCCGTCGGCACCTTCGCCAATGTCGATCCGGCGGTCGAACAATATGTCGCCGACCAGATGGGCCTGACCGTCGAGCCGGTCTCGACCCAGGTCATCCCGCGCGACCGTCACGCCGCATTTTTCGCCGCGCTTGGCGTGGTCGCCAGCTCGGTCGAACGTCTCGCCGTCGAAATCCGCCACCTGCAACGCACCGAAGTCCTCGAAGCCGAGGAGTTCTTCGACAAGGGTCAGAAGGGCTCGTCGGCCATGCCGCACAAGCGCAACCCGATCCTGACCGAGAACCTGACCGGCCTGGCGCGTCTGGTCCGTTCGGCCGTGACGCCCGCCATGGAGAACGTCGCCCTGTGGCATGAGCGGGACATCAGCCACTCCTCGGTCGAGCGCGGCATCGGCCCCGACGCCACCATCCACCTGGACTTCGCCCTGCACCGTCTGGCCAATGTGGTCGAGCGGCTGAACGTGTACCCTGAGAACATGCAGAAGAACATCGACCGCCTGGGCGGTCTGGTGCACTCTCAGCGGGTGATGCTGGCCCTGACCCAGGCCGGCGTGTCGCGCGAAGACGCCTATGCCGCCGTGCAGGAGAACGCCATGAAGGTCTGGCGCGGCGAGGGCGCCTTCCTGGATTTCCTGAAGGCCGACGACCGCGTCACCCTGCCCGCCGACCAGCTCGAAGCCCTGTTCGACCTCGGCTACCACACCAAGAACGTGGACGTGGTGTTTAAGCGGGTGTTCGGAGACTGACGTCATGAGCGAGCGCACGATCCGGCTCAATCCCCGGCTCGATCCCCGCGACTATGCGGCGGCCTATGCACGCGACGGCATGGTGCAGGTTCCCGACCTGCTGGACGCGGCCAGCGCTGATTGGCTTGAGCTCGCTCTCGAACACGACACGGCTTGGCATTTGTCATTGAAGACGGCGGAGGGCGGCAAGCTGCTGTCGCCGCAAGACATGCAGGCCATGGGCCGCGATGCGATCGGCGCCCAGATACAGCGCGCGCTGGCGGAGGGTCGCGACGGCTTCTCTTTCATCTATCTGGCTTATCCGATCATCACGACCTTGCTGACCGGCAAGGACGAAGGCCATGCGACGCACGCCCTGGTGCAGTTTTTCAACGACACGCCTTTCACCACATTCGCCAAAGCCGTGACCGGCGAAGCGAGCGTGACCAAGATCGACGCGCAAGCCACCTGGTTCCGGCCCGGCGACTTCCTGACCCAGCACGACGACACAGGCGTCGGCGAGCGGCGGGCGGCCTATACGTTGGGGCTGTCGCGCGATTGGCGGCCGGATTGGGGCGGCCAGTTGCTGTTTCACGACGCCAACGGCGATGTCGAGCGCGGCTTCAAGCCGGGTTTCAATGTCTGGACGGTGTTCAAGACGCCCCGCCAGCATTCTGTCGCACCAGTCGCCGCCTACGCCGGCGGCAAGCGCCGCTCGATCACCGGCTGGCTGCGCGACGACCCGCCGGTCAAGTGACGGACGACACGGGCGATCGCCGGCTGGGGTTTGCACCCGTCGTCGATACGGAAACCCGGTTGCTGATCCTGGGCAGTTTGCCCGGCGACGCCTCGTTGAAGGCGGCGCAGTACTACGCCCATCCGCGCAACGCCTTTTGGCCCCTGATCGGCGGTGTGTTGGGCGAGGACTTGGCGGGACAACCGTATGAGAAGCGCATCGAACGCTTGAAAGCGCGCGGCGTGGGACTGTGGGATGTGATTGCTTCGGCAGAACGGTCGGGCAGTCTCGATGCGGCGATCCGCTCGCCGGAGGCAGCCGATCTGCGCGGACTGATCGGGGGCTTGCCCCGGCTGAGGGCGGTCGCCTTCAACGGAAAGCTGGCGGCCAAGCTGGGACGGCGCATTATCGGCGACGTCGCAGGGGTTCGCCTTATCGACCTGCCTTCATCCAGCCCAGCTCATGCGATTCCACTGGCAGGCAAAGCGAACAGCTGGAATTCATTGACTGATCTTATTGAACGATAGGTCTCTTGCTGCAACGCAGCATAGAATTGCGAGTGAAAACTCAATGGCGAAGCTGCGATATCTTGTCGCGCGGAATGCATCCATTGTGAGGTGTCACGCGTAACGTTCCCGTTACCGCCTTGAGAGCGGCCCAAAGGGAACGAAACACATGACCAAACTTCGCAATCTTATGCTCGTCGCTGTCTCCGGCGGCGCGCTGATGGCGCTCGGCGCCTGCGGCAACAACGAGCCGGCCGCCACGACGCCGGCGGAATCGACCGCCATGGCCCCGGCCGACGGCGCCGCCATGGCCCCCGCGACTGACCCGATGGTGGGCGGCGCTGCCATGAGCCCGAACGAGACGATCGTCGCCAACGCCTCCAAAGCCTCCAATCTGACCACCCTGGTCGCCGCCGTGAAGGCCGCCGGCCTGGTCGACACCCTGCAAGGCGCGGGTCCGTTCACGGTCTTCGCCCCTGACAACGCCGCCTTCGAAAAGATCCCCGAGGCGACGCGCACCAGCCTGATGCAGCCGGCGATGAAGGCTGATCTGACCAAGATCCTGACCTACCACGTGGTCGCCGGTCGTTTGACGGCCGCCGATATCGCCGCCCAGGCCGAGGCCAACGGCGGCACCGCCACGCTGAAGACGGTTCAGGGTGAAGAACTGAAGGTTTCGGCCGGCCCGAATAACACCTGGGTCATCACCGACGCCAAGGGCGGCAAGTCCACGATCACACAGGCCGACGTGGGCCAATCGAACGGCGTCGTCCACGTCGTCGACACGGTTCTGATGCCGTAAAAAATATTTGGTTTCGGGCGGCGACGCCTGAAACCAAATCTCGGCCCTGGTGTTCTTCAGGGGCGCGAGACGCACAGTACGCCGGGTGAAACATCCCCCAACGTCCCCGGCAAGAAGAAAGGGCCGCACTTTCCCCCGGGTGCGGCCCTTTCGAATTCTCAGATCAGTTCGAAGACCGAGGCGATTACTCGCCGGCGCGGATCTGCTCGCGGGCGATCGAGGCCAGCTCGTCGATCTTGGAGCGAATCTCGCCCTCCGAGACCGACAGGCCCGAGGCCTTGAAGTCGCCGGCGACCTTGCGGAACACGTCCTCGTCTCCCGGCTGCTCGAAATCGGCGCGCACCACGGCGGCGGCGTACTGGTCCGCGCTTTCGCTTGACAGGCCCATCTTTTCCGCAGCCCAAAGGCCCAGCATCCGGTTGCGCCGGGCGATGGCCTTGAACTCCTGCTCCTGATCGAGGGCGTATTTGGCTTCGAAGGCCTTTTCCCGATCGTCGAAGGTCGTCATTTCGCTCAGCAAAGCTCCGTCCACCCCGCTAACGTCGGGGCAAGCGCCGTCTATAGACCGCCCGCCCGCGAACGCAACCTGACTTGCGTCGCATGGACATCCTGTCCCCAATGAATGCGCCGCCGGCCATCCTCATTTGTATCGAGGGCCGCCTTCGGCTAAGGAGACCCCGAACGAGATTGACTGCCCGAACGATTCCGAAACGCGCCGCCAGGACCGGGGCTTCCCCCTCCACATATGGCCGCGCGATTTTTGTTTCTGGAGGGCGCCCGTAAGCCGGGACCGGACCATGAACAGCAAGCGCAAGAAGATCTACGAAGGCAAGGCCAAGATCCTTTACGAAGGACCCGAGCCCGGCACCCTGATCCAGTATTTCAAGGACGACGCCACCGCCTTCAACGCGCAGAAAAAGGCCGTTCTCGAAGGCAAGGGCGTGGTGAACAACCAGATCAGCGAGTTCATCATGTCACGCCTGAACGGCATCGGCGTGACCAACCACTTCATCAAGCGTCTGAACCTGCGCGAGCAGCTGATCCGCGAAGTCGAGATCATTCCGCTGGAAGTCGTGTGCCGCAACATCGTCGCCGGCTCGATGAGCCAGCGCCTGGGCATCGAGGAAGGCACGCCCCTGCCCCGCTCGATCATCGAATTCTACTACAAGAAGGACGAGCTCAACGACCCGATGGTCACCGAAGAGCACATCACCGCCTTCAACTGGGCCTCGACCCAGGAGCTGGACGACATGCTGGCGATGACGGTGCGGGTGAACGACTATCTGTCAGGCCTGTTCAGCGCCGTCGGCATCACCCTAGTGGACTTCAAGATCGAGTTCGGCCGGGTGTGGGAAAACGACTTCAGCCGCGTCCTGCTGGCCGACGAGATCAGCCCCGACAGCTGCCGCCTGTGGGACGCCTCGACCGGCGAGAAGCTGGACAAGGACCGTTTCCGCCGAGACCTGGGCAACGTCATTGAAAGCTATACCGAAGTCGCGCGTCGCCTGGGCATCATGAAGGGCATGCCGACGGTGATCCAGGGAGGACTGCACTGATGGCCCCAACCGCTTCAAGCAAGGTGAAAGTTCACGTCTTCCTCAAGCCCGGCGTCTTGGACGTTCAGGGCAAGGCCGTCGAAGGCGCCCTGCAGGGTCTGGGTTGGTCGGGCGTCTCCAACGCCCGCGTCGGCAAGCTGATCGAATTCGACCTCGCCGGCGCAGAAGACCCGCAAGGCGAAGCCAAGAAGATGTGCGAGCAGCTTCTCGCCAACACGGTGATCGAAAGCTACCGCATCGAGGCGGCGTAAAGCCTGCTGCTCCTCTCCCATGTCGCGGGAAGGAGACGGTTGCATCCTTCGGCATCGACGCCAGTTTAGCAGACGGCTTAATTGACGGAGCGCCCATGACCTTCACGCTTACCTCCACCGATATCCAGGACGGCGGCGTGCTGCCGGACGCCCAGGTTCACGCCAAGGGCAATCAATCGCCCCAACTGTCATGGTCCGGTGCGCCGGAGGGCACCAAGAGCTATACGATCACCTGCTATGATCCCGATGCGCCGACTGGTTCGGGCTTCTGGCATTGGACGGTGGCCAATATTCCCGCGGATGTGACAGAGCTGCCGGCCGGCGCCGGCTCGCCGGGCGGGCATCTGCCCCACAGCGCCATCCAGGGCCGCACCGACTATGGTCAGCCCGGTTTCGGCGGCGCCGCCCCGCCGCCTGGCCACGGCCCGCACCGCTACATCTTCACCGTCTTCGCCGTGGATGTTGAGAGCTTGGACGTGACGGCCGACAACTCCGGCGCCGTGTTCGGCTTCAACCTGCATTTCCACACCCTGGCCAAGGCGTCGATCACGGCGACCTACGAAAACAAAGCGTGATCGGCGCCGGGCGGCGTCGCCCTTGTGGCGTCATGAACGCTGATTAGTTTGCAGCGCAACATGACCGACGCCGCCCTCGACACTCCCCTTCCCGCCCGCTCGCGCGGGGCGGTGGCCCTCGTGCTGATCGCCCTAGCCATGGGCGGGTTCGCGATCGGTGTGACCGAGTTCGCGGCCATGAGCATCCTGCCAGACTTCGCCGCCGGGCTCGGCGTCGATGCGCCGACCGCCGGCCACGTCATCAGCGCCTATGCCGCCGGCGTCGTGGTCGGCGCGCCGATCCTGGCGGTCTTAGGCGCGCGCTACCCGCGCTGGCTGCTATTGATCGCCTTCATGGCCCTGTTCGCCATCGGCAATGTGGCCAGCGCCCTGGCCCCGACCTATCACTGGATGCTGGTCTTCCGCTTCCTCAGCGGCCTGCCGCACGGGGCCTATTTCGGCGTGGCGGCCCTGGTCGCGGCCTCGATCGTGCCCCTGCATTTTCGCACGCGGGCGGTGTCGACCATCCTGATGGGACTGACGGTCGGCACCGTGCTGGGCGTTCCCGTCGTCAACATCATCAGCCATGCCCACGGCTGGCGCTGGACCTTCGCCATCGTCGGCGTACTGGCCGTTCTCACGATGGCGCTGGTCGCCCTGTTCGCGCCGCGCGATCCGGCCCACCCCGACGCCAGCCCCTGGCGCGAGCTGGGCGCCCTGAAGCGCAGCCAGGTCTGGCTGACGCTGGGTGTCGGCGCCATCGGCTTTGGCGGCATGTTTGCGGTTTACGCCTATCTGGCCTCGACGCTTGAGGCGGTGACGGGCGCCAGCTCCGGCGTGCTGCCTTGGGTCTTCGCCGTGTTCGGGGTCGGCATGTTCCTGGGCAATATCCTGGGCGCTTGGGCGGCGGATCATCTGGGGTTCAAGGCGGCGGGCGGCCTGTTGCTATGGAGTGCAGCGGCTCTGGCCCTCTATCCGCTGGCGGCGCCCCACCTGTGGGCCGTGATGGTCGTGGTCTTCCTGATCGGCGGCGGAGGCGGCCTGGGGTCGATCCTGCAGACGCGGCTGATGGACGTCGCCGGCGACGCCCAGACCCTGGCGGCGGCGCTCAACCATTCGGCGTTCAACACGGCCAACGCCATCGGCCCGCTCTTGGGCGGAATGGCGATCGCGGCCGGCTACGGTTGGGCCTCGACCGGCTGGGTCGGCATGGGCTTGTCGCTGGGCGGCTTCGTCATCTTCCTGATCGCCTGGCTGACGGGTCGCGCGCGCGCGACGGCCTGACAAGGTGAAAGAAGCCTGCTAAAGGCCCGCGCCATGAGCGCAGCCGTCATCGTCTTCCCCGGTTCCAACTGTGATCGCGACTGCAAGGTCGCCGTCGAACGCTCCACCGGCGAGCCGGTCTCGATGGTGTGGCACGCCGAGACCGAACTGCCCCAGGGTTTGGACCTGATCGTCATTCCCGGCGGCTTCTCCTACGGCGACTATCTGCGCTGCGGCGCCATGGCGGCCCAGTCGCCGGTGATGCAGGCGGTCAAGAAGGCCGCGGACGACGGCGTCGCCGTGGTCGGCATCTGCAACGGCTTCCAGATCCTGTGTGAAGCCGGAATGCTGCCCGGCGCCCTGCTGCGCAACAAGGGACTGAAATACGTCTGCAAGCCCATCGCCCTGACCGTCGCCAACGGCCAGACCCGCTTCACCGCCGGCTATCAGGGCCAGCGCGAAGTGACGATGACCCAAGGCAACGGCGACGGAAACTTCTTCGCCGACGCTGAGACCCTGGCCCGGATCGAGGGCGAGGGTCAGGTCGTCTTCCGCTACGTCGACAACCCCAACGGCTCGGTCAACGACATCGCCGGCATCCAGAACGCGCGCGGCAATGTCCTGGGCATGATGCCCCACCCGGACCGTGCCTTCGAAGCCGAACTCGGCTCCGCCGACGGCGCGACCCTTTTCCAGAGCATCTACGCTGCCGCTTGACGGCAATCGCAAGTTGGTGCGCATTGAGCGTATGCGCAGCCTTCTATCACTTTCCGCCTATCTCGTGGCGGTCGCCACCACCACCACCGCTGCCTTCGCGCAGGAGATCACGCCTCAGAGTGAAGACTGGACTCTCACTTCTGCCCCTGAACGCAAGGCGGTGCTGGCCACAATCGACTTCACCTCAGGCCTGACGATCGCAGCACGTTGCGTTGATAATGCGTACGACGTGCTGATCACCGGATTGCCTGAGGCCACGAGAGGTTCAACGTCGCGGGAACTCGGGATCCAGGCCGGCGATCAAGAACAGCCCTACACGTCCGTGTGGACTGTGGGCACGCAACGCAGCATGGCTTTCAGTCGCCTCCCTGCCGTGGTCGCCCGCGATTTGGCGAAAGGCGGCAAACTGCAGGTTATTGTGCCTGGAAACAACGGCGCGCCGCGCACGCGTTATGTGATGGAGCTTGATCCGTCGAGCACTGCTATCGAACAAACCTTGACGGCTTGTGGCCGGCCGATGGTTGATCCGCGCGAAACCCGAGCAGCCGAAGTTGACGGCAATGGTCAAGACGGACTGCCGAATACGGTTCAATGGCAAACAATGCCACGACCGGCCTTCCCAAATCCCGTCAGGGACAGATCTCCTCTTGAGGGTTACGTTGTGCTGTCTTGCGTCGTAACTGCCTCGGGCCAGTTGACTGAGTGCCAGCCCGAAAGCGAGCAGCCAGCAGGATATGATTTGTGGAAGGCGGTTGAGCGGTCGTTGCCGCGGGCACGGCTCAAGCTATCGGATGAGGCGTCGGCAGCGGGTTTGACATTGGCTGACCGGATGGTCCGCTTCTCAGTCAACTTCAAGGTTGAGCCCTAGATCCGGTCAGGCGTCCTTAACTTGAGAGCGACCGTCGGACAGGTCCACTGTCTGATCGTCTTCTCCGCTTTCGTCATCGAAAGCCCTTTCTCCCGGTTCGCGCTGGGCGGCCAGTTCGCGGGCGCCGACGCCTAGGCCTTGTTCGATAGCGCGGTTGGCGGCGACTTCGTCTTCGAGCGAGGGCTGGGTGTTGTCGGTATCGGCCATGATGGACTCCTGAGTGTGGATTGCCCCTCACAACCACGCGGTCGGGCCGATTGTTCCTAACGGCCGAAAAACGGCTCCAGACTGGCGCGCGACAGCGGGCGGAAGATCAGGAACTGACCGTCCACCGTCACCGTGACCTCATGCGCCTGAGGTCGCTGCAGCAGCGCGGGATCATCGAGCGACACGGCGCGACCTGAGGCGATATCGCGCGCATCCAGCGCCGGCATCGTCGGCCGCCCGTTCTCGTTGGCGAGCGCCGACAGGAAACCCCGCACCTCATTGGCCTGCTGCTGGGGCGTCAGGCCCGCGCGAACACGTGACCAGGCAGTCTGGACCGAGGTGGGCAGCGGCGCTCCGCTCGTCTGGGCGGACGCCTGGCCCGCTGCCACGATTATCGCGATCAACAGAGCCGGCAGGGAGGCTTTGAGCGTCATGTCGGTCAGGATGAGGCCGCCAGCCGCCAATGCAAGCTTCACTTTTCTGCCGCTCGCGGTGAACCTTCTGGCGTGGCGAGGCGTAAAGGCGGGAACACGCGTCGCACTGGAAATCGAATGTCCTCCATAATCCGTCCCACGCCCCGCCAACGCACCCGTCGTCTGGTCGTCCTGGCCGCCGCGCTCTTCGCCATCATCGTGCCCCTGGTTCAGAACCTGGCGGGCCTGGGCCTGAACCAGGCCGAGTTCGCCGCAGACGGCAACAGCACCCTGCGCGTTGCGGGCTACGCCTTCTCGATCTGGGGCCTGATCTATATCGGCATTCTGGCCTATGCGATCCGTCAGGCCCTGCCGCAGACGGGTGAAAGCCCGCTGCTGGGCCGGATGGGCCTGCCGTCCGCCGTCGCCTTCTTCGGCATCGGCTTCTGGATCATCGTCGCGGCCCTGAACCTGAAGGCCGCCAGCGTGGGCGTGATCTTCGCCTCGCTGATCGCGCTGTTGCTGCCGATGCTGGCCGTATCCGGCCATATCCGCGCGCTGCGGATGTTTGATCGCGAGCGCATCCTGCTGGTCTGGCCCCTGGCGGCCCTGGCGGGCTGGCTGACGGTGGCTGCGCCGTTGAACCTGATCACGACGGCGACCGCGTTCAACGCCCTGCCCGCCGCCCTGTCGCCTGACCTGTGGGCCATCGTCGCCATCGTGGCCGTCACGGTCGTCGCCCTGGCGGTGACCGCTGTGCTGCGCACCCTCGCCTATCCGCTGCCGACCGCCTGGG
This sequence comes from Brevundimonas diminuta, assembly GCF_022654015.1. NCBI lineage: Bacteria > Pseudomonadati > Pseudomonadota > Alphaproteobacteria > Caulobacterales > Caulobacteraceae > Brevundimonas > Brevundimonas diminuta. The sequence goes on from NZ_CP073063.1 coordinate 2,898,332, forward strand.
GTCTTCTGGGCGCGTTCGTCGCCGAACAGGCGGACAAGCCGACCGTCGCCTTCACGGCCCTGGCCGGCGCGATCGTCCTGCTGATCGGCGGCCTGCTGCTGACCTTCCGCCTGCGACCCGGCGTCGAACGCGCTCGCTAAGCCTCAGGGTTTGTCGGTGACCGCGTCGTCCTGAAGCGCGTGGTCATCGGCGCCCACGTCGAAGGCGCCGGTCTCGTCGAAGCCGACGCTGCCGACCCCGACAGCCGAGCCGGTCAGCCGCTGACGACGGCTGGCAAGCGCGGCTTCAGGCGCTGCGGCGTCCATCTCTGCGGTTGTTTCAGGATCGTTGGACCGATCCATCTGTTGGCCCGAGGCCGGGACGATGCGGTCGGTGTGCGGTTTGCTCACGCCTCGTCCTCCTCGGCGTCATCGGCCTGTTTCTGAGCCCGTTCGGCCAGGGCGGAGGCGCCGGCGTCGTCGGCGGCGATCTCCGGCAGGTCTTCGTCTTCGGGGGTGGCGGCGGGGTCGATAGGCGTGTCGGTCATGGCGGCTCCTTTGGCTGTCGCCGGGATCAACCACCTGCGATGGACGATGTTCCCCGATGTTGCGCCGCGCGGGCTGACATTCGGCCCATCTGCGGCTAGAAGCGCCGCCCATGAGCGCTCCGCAAAAGACCATGGCTGAATTGGCCGCCGAATACGGCCTGGCCCCCAATGAATATCAGGTCGTCCTCGACCGGCTGGGGCGCGAGCCCAACCATGTCGAGCTGGGCGTCTTCTCGGTCATGTGGTCCGAGCACTGCTCCTACAAGTCGTCCAAGATTCACCTGGGCAAGTTCCCCACGACCGGCGAGCGCGTCATCTGCGGGCCGGGCGAGAACGCCGGGGTGATCGACATCGACGACGGCGACGCCTGCATCTTCAAGATGGAAAGCCACAACCACCCGTCCTACATCGAACCCTACCAAGGTGCGGCGACGGGCGTGGGCGGCATCATGCGCGACGTCTTCACCATGGGCGCCCGCCCGGTGGCCCTGCTGAACGCCCTGCGCTTCGGCGATCCGTCGCACGAGAAGACCAAGCGACTGGTCAAGGGCGTGGTCTCCGGCATCGGCGGCTATGGCAACTGCGTCGGCGTGCCAACGGTCGCGGGCGAGACCAACTTCCACAAGGGTTACAACGGCAACATCCTGGTCAACGCCATGTGCGTGGGCCTGGCTCGCGCCGACGAGATCTATTATTCGGCCGCGCCCGAGGCTGGCCATGACGTGGTCTATTTCGGCTCCAAGACCGGCCGCGACGGCATCCACGGCGCCACCATGTCCTCGACCGAGTTCGACGACGAGTCGGAGGCCAAACGCCCCACGGTCCAGGTCGGCGACCCCTTCGCCGAAAAGCTGCTGATCGAGGCCACGCTTGAGCTGATGGCGTCCGGCGCCGTCGCCGCCATTCAGGACATGGGCGCGGCGGGCCTGACCTCCTCCTCCGTCGAAATGGCGGGCAAGGGCGGCGTCGGCATCGAACTGAACCTCGACAAGGTGCCCCAGCGCGAAACCGGCATGACGGCCTATGAGATGATGCTGTCGGAAAGCCAGGAGCGGATGCTGGCGGTGCTGAAGCCCGGCTATGAAGACGTCGGCTATCGCATCTTCCAGAAGTGGGGCCTGGACTTCGCCATCATCGGCATGACCACCGACACCGGCCATCTGGTGCTGAAGCATCACGGCGAAACCGTCTGCGACGTGCCGCTGGCGCCCCTGTTCGACGACGCGCCCCTGTATGACCGCCCGTGGGTCCAGCCGGAGCTTCAACCGAAACTGAACCACTCGGACATTCCCGCGCCCGAAAACTGGGCCGATGCGGTGATGAAGGTCGTCGCCTGCCCCGACATGGCCTCCAAGCGCTGGATCTGGGAACAGTACGACCGCCACGTCATGGCCGACACGCTGCAGGATTCCTCGACCGGCGCCGACGCCGGCGTGGTGCGCGTGCATGGCACGGACAAGGGTCTAGCTGTCACCTCGGACTGCACCCCCCGCTACGTCCAGAACGACCCCTATGAGGGCGGCAAACAGGCCGTGGCCGAGGCCTGGCGCAACCTGACTGCTGTGGGCAGCCGTCCGATCGCCATCACCGACAACCTGAACTTCGGCAACCCGCAGCGCCCGGAGATCATGGGCCAGATCGTTCGCGCCATCGACGGCATGGCCGAGGCCTGCCGCGAACTGGTGTTCCCGGTCGTGAGCGGAAACGTGTCGCTGTATAACGAGACCAACGGGGTTGCCATTCCGCCGACCCCGACCGTGGGCGCCGTCGGCCTGCTGCCCAACTACGACGTGGTGACCGGATTCTCGACCATGGCCGAGGGCGACGCTCTGGTCCTGATCGGCCAGACCCAGGGCGAACTGGGCGCCTCCATCTATCTGCGCGAGGTCCTGGGCCGCGAGGACGGCGCCCCCCCGCCCGTCGATCTGAAGCTGGAAAAGAAGACCGGCGACTTCGTTCGCGACCGGATCGAGGCCGGCGACCTGACCGTGGTCCACGACCTTTCGGACGGCGGCCTGATCGGCGCCGCCGCCGATCTGGTGCTGGCCTCATACGTCGGCGTGACCCTGGACGCCTCCAGCGCGGCCCACGCCCACATCTTCCTGTTCGCCGAGGACCAGGCCCGTTACCTGGTCGCCGTGCCCGACGCCGACGCCATCATCGCCAAGGCGCGCGAGGCCGGTCTGCATGCTTCGGTCGTCGGTCATGCGGGCGGAACCGCCTTCGCCTCCAAGGGAGAAAAGGGCGAACTGTTCAGCATCCCTGTCTCTCACCTGCGCGAATGGCACGAAGGCTGGATGCCGGGTTGGCTGGGCGACGCCGCATGATCCGCGTCCTGACGCCGCTCGCCTTGCTGGGCTTGCTCAGCGCCTGCGACGGCGGCGGCGATCCGGTGCAGCAGGCGCTGCGCGATACCTCCGCCGCCAACCAGGCCGCGGCGGCGCGCACGACCGAACAGATGGAAGCCGCCGGTCACGCCGGTCACGACATGGGCGGCCCCACGCCCGGCGTCACCCTTGGAGATCGGGCCTTCGCCGCCTCCGAGGCCGAGATGCACCGGAAGATGGCCGCCGCCTCGGGTCAGACGATCGACCAGGCCTATGTCGCCAAGATGATCGCCCACCACGAAGGCGCCGTCGCCATGGCCAAGGTCGCCCTGCGTGACAGCCGCGACCCGGAAATCCGCCGCATGGCCCAGAGCGTCGTCGATACGCAGACGCGCGAGATCGCCGAGATGAAGGCCTGGGCGCCGACCGCCTCTCCGGCGAACTGAGATTGGCCAAGGGACCCTATCGCGGCGGCGGAAAGCCAGCGGGGCCCACCCGCACCAAGGCCGCGTCGGCTGGGCGGCCGTCTTCCAAGCCTTCGCAGATCACCAGAGACGAGCTGAAGCATTTCGCCTTTCGTAATCGCTCGAAGGAGGCGTTTCTGGATGAGTTGAATCCCCTGCTACGCGCCTGTTTCAAGAGCGGCTTCACCCGTCCCAACGAGGTCGCCGGCCTACTGAACAAGGCGGGCAAGAGCACCGCCTGCGGCCAGCCGTGGACGCCTCACCTCGTCTGGGGTCTTCAACGCTTCCTTTTCGAACGGCGCGAAAAGAAGAGAGCGGCTCAAGCCGCTCCCCCCGCAGCGACGGTTTCGAAACCCGCCGTCTCCAGCCAGCGCGCGAAAGACCTGGCAGCTGAAGACATGACGCGGTTGCTCGCCGCGATCGGCAGGGCGCGCCCGTCGCGCTGACGTCGCATTGATCCTGCATGAACGCAGGCGCCGGATCGCGCGTTTCAGGACCAATGCGCCTGGCTGAACCGGCGACTTGAACAGGGAGCGTCTGATGGACGCGACGAACGCCGACACTGTCTTCCGCCCTGCGATACCGCCCCGGCGCGCGGGCAAGCCGCTGTCGCTGCTGCCCTTCCTGTGGATCAGCTGGCGCGATCCGATCCAGATGTGGTCCGAGCGGCATTTCACCGAACCGCAACTGCATGGATCCTCGGCCTTTGGCGAAATCCTCGTGGTCAGTCATCCCGAGGGCGTGCGGCACGTCCTGACCGAGAACGCCGCCAACTATGTGAAGGGCGATCTGCAACGGCGTGTGCTGGGACCGATGCTGGCGGAGGGCCTGCTGCTGACCGAGGGCGAGGTCTGGCGTCGCGCCCGGCGCATCCTCGCGCCCCTGTTCACCCCCGCCAAGATGGCGACCTTGAACGCAAGGATGGCCGAGGTCTGTCACGCGCGTGTGGCTGCCTGGTCGCTGTCGGCGCGCGGGCGGGTGCTGGATATCGACAGCGAGATGTCGGGCCTGACCTTCGACATTCTGTCGGCGACCATGTTCTCGGACGAGCTGGGCGGCGAGGCCCGCGGGTTCGAGCGGGCGCTGAACCAGTTTCTGGCCAACGGCGCGCGCATCGATCCGCTTGACGTGCTGGGCGCACCGGACTGGGCCCCGCGCCTGGGCCGCCTGGCCAGCTTCCGCTCGGCCCGCTTCTTCGAGCAGCGCGTGACGAAGCTGGTCGAGGCCCGCCGCGCCAAGATCGAGAGCGGCGACGCGCCGCCCGACGACCTGCTCAGCGCGCTTCTGCTGGCCCGCGACGAACACGGCGGTCCGGGCCTGAGCGACGAAGAGGTCGCGGCCAACATCCTGACCTTCATCCTGGCGGGACACGAGACCACGGCCCGCGCCCTGGGCTGGACCCTGCATCTGCTGTCGCGCCAGCCCGAGTATCTGGCCCGGCTCCAGGCCGAGGCCGACGCCTTCGACGTCTCCGATCCCAAATGGGCCGAGGCCTTGCCCTGGACCCGCGCCGTGCTGGAGGAGACGATGCGTCTGTTTCCGCCCGCCCCGACCATGGCCCGCAAGGCCCTGGCCGACGACGAGATCGGCGGACAGACGATCAAGGCCGGCGCCACCGTCATCATCTCGCCGTGGATCCTCCAGCGCCACCAGCTGCTGTGGGACGACCCCGACGCCTTCCGGCCCGAACGTTTTCTTCCGGAGAACCGAAAGGCCATCGATCGCTACGCCTACATCCCCTTCAGCGCCGGACCCCGCGTCTGCATCGGCGCCGCCTTCGCCCTGCAGGAGGCGATGATCGCGCTCGCCGCCATCCTTCGCGTCGCCGATGTCGAGGCTCTGACGACGGTGGAACCTCGCCCAGTTCACCAGATCACCCTGCGCAGCCGCGAGCCGATGCGGTTGAGGCTGAGGGCGCGGCGCAAGGGCTGACCAAGCGGCCCCGTCGCCGTTCCGCCACGAACCGTCTATAGGTCGCGCCATCCTTTCCCTTGGAGGCGACCTTTGCGCACCGCCATCCTGCTCCCTCCGGGATGCCTGTTTTCCGAAGCCCAGCCGAACTCAATGGAGACGGTGGTGCGGACGATGGCGGGCGTCGATCAGGGCGGCGAGACTCGCATCTTCTGTTGTCAGGGCGCGGACGACGGCGTTTCGACGGCCGTCGATGCACTGCCGGCGGGGCGCATCCGCATGCCGACACTTATCGAGCGGCTGCGCGCCTTTAGGCCCGATATCATCGAACATCATCAGCAGGTGAAACAGGCGCTGGCGGTCCAAAAGGCTCTGCCCGAGACGCCTCACGTACTCTATCGCCACAACGCCCTGCGCCCGCCGCGCCACCCCATCGACCGCTGGCGTTATCGGGCGCGTTATGAGCGGCTGGACGGCCTGGTCTTCGTCAGCTTGGCGGAGCGGGACGCCTTCGTGCGCACCTTCCCTGATCTGCACGACCGGGCGTTCGCGGTGCCCAACCCCATCGACGCCGGCGCCTGGCTGGCCTCGCCTGAGGATCGACAGCCGGTGATCGCCTTCGCCGGGCGCGCCATGCCGGAAAAGGGCGTCGATGTTCTGTGCGCCGCCCTGCCCGGTGTGCTGGACGCCCACCCCGACTGGCGCGCCGTGCTGATGCTGAACGACTGGGACGATCATGCGCGCTGGGCGGCCCGGCATGTCGCGCCGCTGCGAAAGTATGGCGACCGGGTAGAGGTGCTGAAATCCGCGCCTTTGGGCGAGGTGCGCCGGCGGATGCAGACGGCCGCCATCGCCTTGACGCCCTCCGTCTGGGACGAGCCGTTCGGCCTGACGGCGATCGAGGCCCATGCGGCGGGCGCAGCCCTGATCTCGTCCGGCCGTGGGGGTCTGCGCGAAGCCAGCGGGCCGCACGCCCTCTATGTCGATGCGGTGACCCCGAAGACATTGGCGGCGGCGATGGAACGGCTGATCACGGTGCCCGACGGACGATTGGCGCTGGCGCGATCCGCCCAGGCCTATGTGCTGGCGATCCATACGCCCGAGCGCCGCGCGGCCGAGCTGATGGCCGTGCGCCAGACCGTGATCGACCGACGCCGGGCGCGTCAGACGACCGGGATCGCCTGAGACAACCGCCCGCCGACGCGGATCGGCTCTACCCGCTTGGCCAGACCCGTCCGGTCGTCCGTCTCGACGAAGACCCCGCACACGGTCGCTGGCCCGGACGCCGGCATGTAACGACCGCCAGAAATCCGGGTGGTGAAGCGCCGCAACGGCTCTTCCTTCTCGTTGCCGATCACACTGTCGTAGTCGCAGCAGCCGCCGGCGTCGGTCTGATAGGCCGTGCCGCCCGGCAAGATCTGGCAGTCGGCGGTGGGCACATGGGTGTGGGTGCCGACCACCAGCGACGCACGGCCGTCGCAGAAATGGCCCATGGCCATCTTCTCGGACGTGACCTCGGCATGCATGTCCACTATGACGGCGTCGGCCACCGCGCCCAGCGGCGCCGCCGCCAGTTCGCGCTCCACCGCCCCGAACGGATCGTCCATCGGGTCCATGTGCACCCGGCCCAGCACGTTCATGACCAGGACCGTCCGGCCCGAATGGGTTTCGAACAGATTGGCCCCGGCGCCCGGGGCATCCATCAGGCGTGGATAGTTGGCCGGCCGGATCAGGCGCGGCTCACGCACGATATAGGTCAGGGCCTCACGCTGGTCCCAGCTGTGGTTGCCCAGCGTCAGGCAGTCGGCGCCCGCCATGAACAGCTCGCGCGCCGTGTTCTCGGTGATGCCGAAGCCGCCCGCGGCGTTCTCTGCATTCACGACCACGAAGTCGAGTTTAAGGTCCCGCTTCAGGCCCGGAAGATGATCGCTGATGCCGTCACGACCGGACTTGCCGATGACGTCGCCGAAAAATGCCAGTCTCATGCAAAAAGTCTCATTCGAAAGCCGTATAGCCGGTCTCGGTCAGAACGCCATGCAGTCGAATGTCGTGAGGCTTCAACGCCAGCCGTTCGACCCTTTGGCCGGCATAGGCGAAACCGATGCGGATGGCGTCGGGTTGGGCGACGAAGGTGCGGTCATAATAGCCGCCGCCCTGCCCCAGGCGTCCGCCCCGATCATCAAAGGCCAGCAGCGGCGTCAGGACCAGGTCCGGCGTGACGACCTCCGCCAGCGGCAAGGGGGCAGGACATCCGGCGGCGTCCATCTCCAGCGGCTCGCCGGGCGACCAGGCGCGGAACTCCATCGGGGCGTCGCGCTGGACCACGACGGGCAGAGACAGGCGGCGGCCCACCGCCTCCAGCGCTGCGGCCAGGGCGTCGGTATCCAGCTCTGACCCCATGGCGCGATAGAGCGCGACGATCCGAGCGGTGGGAAGCGCATCGGCATGGTCCGCCGCCCGGCTCGCGGCCAGTGGATCGGCTTCGGTCAAACGCTTGCGCAAGGCGCGGGCGGCCGATCGAAGTTCATGCTTGTCCTGGATCATCGAACCGCCCCTACGCGTGCTCATCCAGCGAGCCGCCGCGCGGCGAGCGATAGCACATCACAAAGGAGAGGAAGGTGGCGGCGCCGCGCGAACCGTGAAGAACGTTTAAATCCTCTCGACCTGGGTAGCCAGGTGGGCTCCGTATGCCCAAGCCCTCGAGCCCGGACAGGGACAGATCCCGTAGAGTGAATTAAGGTCAGAAGGATATGTTGTCTTCGACGTGAGCCGCAGCATGACCCGCCGTCGATCAAGATAGGCCTTCGCCGGCCCGGACGCCAGCATCCGTAGCGGAATAATCGACTAGAGGTTCTGGGCGATCTTTTCGATTCGAGCGGCGACGGCGTTCAGCGCCTCGGCGACCCCGTCCGTCGAGGCCGGAGCCGGGGCTGTCGCTGACGAAGGCCCCGGCTTGCCGGCGTTCAGCCGCGCCTCATGCAGTTCGTCGGCCAGGATCAGCGCGGACATCAGAAACAGCCGCAGATCGCCGACATGGCCCACGTCGCCTGCGACTTGGCGCACCTGGTTGTCGAACTGTTTGGCCAGGATTCGGACCCGCTCTTCCTGTCCGTCGGCGCACCCCACCGCATAAGGGCGGCCGTTGACCTCGACCGTCACCGTCGCCATCAGCAGGCCTCGCTTTCGGCCAGGGCCTCGCGCACGGCCTGAACGGCGCGGCCCAGCGCCTCGGACGCCTCGCGCCCGGCGGCCTCCAGTTCGGCCACGCGCTGATCTGTGGCCCGCGGGGCGAACAGGTCGTCGTCCGCGATCGCGGGCGCCGAGGCGGGCCGCGCCTTCAGCTCCAGAATCTTGCGTTCCAAATCGGCCAGGGCGCGGTCGATACGCGCCCGTGCGGCCGTGGTGGCGTCTGCCATCGGTCGCTCCTTTAGATTCCGTATAGAAGCCGAGGACGCGCCGGGGTAAAGGGGCGCGCCCCCCTTTTTCCGCCTTCCCAACAGAGGTCTCCACAGTGACCGACGCCAAAACCGCACCAAAGGCCACGCCCGAGCAGATGGCGAACGCCATTCGCGTCCTCGCCATGGACGGCGTCGAGAAGGCCAAGTCCGGCCACCCCGGCATGCCGATGGGCATGGCCGACGTCGCCACGGTGCTGTTTTCACGCTTCCTGAAGTTCGACGCCTCGCGCCCCGACTGGGCCGACCGCGACCGCTTCATCCTGTCGGCCGGCCACGGCTCGATGCTGATCTACGCCCTGCTGCACCTGACCGGCTACAAGGCCGCGACCAAGGAAGAACTGTCCAACTTCCGCCAGTGGGGCTCCAAGACCGCCGGCCACCCGGAATACGGCCATATGCCGGGCGTCGAGGTCACCACCGGCCCGTTGGGCCAAGGCCTGGCCACGTCGGTCGGTTTCGCCATGGCCGAGCGCCATCTGGCGGCGAAGTATGGCGATGATCTGGTTGATCACCGCACCTGGGTCATCGCCGGCGACGGCTGCCTGATGGAAGGCGTGTCGCAGGAAGCCATCGCGCTCGCCGGCCGCTACAAGCTGAACAAGCTGCACGTCCTTTGGGACGACAATGAAATCACCATCGACGGCAAGGTCTCGCTGTCGGATGCAACCGACCAGAAGGCCCGCTTCAAGGCCGCGGGCTGGGCGGTCAAGGCCATCGACGGTCACGACATGAACGCCATCAAGGGCGCGATGAAGTGGGCCATGCGTCAGGACAAGCCGACCCTGATCGCCTGCAAGACCAAGATCGGCAAGGGCGCCGCCACAATGGAAGGCAGCCACAAGACCCACGGCGCGGCCCTGGGCGCCGCCGAGATCGCCGCCACGCGCCTCGGCCTGGCCTGGGATCACGATCCCTTCGAAATGCCCCAGACCATCGCCGACGCCTGGAAGAAGGTCGGCCGTCGCGGCGCCAAGGACCGCAAGAAGTGGGAGGCCCGCCTCGCCGCCTCGGCCCAGGCCGCCGACTTCACCCGCGCCATGAAGGGCGACCTGCCCGAGGCCGCCTTCGACGCCCTGAACGCCAAGATCGCCGAACTGGTCGAGACCCAGCCCGCCCAGGCGACGCGCCAGGCGTCGGGCGCGGCGCTGGACGAACTGTTCGCCGCCATTCCCGAACTGGTCGGCGGCTCGGCCGACCTGACCGGCTCGAACAACACCTTCGTCAAGGGCACGCCGATCCTGGATGCGCCGACCTATGAAGGTCGCTACGTCAACTGGGGCATCCGCGAGTTCGGCATGGCCGCGGCCATGAACGGCCTGGCCTTGCACGGCGGGGTCATCCCCTACGGCGGCACCTTCATGGTGTTTTCGGACTACAGCCGCCCGGCCATCCGCCTGGGCGCCCTGATGGGGGTGCGCGCCATCCACGTCCTGACGCACGACTCGATCGGCCTGGGCGAAGACGGCCCGACGCACCAGCCGGTCGAACATCTGGCGGCGCTGCGCGCCATTCCGAACCTGCTCGTCTTCCGTCCCGCCGACACCATCGAGGCCATGGAATGCTGGCAGATCGCCCTGCAGACCAAGACCGCGCCGTCGGCCCTGGCCCTGTCACGCCAGAAAACCCCGGCCGTCCGCACCGTCGCCGCGACCGAAAACCTGTCGGCGAAAGGCGCCTATGAGATCAAGGCCGCCAATGGCGAGGCCAAGGCCACCCTGTTCGGCACCGGCACGGAATTGGCCCTGGCGCTGAAGGCCGCCGAGACGCTGGAGGCCGAAGGCGTGGCGACCCGCGTCGTCTCGGTCCCATCGTTCGAACTGTTCGAACAGCAGGACGCCGCCTACCAGGCCTCTGTGATCGGTCGCGGCACGGTCCGCGTCGCCGTGGAAGCCGCGATCAATCAAGGTTGGGAACGCTTCATCGGCGAAGACGGCGCCTTCATCGGCATGACCGGCTTCGGCGCCTCGGCCCCGGCCGAAGTCCTCTACGACAAGTTCGGCATCACCTCGGACGCCATCGTCGCGGCGGTCAAGGCGCGGCTGTAAAACCCGGATCACTCCCCCGTGCGCGACGCTTCACGGGGGAGATTTTTTGAAAGCAGAAGCCATGAGCCGCATCGGCGCGATCAGCCTGCTTGTTCACGACTATGACGCGGCCATCGCCTTCTATGTCGGAAAGCTGGGTTTCGATCTTAGCGAAGACACCGACATGGGCGGGGGCAAACGCTGGGTGCGCGTCACCCCCAAAGGCGGCGAGACCAGCCTGCTGCTGGCGCGCGCCACGACCGACGCCCAAAAGGCCCAGGTCGGCAACCAGGCCGGCGGCCGGGTTTGGCTGTTTCTTGAGACCGACGACCTGATGCGGGACCACTCCACCTGGCTTGCCGCCGGCGTCCACTTCCGCGAAACCCCGCGACATGAGACCTATGGCAAGGTGGTGGTCTTTGAAGACCTCTACGGCAACGCCTGGGACCTGATCGAACCCGCTATCGGAGCCTGACGCCCATGAAACTCGGCACCCCGCTTTCCGACACCGCCGTGCGCGTGATGCTGCTGGGCTCGGGCGAACTAGGCAAGGAGGTCGCCATCGAGCTTCAGCGGCTCGGCGTCGAGGTCATCGCCGTCGATCGCTATCCCAACGCCCCGGCCATGCAGGTGGCGCACCGCAGCCACGTCATCCCCATGACCGACGCCCAGGTGCTGAACGGCGTCATCCTGGCCGAGGCCCCGCACTTCATCGTGCCCGAGATCGAGGCCATCGCCACCGAAGTCCTGGCCGATATCGAGGCCGCCGGCATGGCGACGGTGATCCCGACGGCTCGCGCCGTGCAGCTGACGATGAACCGCGAGGGGATCCGTAAACTGGCCGCCGAAGAACTGGGCCTGCCCACCAGCCCCTACGCCTTCGCCGGCTCGGCCGAGGAACTGGCGGCGGGCGCGCAGGCCGTCGGCCATCCCAACTTCGTCAAGCCGGTCATGTCCTCATCGGGCAAAGGGCAATCCTTCGTCGAAAGCGCCGATGAAATCGCCGACGCCTGGACCTATGCGCAGGACAGCGGCCGGGTCGCCGGCGCCCGCGTCATCGTCGAGGGACGCATCGACTTCGACTTCGAGATCACGCTGCTGACCGTCCGCTCGCGTGACGCCGACGGCACGACCCGCACGGACTTCTGTGCACCCATCGGCCACCGCCAGGTCAAGGGCGACTATGTCGAAAGCTGGCAGCCGCAGGCCATGACGCCCGCTGCGCTGGCCGCCTCCCAGGACATCGCCGCGAAGGTCACAGAGGCCTTGGGCGGTTACGGCGTCTTCGGCGTCGAACTGTTCGTCAAGGGCGACCAGGTCTGGTTCTCCGAGGTCTCGCCACGCCCGCACGACACCGGTCTGGTCACCCTGGCCAGCCAGACGATGAGCGAGTTTGCACTTCACGCCCGCGCCATCTTGGGTCTGCCCGTCGACGTGACCCAGCGCGAGCCCGCCGCCAGCGCCGTCATATACGGCGGCATGGACGCGCAAGGCATCGCCTTCGAGGGCGTCGCGGAGGCTTTGGCGGTCCCGACCGCCGACCTGCGTCTGTTCGGCAAGCCCGAGGCCTTCGAGCGCCGCCGCATGGGCGTGGCTGTCGCGCGCGGCGCCGACGTCGACCAGGCCCGCGACCGCGCGCGTGAAGCCGCAGGCTGTGTGAAGGTGGTTCGGGGCTGACACCACCGTCTCCTCCCCACCTGTGGGGAGGGGGACCGCGAAGCGGTGGAGGGGTTCTGGAATCCCCGCAGGCGCCCGCGATGCGGTGAAGACTCCCTCCGTCTCTCCGCTGCGCTTCGAGCCACCTCCCCATAAAGGGGAGGAGACGCCCGATCCTCGTTCATTTCTACGACTTTAGTCGATTGGCCTTGTCCCGGATTGTGGTGCAAACCAAGGGCGAGGGTCGCAGTCAGCCGGCCGGGAGGGATCTGTCGTGGGCAAACTCAGCACACCCATAATCTTCGGCGCCATCGCCATCCTGGGGGCGGTGTCCCTCGGCATCATCGCCCTGCATCAGGGTGAAAGCATCAGCGCGGTCTGGATGGTGGTCGCCGCCGTCTGCACCTATGCGATCGCCTATCGGTTCTACAGCCGCTACTTGGCCAACAAGGTCATGCAGCTGGATCCCGCGCGCTTGACCCCGGCCATGCGCCGAAACGACGGGCTGGACTATGTGCCGACGCCCAGGAACGTGCTGTTCGGCCACCACTTCGCCGCCATCGCCGGCGCAGGCCCGCTGGTCGGGCCGGTGCTGGCGGCCCAGATGGGCTATCTGCCGGGCGTCCTGTGGATCCTGGTCGGCGCCGTGCTGGCCGGGGCGGTTCAGGACATGATGGTCCTGTTCATGTCCACGCGCCGCGACGGCAAGTCGCTGGGCGACATGATCCGCACCGAAATGGGCAACATCCCCGGCATCATCGCCCAGGTCGGCGTCCTGATGATCATGGTCATCATCCTGGCGGTTCTGGCCCTGGTCGTGGTCAAGGCTCTGGCCGAAAGCCCGTGGGGCACCTTCACGGTCGCCGCCACCATCCCCATCGCCATTTTCATGGGCCTGTACACCCGCTTCCTGCGGCCCGGCCGGGTGGGCGAGGTCTCGGTGATCGGCGTGGTCATGCTGATCCTGGCCATCATCGGCGGCGGCCATATCGCGGCGGATTCGTTCTGGGGCCCGGCCTTCACCCTGACCGGCCCGACCCTGGCGATCCTGATGATGGTCTATGGCTTCATCGCCTCGGTCATCCCCGTGTGGCTGCTCCTGGCGCCGCGCGACTATCTGTCGACCTTCCTGAAGATCGGCGCGATCGTGGCCCTGGCCGTGGGCATCCTCATCGTGCGTCCGCACCTGCAGATGCCGGCCATCACCCCCTTCATCGACGGCACCGGCCCGGTCTTCGCCGGCGCCCTGTTCCCCTTCCTGTTCATCACCATCGCCTGCGGCGCGGTGTCGGGCTTCCACGCCCTGATATCCTCGGGCACCACGCCCAAACTGCTGGAGAACGAAGCCCAGATCCCGATGATCGGCTACGGTGCCATGCTGTGCGAAAGCTTCGTCGCCGTCATGGCCCTGATCGCCGCCACGGTTCTGGACCCGGCCGTCTATTTCGCCATGAACAGCCCGGTCGCCGTCATCGGCAAGGATGCAGCCTCCGCCGCGGCCGCCGTGGCCCAGTGGGGCTTCCACATCACGCCCGGAGAGCTGGAACAGCTGGCGCGCGACGTGGGCGAGCATTCGATCCTGTCGCGCGCAGGCGGCGCCCCGACCTTGGCGGTCGGCATGGCGCACATCCTGTCCGGCGTGATCGGCGGCAAGGCCATGATGGCCTTCTGGTATCACTTCGCCATCCTGTTCGAGGCCCTGTTCATCCTGACCACCGTGGACGCCGGCACCCGCGTCTGCCGCTTCATGATCCAGGACCTGCTGGGCGTCGCCGTGCCCAGGATGCGCGAAACCAAGTCGTGGGGCGCCAATGTCGTCGCCACGGCCCTGACGGTCGGTCTGTGGGGCTATTTCCTCTATACCGGCGTGGTCGATCCGCTGGGCGGCATCAACAGCCTGTGGCCCCTGTTCGGCATCGCCAACCAGATGCTGGCCGCCGTCGCCCTGATCCTGGGCACCGTCGTTCTGTTCAAGATGAAGCGCGAGAAGTTCGCCTGGGTCATGGTCGTTCCCGCGACCTGGCTGCTGATCTGCACCCTGACGGCGGGCTTCCAGAAGCTGTTCCACCCGGACGTCCGCATCGGCTTCCTTTCCCACGCCCGCAAATATCAGGAGGCGCTGGGCGCCGGCGAACTGATCGCCCCGGCCAAGAGCATCGGCGACATGCACCGCATCGTGGTCAACGACTACGTCAACTCGACCCTGACAGCGGGCTTCCTGTTCGTGGTCGTCACCATGGTCGTCTATGGCGTCCTGGCGTGCCGCAAGGCCTATGCGAACAACCGCCCGACGGTCCGCGAATATCCGGAAAGCCACCAACTGACGGCGGCCGACGAGGCGGCGGATGCGGCCTGTGCCTGACGTTCAGGATGACCTGCTGTGCCTGTGCCGCGACACCGCCCTGCGGTGGGGTCGCGGCGTCCGGCGCACGGCCGGCGCCATGATCGGTCAGCCGGATTATCAGGCCTATATCGATCACGCGACGGCGACCCATCCCGACCAGCCGCCGCTGGACAAGACCGCCTTCTTCCGCCTGCACGAGCAGCGCCGCTTCGGCGGCGCCGGCGGGTTCAAGTGCTGCTGATCTAGAAACTGCTGGCGGGGGTCGAAGCCCTCGCCCGCTCCTCCGCCCGAAGGGCGGCGATTGCCGCCTCCAGCGTCGGGTCGTCGCCCGCGCGGCGCTGGGCCACGGTGCGCGGCGCGGCGATGTCCGGGGTCACGCCCCGCTTCTCGAGCCGAATCCCGCCCGAAGTCACGAAGTCCGCCCGGCTGAGCGTCAGCCGCCCGCCGTCCGGCAGATTGGTCTCTTGGGCGATCAGCACCGATCCGCCGGTCTTCTCGCCCACCACGATGCCGCGCCGCGCCTCCTGCAAGGCGGCCGGCGTCAGTTCAGCGGCGCTGCGGCTGCCCTGATCCACCAGAACCGCCACATCATTGGCCAGGGGATCGCGCCGGTCGCCGCAGTCGCCCGCCGCCCTCAGCACCACCGGCCGGCCGCTGCGTCCCGTTCGGGTCGCCCAGACCTGATCGCGCGGCAGGAAACAGGTCAGGACCGATTCCGCCTCCATCAGCCGCCCGCCGGGATTGCCGCGCAGGTCCAGCACCACATCGACATCGGGCGGCAACCCTTCCAGTTCGCTGCCCATCCAGGCGCCTAGCCCCTTGTCGAACTGCTCTACGCGCAGCACCAGCACCCCCGGCCGCGACTTGTCAGCGGTGAACGGCTCGATGGCCTCCATCACCCGCGGCGTCAGGGCGATCTCACGCCTCTGCCCCGCATCGTCGGTCAGGACCAGTTGCACCGGAATCCCGTCATAGGTCTCGACATCCGGTCCCCAGGGCTTCCCGTCGACCGAATTCAGGGCCCAGCCCATCTGCACCCCCGCCGCCTCGGCCGGCGAACCCGGCCGGACACGTTCGACGGTCCAGTCGTCCGGCGTCTCGCCCCGCATCAGGGTCAGGCCCATCACGGCGCGCCGGGCGAACTGCGCCTCCTGACGTCGCACTGCCGCCGGCGGACTGGCCGCCGCATGACCGTCGTCCAGCAGATCCAGCATCGCATTGATGACGCGGTACAGCCCCCGCTCGTCGCTCGCCGCCAGGGCCTGGGGCCGGAACGTCGCCCGCGCGGTGGTCCAGTCCACGCCGTGCAGGGTCGGATCGTAATAGCCCCGCCGCACCTCGCTCCACACCCGATCGAACACGCGCTGATTCAGCCTCACGCGGTCACGCGAGGGCGCCGCGGCGACCACGGGACCGACAACCGGCGAAGCGACCGGTTGGGCCATGGCCGGAACGCTCAACGGCAGGCCGAACAACAAGAGGCTGAAAAGCCGGGCGGAAACGCTCTGACGCATGACCACCATCTGACGCCAGTCGCCCGTCTCGCTCAAGTCACGACTGCGCGCTATTCCGGCACCCTCGCCCCGTCCCAGGCGAACACGCCGCCGCTGTCGGCCGGGGTCAGGTTCGAGAGCACGGCCAGCAGCCGCTCGGCGGAATAGTCCGCCGTGAACAGCTTGCCCTCCGCCACCCCCTTCTGGAACGGCGCGCTCAGGTCCGTCGCCACCGTGCCGGGATGCAGACCGGCGATCACCGCCTGCGGACGGCTGCGCGCCATCTCAACCGACAGATTGCGCAGGATCATGTTCAGCGCCGCCTTGGATGCGCGATAGGCGTGCCAGCCGCCCAGTCGGTTGTCGGCGATCGACCCCACCCGCGCCGACAGGGCCGCGAACACCGCCCGCCGATCGCCCGGCATCAGCGGCAGCAGATGTTTCGCTGCCAGCGCGGGCCCCACCGCATTGACACGGTAGTCCCGCAATAAGTGTTCCGCATCCAATTGGCGAAACGACCGCTCCGGCTGAAGTCCGTCGTGCAGCACCCCGCTCGCCACGACGACCAAGGTCGGCGCCGGCCCCTGGCCGATCCGGTCGGCGGCGGACGCCAGACTGGCCTCATCCTCCAGATCGGCCGCCAACCCTAGCGCGCCCGCCACGTCCGCTCCGGACCGCGACACGGCCCACACCGTATCGAACGCGCCGTCCGCCACGATCCGCTCGACCATCGCCCGGCCGATGCCGCCTGTCGCCCCGATCACCACCGCCGATCCGTTCATCGCGTCTCCCTTCCGCGTTCATCCCATGATAGGGGCGCGGCATGAGCATCACCACTGTCGGCCTCGATGCCGACGACACCCTCTGGCACAACGAGACGATCTTCCGCCTGACCCACGCGCGGTTCGTCGATCTTCTGGCCGACCACGGCGACGAGGCGACCATTGAGGCGCGCCTGGCCGAAACCGAGCAACGCAATCTGCGGCTCTATGGCTACGGCATCAAGGGCTTCACCCTGTCGATGATCGAGACGGCGATGGAGCTGACGAACGGCGAGGCTCCGCCCCATGTCGTGCGCGAGATCCTGGCCGCCGGTCGCGAGATGCTGGCCCAACCGGTCGAGACCCTGCCCGGCGTGGATGCAGTCGTTGCCGAACTGTCCGAAAAATACCGCCTGGTCCTGATCACCAAGGGCGACCTGCTGGATCAGGAGCGCAAGTTAGCGGCCTCAGGCCTGGGCGACCTGTTCAGCGCCGTCGAGATCGTCTCCGAAAAGGATCGCGCCACCTACGAACGGGTCTTCACCCGCCACGGCACCGGCCCGGCCGAGGCCGTCATGGCCGGCAACTCCATGAAGTCCGACGTCCTTCCCGCCATCGCGGCCGGCGCCTTCGGCGTCCACATCCCCTACCACGTCACCTGGGCCCACGAACTGGCCGATGCTCCCGTCGACGAGCCCCGCTACGTCTCCCTCGCCCGCATCGACGAACTCCCCGACTGGATCGCGGCGATGCACGTCCCGACACGGACTAACGCATAAGGCCGAGCCCGTGCAAAGGAAACACATTGTTGCCGTATTTGAGCGAACGTCGACGTGCCTCTTTTATGACAGGTTGCAAAAAGCTTGCGTCTGGAGGGTGACTTAGTCACGGTCGCGCTTGACGCTGTTCCTTGTGTCAGCTTTGTGCCCCTCCTATGGCAGTTTGAACACGGTATCGGCTCTTTAATGCCGCAGCTGCTCAGGGAGAACTTATGCGAAACCTTCTTTTGACATCCACCGTTCTGGCCGGCGCTCTTGTCGCAACCAGCGCCCTAGCACAAACAGCCGAGCAGACCACGCTGACCGCAGGTCCGGTGTCGGCTCAGACACAGCCCGCCGACCAGCTGGAAGAAATCGTGGTTACGGGCTCGCGTATCCGCCGCGACCCGGTCAACTCGGCGACGCCGCTCATTCAGGTTTCAGGCGAGCAGCTGCTGACCACCGGTCAATCGACCGTGATCGACTACCTGGCCACCATCCCGGCCCTTTCGAACTCGCAGGTGCCCTCTGATTCCACTGGCGTCCTGGGTATCGGCGGCCTTTCGTTTGCCAACCTGCGTTCGCTCGGCGCCGGCCGCACCCTGACCTTGGTGGACGGCCGTCGTCACGTCGGTTCTCAAGGCGGCACGCTTTCGGTCGACGTCGATACCATCCCGCGTCTGCTGATCCAGAACATCGAGATCATCACCGGCGGCGCCTCGTCGGTTTACGGCGCTGACGCTGTGTCGGGCGTTCTGAACTTCGTCCTGCGCAAGGACTTCGAAGGTCTGGAACTGGACGCCAACTACGGCATGATCAACGAGAACGGCGAAGCCACCCGCCGCGTCTCCGCCCTGCTGGGCAAGAATTTCTTCGACGACCGCCTGAACGTTTACGGCTTCGGCGAATACGAGAAGCTCGACGAAGTGCAGTCGATGGACATCGACTGGCTGCGCAACGCCCGCGGCCTGGTCGGCATCGACGCCGATCCGACCAATGCTCGCTACGACGGCGATCGTGACAACCAGCTGTTCTATGGCTACCGCACTCTGCAACGCCCGCGTTGGGGCCAAACGACCCTGGCCAACAACCAGCAGGCCAGCCCGCTGAACGATCCGGACGTGCCTTACGCCAACTGCGCCAGCGTCAACACTGCAATCGGCGGCAGCAGCGCGAACTGCTTCTCGGTCGAACCGGGCCGCACCTGGGTCTTCGACGGCACGACGGCACGCCTGGCCAACTTCGGTCAGCGCATCGGCAACACCGGCATCAACCGTCCGCTGACCATCGGCGGCGACGGCGACCAGCCTGCTGAATTCTCGCTCATCACCCGCGTTCCCGCCTCGGAATCGCAGCGCTATCAGGTCGGCGCGAACTTCAAGGTCACCAACGACATCTTGGCCTTCGTCGAAGCCAAGTATGTGACCGAAGACACGCACTTCTCGTCGCAGCCGGACTTCTACGACTTTATCCTGGGCGACAACCTGCCGAACAGCTTCTACGGCGGCGCCACCACGGCCAATCAGATCGGCTCGAACTACAACTTCTTCAACCGCCAAGGTCTGCGGATCGCCGACAACGCCTACATCCCTGACAACCTGCGTCAGGCGATCTATGCGAACCGGATCACCCTCTATAATCCGCCCACCGCGACCGCGCCCAGCACCGTCGCCGGCACGGCCGCCGCGCCTTACGCGCGTCACACCCTGTTCGGCGAAAACCGCGACCAGTACAGCACGCGCGACCTGCTGCGGTTCGTGGCCGGCGTCCAAGGCAGCTTCGACAAGGTCTCCTTCGTCAAGAACGTCGATTGGAGCCTGTCCTACACCTATGGTCAGGTCGAGGTTGAAGAGACGGAAACCGGCACTGACGCCCTGCGGGTCAACCTGGCCGCCGACGCCGTGCGCGACACCGCCGGCATTCTCGGTACGCCCGGCGCCATCGTCTGCCGCTCGCGCCTGCTGAACGCCCAGGGCCTGCCCTTGGACGATTACTTCCTGCCGTTCAACGACCTACGCGACAGCCAGGTCGGTCGCGATGCGGTCGCCAACTGCCAACCGCTGAACATCTTCGGCGTCGGCAACCAAAGCCAGGCTGCTCGCGACTACATCAACGCTGCCGTCAACTACACCGAGCGCAACGAGCAGGAAGACGCCATCGCGTCGGTCTCCGGCCAGCTCTGGGACTTCTGGGGCGCCGGTCCTATCGGCGTGGCCTTGGGTTATGAGCATCGCCGCGAATACACCGAAGCGGTTGGACGTGACGCGTCGACCGCTGGTCGCGCGCTGTTCCTGAACGGCGGCCCGGACTTCCCGGGTGCGGAATACACCAGCGATGAAGGCTTCACCGAGCTTTCGCTGCCCCTGTTCCGCGATTCCATCCTGGGTGAGTATGCCGAACTGAGCGGATCCTACCGCTACTTCGACTACAGCACGGTCGGCACGGGCGACGTCTATGGCGTCAACCTGATCTACCGTCCGATCCGGGACATCACGTTCAAGACCAGCTTCAACACCTCGTTCCGCGCGCCGGACCTCAGCGAAAACTTCTCGCCGCTGGGTGAAACCTTCGCCAACAATTTTGTCGATCCCTGCGCCACCACCAACATCGCCCTGCAGACGGCGGAGATCCGCGCTAACCGGATCGCCAACTGTACGGCATTGGCCCAAGCGCGCGGCTTGACGTTCGACTTTGCTGGAACGACCGCGACCAATACGGACGACTTCAACCCGGTGTATGGCAGCGGCGTATCGGGCGTCACGGGCGGCAACCCCAATCTGACCCCGGAAGAATCGGAGTCCTTCACCTTCTCCACCGTGCTGCAGCCCCGGTTCATCCCGAACTTCAGCCTGGTGCTCGATTACTATGAGATCGAGATCACGCAGGTGATCGCCGCCGTGTCGGCCCAAACCGCAGCCAACAACTGCGTCAACGGTCCGGGTCTGAACAACGCGGCTTGCGCGACCATCTTCCGCAACAACCCGCAGATCCCGTTCGGCTTGGGCGCTCCGGCGAACGATCCGGTCGGCGGCTTCATCGAAGGCGCCCTGAACTACGCCGCCCTGACCACGCGTGGTCTGGACTTCACGGCTCGTTATGGCTTCGACTTCGACGAGATGATGGGCCGGAACTGGGGTCGCCTGGACTACTCGCTGGCGGGTTCGTGGCTGATCGAGCAGGAAAACTTCCTCGACTCGACCAACGCCGCCAACTTCACCAGCGATCGCGGCAACCTGTTCTTCCCGAACGTCCGCTTCACCTCCTCGCTGACCTACACGCCCAACGACACTTGGAGCGTCAACTGGTCCGTGGACTGGCAGTCGGCTCAGAACATCAACCGCAACCGCGATCTGGTCCTGAACGCCGACACCCGCGAGCAGAGCCTGAACAACACGGGCAACTTCATGCGGAACGACTTCACGGTCCGCTACAATGTCCGGGACGACCTGTCGCTCCGCGTGGGCGTCGTCAACGCCTTCGACGCCGAACAGGCGCCGCAACTGGGTCAGACGCTCTACAGCAACTTCGATCCTTACGGCCGTCGCTTCTTCATCGGTTTGAACTACAAGGTGTTCTAAGACTCACAGGTCCTGTGATCTTGAAACGAGGGGCGACCGGCGACGGTCGCCCCTTTCTTTTTGCTCAGTCTGTGCCGCGCCCAAACATTGGGAATTCTGCTTTGCATCTTGCCCCCTCGCCCCTCCCTCTCTAAACGGGCCGCTTAACCGACAAGCAGACGTGAGCGTCGCAGGGCCAGGCTCTGCGGGGACTTCTCGCGCGCCCAGAGAACGACAGACAACGAAGGACGACGCACTCCCTTGGACGCCTCGGACATCCGTCATGACGAACGCGACGCCATGGTGCGCGCGGCGCTGGCCGAACAGGGCGACAGCGGCGTGACGCCGCGCCATACGTTGTTCTACTTCTATGGCGAGGGCGACCACGGCGACCTGAACGAGGTCGCACGGCGCGCCGGCTTCCTGACGCGCGGCGCCGACGACATGACGGTGCTCGAAACGACCATGGCGGTGGACGAGGCGTCGTTTGCGGCGACCTCGGCCATGATGCAGACCTGGGCCGCGGCCTTCCAGCTGGAGTATGACGGCTGGGAATGCGCGGTCGTGACCCACTAGCGTTCAATAAGAAGAAGAGCTGGCGATGCCCAAGCGCACAGACATCAAGTCCATCCTCATCATCGGCGCCGGCCCGATCGTCATCGGCCAAGCGTGCGAGTTCGACTATTCCGGCGTTCAGGCCTGCAAGGCGCTGAAGGCGGAAGGCTATCGGGTCATCCTGGTCAACTCGAACCCCGCCACCATCATGACCGACCCGGAGGTGGCCGACGCCACCTATATCGAGCCGATCACGCCCGAAATGGTCGAGAAGATCATCGTCAAGGAAAAGCCCGACGCCCTGCTGCCGACGATGGGCGGCCAGACGGCGCTGAACACGGCCCTGGCCCTGCATGAATCCGGCGTGCTGAAGAAGCATGGGGTCGAGATGATCGGTGCCAAGGCTGAGGTGATCGACAAGGCCGAGGACCGTCAGAAGTTCCGCGACGCGATGGACAAGCTGGGCCTGGAATCGCCCCGCTCCAAGGCCGCCCATTCGATGGAAGAGGCGCTGGAGGGGCTGGAGTTCGTCGGCCTGCCCGCCGTCATCCGCCCGTCCTTCACCCTGGCCGGCACCGGCGGCGGCATCGCCTTCAACCGCGAGGAGTTCGAGGAGATCGTCCTGCGCGGCCTGGACCTGTCGCCGACCACCGAGGTGCTGATCGAGGAGTCGGTGCTGGGCTGGAAGGAATACGAGATGGAGGTCGTCCGCGACACGGCGGACAACTGCATCATCATCTGCTCGATCGAGAACGTCGATCCGATGGGGGTCCATACGGGCGACTCCATCACCGTGGCCCCCGCCCTTACGCTGACCGACAAGGAATATCAGCGAATGCGGACCGGCTCGATCAATGTGCTGCGCGAAATTGGAGTCGAGACGGGCGGCTCGAACGTGCAGTGGGCCATCAACCCCGCCGACGGCCGCATGGTCGTGATCGAGATGAACCCGCGCGTGTCGCGCTCGTCGGCCCTGGCGTCCAAGGCCACCGGCTTCCCCATCGCCAAGGTCGCGGCGCGTCTGGCGGTCGGCTACACCCTGGACGAACTGACCAACGACATCACCCAGGTGACGCCGGCGTCGTTCGAGCCGTCGATCGACTATGTGGTCACCAAGATCCCGCGCTTCGCCTTCGAGAAATATCCGGGATCCGAGCCCCTCTTGGGCACCTCGATGAAGTCGGTGGGCGAGGTGATGGCCATCGGCCGCACCTTCCAGGAATCGATGCAGAAGGCGCTTCGCGGGCTGGAGACCGGCCTGTCGGGCTTCGACGAAATCGAGATTGAAGGGGTGGCCGGCGCCGAAGACGACGCCACGGCCCGCGGTGCCGTCGTGCGCGCTCTGGGCGTTCCGACCCCCGACCGCATCCGGGTCATCGCCCAGGCCTTCCGCCATGGCCTGACGGTCGAGGAGGTCAACGCCGCTTGTGCCTACGAACCCTGGTTCCTGCGCCAAATCGCCGACATCGTGCGCGAGGAAGGCCACGTCCGGGTCAAGGGCCTGCCGACCGACCCGACCGAGTTCCGCCGCCTGAAGTCCAAGGGCTTCTCCGACGCCCGTCTGGCTCAGCTGACCGGCCAAAGCGAAAAATCCGTCCGGACCGCCCGTCGCGGCCTGAACGTCCGCCCGGTGTTCAAGCGGATCGACACCTGCGCCGCCGAGTTCGCCAGCGCCACCGCCTATATGTATTCGACGTATGAGACCGGCGCGCTCGGCCAGATCCCCGAGTGCGAGTCCGAGCCGTCGGACAAGAAGAAGGCCATCATCCTGGGCGGCGGTCCGAACCGGATCGGCCAGGGCATCGAGTTCGACTACTGCTGCTGCCACGCGGCCTTCGCCTTCGACCAGATCGGCGTCGAAAGCATCATGGTCAACTGCAACCCCGAGACCGTCTCGACCGACTACGACACCTCCGACCGCCTGTATTTCGAGCCGCTGACGGCCGAGGACGTGCTGGAGCTGATCGAGGTCGAGCGTTCGAACGGCGAGCTGATCGGCTGCGTCGTCCAGTTCGGGGGCCAGACCCCGCTGAAGCTGGCCCACGCCCTGCAGGACGACGGCATTCCGGTGCTGGGCACCAGCGTCGACTCCATCGACCTGGCCGAGGATCGCGAACGCTTCCAGCAGATGCTGGAAGGCATTGGCCTGCGCCAGCCGCCCAACGGCCTGGCCCGTTCGGCGGAAGAAGCCGCGCAGAAGGCCGAAGAGGTCGGCTATCCCGTCGTTCTGCGCCCCTCCTACGTCCTGGGCGGTCGCGGCATGATGATCGTCCACGACCGCGAGCAGCTTGACCGCTATGTCCACGAGGCCATGCGCGTCTCGGGCGACGATCCCGTCCTAATCGACCACTATCTGAACCGCGCCACCGAGGTGGACGTGGACGCCCTGTGCGACGACGAGACGGTCTTCGTCGCGGGCGTGCTGGAGCATATCGAGGAAGCCGGCGTCCATTCGGGCGACAGCGCCTGCTCCATGCCGCCCTTCTCGCTGCGGCCCGAGATCGTGGACGAGCTGAAACGCCAGACCACCGAAATGGCCAAGGCCCTGAAGGTGCGCGGCCTTATGAATGTGCAGTTCGCCATCGAGGAGCCGCACAGCGAAAACCCGCGCATCTTCGTGCTGGAGGTCAATCCGCGCGCCAGCCGCACGGCGCCCTTCGTGGCCAAAACCATCGGCCAGCCTATCGCCTCCATCGCCGCCAAGGTCATGGCCGGCGTGCCGCTGAAGTCGTTCGGTCTGACGGACAAGCCCTACGACCATATCGCGGTCAAGGAAGCCGTCTTCCCGTTCGCCCGTTTCGCCGGCGTGGACACCGTCCTGGGCCCGGAAATGCGTTCGACCGGCGAGGTCATGGGCCTGGACTTCAAGCGGCCGGGAGAGGCCGACATGGCCCCCGCCTTCGCCCGCGCCTTCGCCAAGTCCCAGATCGGCGGCGGGACCACCTTGCCGACCTCGGGCTGCGCCTTCATCTCGGTCAAGGACGAGGACAAGCCCTTCATCGTCGACGCCGCCAGGACGTTGCTGGCCGAAGGCTTCAGCCTGATAGCCACCGGCGGCACCCACGCCTATCTGGTCGAACAAGGGCTGGAGGTGAAGCTGGTCAAGAAGGTGCTGGAAGGCCGCCCGCACATCGTGGACGCGATGAAGAACGGCGAGGTCCAACTGGTCTTCAACACCACATCGGGCAAGCAGTCGCTGCAGGACAGCTTCTCGCTGCGCCGCACCGCCCTGATGATGAAGATGCCCTACTACACCACCACCGCCGGCGCCCTGGCGGCGGCCCAGGCCATCGGCGCCATCAAGGCCGGCGACCTGGGCGTGCGGGCGATTCAGGATTACGCCTGACGTTGACGAAATCTCCGGTTTTCGGCCGCACGCTACGAGGATGTAGCGGCCGAACGCCGGAGCCACGCCGATGTCCAATCTCGATCTGGCCCTGATCGCCATCCTGTGCGGCGAAGTGCTGGGGTTTCTCGCCTTCGCCAGGGACAAGCGGCGCGCCAAGGCCGGCCTGTGGCGCACGCCGGAGTCCACACTGTTGCTGTTCGGCCTGATCGGCGGGCTGGGCGCGTGGATGGGTCAGCACATCCTGCGCCACAAGACGCGCAAGGAACCGTTCAGGACCCAGTTCGGCCTGATCGTCCTGCTCCACCTGATCCTGCTGGCGGGCGGCGCCGCCTGGGTCATTCTATAACGCGATCGCCCTCGCCCGCCCCATCCTCACCCGCCACGATTCGGGTCGCGGCCAGGTCGGCGGTGACGTTGCCGACGGTGCGGAAGATGTCGGGAATGACCTCGACCGCCAGCAGCAGCGGCAGCACGCCCAGCGGCAGGCCCATGGCCAGACAGATGGGGCCGATGGCGGCGAAGAAGCTGACCTGACCCGGCAAACCGACCGAGGCGATGGACACGGCGATGGCCGTCAGCCCGCCGGCGATCAGCACGCCGAGCCCCAACTCCACCCCGTGCAACTGCGCCACATAGAGGCACACCGCCAGGTTGGCGACCGGGCTGGTGATGCGGAACACCGCCACCGCCAGCGGCAGAACGAGGCCGGCGGAGGTCTGCGGTACGCCCAGCCAGTCGCGCGCGCGCTCAATCATCACCGGCAGGCTGGCCAGCGACGACTGGGTCGAGACGGCGACGACCTGGGCCGGAGCCACGGCGCGCGCGAAACGGCCCAGCGAAATCCGCCCCCACACGATCGCCACGACATAGATGATCAGGATCAGGCCGATCTGGCTCAGGCAGACGATGGCGACATAGTGGGCGAGCGTCCCCGCCACCCCGAGGCCCGCGCGCAAACCCACGCCCAGCGCCAGGGCGAACACCCCGAATGGCGCCGCCAGCAGCACCCAGTGGACGATGACCACCATGGTCTCGGCCACCGCCTCGAAGAAGCCCGCCAGGGGCCGTCGCAGCTCGGCCTTGATCCGCGTCGCGGCGAAGCCGAAGGCGACGGCGAAGACCACCACCGCCAACACCCCGTCGTCGGACGCCGCCTTGATGACATTGGCCGGCGCCAGACTGGCCAGGAAGGCGCGCAGGCCGTCGGTGCGCGCCGCCTCCCCCACGGTCGCCAGGGATTCGGCGCTGACGCCCGCCAGCAGCCCACGCCCCGCCTCGGCATCGATCGGCCAGACCGCCAGCAGGCCCAGGCCCGCCAGGATCGCATAGATCGTCGCCCCGACCAGCAGCACGCCGAACACCACCAGCGACCGCACCGCGATTCGGCCCGTCGCCGCCGCATCGGCGATGGAGACGATGCCGGTCACCAACAGGCTGAACACCAGGGGAATGACGGTCATGCGCAAGGCGTTCAGCCACACCTGGCCCAGGCTCTCGACCACGCCCAAGGCGCCGGTCAGCCAGGCGGCCTGCGATCCTTGCGCCAGGGCGCCGACGACGACGCCGGCGACCAGGGCCGCGATGACGAAAAAGCTCAGGGAGGTGAAGAAGGCGGCGATGCGGGATTGGCTCATACCTTAGCGCTAGCACCGCTTGACGCATCGCGCGCGCCAAACCTTCTGTCGGTCGCTGACAGTTCATGTCGTCGCAGGGCGAACCCCGGTCGCACACCGCGCGTTGGGACGACGAAAGGAACTCCATCATGTCCCGTCTGCACAAGCTCGTTCCCCTCCTAGGCAGCCTGCTGCTCTCCAAGGGCGGCCGTCGCGTCGCCGGTCGTCACGCAGGGAAGCTGGCCCTGGCGACCCTGGCCTATGAGGTCTGGCGCAACCGCCGCGAAGGCGCCAAGCCCAAGGTCGCGCCGCAACCGCGCGGACGCTGGAGCGGCCGCCGCCCGCGCTGAGGCTGCAATCGCCGCTCGACTTCTCCGGCGGCGTTGCGAATAGTCATGCCTCGCCGCCCGGAGCCGACCCATGATCAAAGTCCACCATCTGAACGACAGCCGCTCGCAACGCGTCCTGTGGCTGCTCGAAGAGTTGGGCCTGGACTATGAGGTGGTCCGCTACGAACGAAACCCCGGAAACCGGCTGGCCCCGCCCGAACTGCTGGCGATCCATCCGCTGGGCAAGTCGCCGGTCATCGAGGACGGCGCGGTCAAGGTCGCAGAGACCGGGGCCATCGTCGAATATCTGCTCGATACCTATGGCCAAGGTCGCCTGCGTCCGGCGGCGAGAACCGAGGACGGCCGTCGGTTCACCTATTGGCTGCACTATGCCGAGGGGTCGGCCATGCCGCCCCTGCTGCTGAAGCTGGTCTTCAGCATGTTGCCGCGCCGCGCCCCCGCTCTGCTGAAACCCATCGTCAATGGCGTCGCCAACAAGGCGATCGCCAGTTTCGTAGACCCGCAACTGCGCACCCATGTCGGCTTTTGGGAAGACGAGCTGGGCCGCTCGGAATGGTTCGCGGGCGACCAGTTCACCGCCGCCGACATCATGATGAGCTTTCCGGTCGAGGCGGGCGCCGACCGCGCCTTCGACGCCGAGACCAAGCCCCGTTTGAAGGCCTTCCTGAACCGCATCCATGCGCGGCCGGCCTATCAACGCGCGCTCGAGCGGGGCGGTCCCTACAGCTACGCGTGATCGGATCGTGATCGCGGCGGCGCAACCCGCCGTGGTCGAGGGCGTTAAGGTCTCATGCGCCTTCAAACCATTCAGATCGTGGCCGGACTGGCTGCGGCCGTCGCCTTCGTCCTCGCCTTCATGGCGGCAGGAGCCGCCTTGATTTCCGGCATCTTCATGCTCGCCGGCCTCGCCGCAGTGGGTTGGCTGGCCTACAGCCTCATCAAGGGCGTCCTGCGCCGCGACCACAAGCCCGAACCGCCGGCCCGCGCCTGAGGGTCAACCGGGGCGGGCATTACGCTCTTGAATTGCTGAGCGAGAAACCCTAGTCTTGATGCCCGGCCGCGCCCGCCCCGCGGCCTTTTGTGTGCTTATCTCGCGTCTTTCCAGTCTCCGGGCGAACCAGAAAAATCACGACACAAATGGAAAAAGTGCCGATGACGGGCGAGGGCTACCGTGCCCTCGACGATCAACTGAAGCAATTGAAGTCGGTCGAAAGGCCGAGCGTGATCGCCGCCATTTCCGAGGCGCGTGAGCACGGCGACCTGTCCGAAAACGCCGAATACCATGCCGCCAAGGAGCGGCAGGGCTGGATCGAAGGCCAGATCGCCGAGATCGAGGATAAGATCAGCCGCGCCCAGGTCATCGACGTGTCCAAACTGTCGGGCAGCCAGGTCAAGTTCGGCGCCACGGTCACCGTGGTGGACGAGGACACCGAGGAAGAGGCCACCTATCAGATCGTCGGCGAACACGAGGCCGATGTGAAGAAGGGCAAGATCTCGATCGCCTCGCCGATCGCGCGCGCCATGATTTCCAAGGAAGTCGGCGACGTCGTTGAGGTCAACACGCCCGGCGGCGTGAAGGCCTACGAGATCCTCAAG
The DNA here is from genome assembly GCF_022654015.1 of Brevundimonas diminuta. NCBI lineage: Bacteria > Pseudomonadati > Pseudomonadota > Alphaproteobacteria > Caulobacterales > Caulobacteraceae > Brevundimonas > Brevundimonas diminuta. The sequence goes on from NZ_CP073063.1 coordinate 2,927,074, forward strand.
GTCGAGTGGAAGTAACAACGATGGCGGGGGCAGCGTCCGCGCGCCCCCTCTCTCCCGATCCCTTGGCCATCTGGGTCGTCTCCGACGGCCGCGTCGGCATCGAGAATCAGGCTCTAGGTCTCGCCGAGGCCGTTCAGCGCCTGACCCCGGCCGAAATCACGATCAAACATATCCGCTGGCGTCCGATCTTCGACCGCCTGCCGTCGGCGTTGAAGACCCCGGCGATGTTGGCGTCCGCGCCGCTGACCGCCCCCTGGCCTGATCTGTGGATCGCCACGGGTCGCGCGACCCTGCCGCTGTCGACCCGCATCAAGGCCTGGAGCGGCGGAAAGACCTTCGTCGTTCAGACCCAGGATCCTCGCTGGGCCAACGACCGCTACGACCTGATCGTCGCGCCCGCCCATGACGGTCTGTCGGGCGACAATGTCTTTGAAATCACCGGTTCGCCCCATCGCATCACGCCCCAGCGCATCGCTCAGGCCGCACCCGCGTTCACCGACCGGATCGCCCCCCTACCCCATCCGCGCATCACGGTGCTGATCGGCGGCAAGTCCAAGGCTTTCGACCTTCCCCCCGCCCATGCGGCCGACCTGGCCGACCAGATCGCGGAGGCCGTGCGAGCGTCGGGCGGCGCACTGATGCTGACCTTCTCGCGCCGCACGCCCGATGCGGCCAAGGCCGTCATGACCGCGCGCCTTTCGGATCTGCCGGGCTGGATCTGGGACGGAACAGGCGACAACCCCCTGTTCGGCTTCCTGCATTTCGCCGACCACATCCTGGTCACCGAGGACAGCGCCAATATGGCGGCCGAGGCCGCCTCGACCGGCAAGCCGGTCCATGTCCTGCCGATGATCCCGCTGAAAGCCGGCGACAAGTTCGCTCGCCTGCACGACGACCTGCAATCGCGCGGCACCACCCGTCCGTTTGACGGCGCGCTGGACGGCTGGACCTACGAGCCGCTGGCCGAGACCGACCGCGCCGCGCGCGCCGTTCTGGAAGCGATGCAGACGCGATAGCGAAACCCACGTCCGTTCCTGACGCCGTCACGCCCTATGGTGACGACCGTCATCAGGGGGCTTTCTACGAACGGTTCGCAAAAATCTGCACGAAAGTGCACTAAAATATTCTGGAGTGGCCTTTTCAGTCGCCGCCACCCCCGCCGCCGCCGTCACAGCCGCTGTCCCCGCTGCAATCCGAGCCGCTGGGCTGGGACGTATCCGATGACGGCATGACGGCGCCGCCGTCTGATCCGCCGCCCTTTTTGGCCTTCATGTTCGCCGCCCCCATCAGAGCCACGCCGAACCCTGATCCGATGGCCGTGCCCAGGGCGAGACCCATGCCGACGTTGTCCAGAGCCACGCCCAGCGCCACGCCGATCGACAGGCCCATGCCGATCCCGATCGGCAGGAAGGCCGCGTTCTTGTTCGTCATCCCCATCTCCCCTTCATGTCGGGCGAGACTAGCATCGCGCAAACGGGAATCACCGCCTAAATAGGAGCCATGACCCAAGCTCGTACCGTTCGCGTCGCCATCATCGGTTCCGGTCCCGCCGGCTGGACCGCCGCCATCTACGCCGCCCGCGCCTCGCTGAACCCCGTCGTCATCGCCGGCATCCAGCCTGGCGGCCAGCTGACCATCACTACCGACGTCGAGAACTATCCCGGCTTCGCCGACACCATTCAGGGCCCCTGGCTGATGGAGCAGATGCAGGCCCAGGCCCTGCATGTCGGGACCGAGGTCATCCACGACATCGTGGTCTCCGCCGACCTGTCGCAACGCCCGTTCCGCCTGAAGCTGGACAGCGGCGAGGAGATGCTGGCCGAGACCGTCATCATCTCCACGGGCGCCCAGGCCAAATGGCTGGGGCTTGAGAGCGAGGCCGCCTATCAGGGCTTCGGCGTCTCGGCCTGCGCCACCTGCGACGGCTTCTTCTATCGCGGCAAGGAGGTCGTGGTCGTGGGCGGCGGCAACACCGCCGTCGAAGAGGCGCTGTTCCTGACCAACTTCGCCTCCAAGGTCACGGTCGTTCACCGCCGCGACGAGTTCCGCGCCGAGAAGATCCTGCAGGACCGGCTATTCGCCCACCCCAAGGTGGAGGTGATCTGGAACTCGGCGATCGAGGAGATCGTCGGCGTTGTGGACGGCATAGCCAGGAACGTCACCGGCGTTCGGCTCAAGAACGTCCAGGACGGCTCGACCCGGGAAATCCCCGCCGACGGCGTCTTCATCGCCATCGGTCACGCCCCGTCGTCGGAACTGTTCAAGGGCCAGCTGGAGACCAACGCCGGCGGCTATCTGCGGGTCAAGCCCGGCACGGCCTCGACCGAGATCGAAGGCGTCTGGGCCGCCGGCGACGTGACGGACGATGTCTACCGCCAGGCGGTGACCGCCGCCGGCATGGGCTGTATGGCCGCGCTGGAAGTCAGCCGCTTCCTCGCCGAGGAAGACCACGCCAAGGCGCACCACCCTATCAGCCACGCCGAGGCGGAAAAGATCGGGGTCTGGTGACCCCGATCCTACGCAATCATTAGGCCGAGGCCTCCGTCAGTTCCGCCAGATCCGCATCCGACAGTGTGAGGGTCGCCGCCTTCAGCGTGTCGGCCAGCTGTTCGGTCGAGGTGGCGCTGACGATCGGGGCCGTCACGCCCGGCTGGGCCAGCAGCCAGGCCAAGGCGACTTGGGCGGAGGTGGCCTCGTTCTTCTGAGCCACCGCATCCAGAACCGCCAGGATGCGCACGCCACGCTCGTCGAACTTGTCCTTCAGCATGCCCTCGCGCTTGGTCCCGGCGATCTGATCGACGGTCTTGTATTTGCCGGTCAGGAAGCCGCTCTCCAGGCTGAAATAGGTGATGACGCCCAGGCCCTTCTGGACAGCCAAGTCCTGCAACCCGCCCTCGAAGGTGTCGCGGCTGTAGAGGTTGTAGTGCGGCTGGATCGTCGCATAGGCGGCCAGACCCTCGCGCTGCGAGATGTCCAGAGCTTCGGACACCTGTTCGGCCGAATGGTTGGACGTGCCGATGGCGCGCACCTTGCCGGTCTGCACCAGCTTATCCAGCGCGCGCAGCGTCTCTTCCTGCGGCGTGTTCGGATCGGGCCAGTGGGTCTGATACAGGTCGATGTAGTCGGTCTGGAGCCGGCGCAGCGACGCCTCGACCGCCGTCTCGATCCAGGCCGACGACAGGTCGTTGTGGCCCTGCCCCATGTCCGATCCGACCTTGGTCAGGATCTTCACGTCGTCGCGCCGGCCGCGCGCCTTCAGCCACTTGCCGATGATCGTCTCGCTCTCACCGCCGGAATGGCCCGGAACCCAGCGCGAATAGACGTCGGCGGTGTCGATGGCGTCAAAGCCGGCCTCGACGAAGGCGTCCAGGAGGGCGAATGACGTCGCCTCGTCCGCCGTCCAGCCAAAGACGTTGCCGCCGGACACCAGCGGGGCGATGTCCAGGCCGCTTGAGCCGAGCTTGCGTTTGGGAAGGGTTGTCATGGGGAGGTCTCCTCTGGGGAGCCCTCGACATATGCCGCATCGCTGCGACCGCAACCGCCTCGGCGGCGGTCAGCCGAAGAGTTGAAGACCCGGCGGCGCGTAATCGACCGGCTGCCCCTGGCGACGACGCAGGGCATAGTCCACGGCGGTCTGGACGGCATGCTCGTCCGTTGGCTTGGACAGCACGCCGATGGTGCCGGCCACGCCCTCGCGCACCATGCCGGGATTGGCCGTCATGAACAGGACGGAGACGCCCATGTCCTGGCCCAGTTCTCGGCCCAGGTTGATGCCTGTCGGACCATCGGACAGGTGGATGTCGACCAGCGCCAGATCGACGTCGTTCTCGCGCACCAGATCGCGCGCGGCCTGTGCGGTCGCGGCGACGCCCAAGACCTCGTGGCCGAGGTCTTCCAGGACGAACCTAAGCTCCATCGCAACGAGAGCTTCGTCTTCGATGATGAGGATACGCGCAGTCATGGCTCGATCGGGTGTTCGGGAACGTACGTAACGTCAGTGTGAGGGATAGGTTTCAATAGAGGACTAACTTGAATATCCGCCTGCCGCGCGCCGCCTGGACAAGGCCGTCGCCGGCAGATCCACAATGACCTGAAGCCCCTCTGGCCGCCATTCGCGCGACAGCCGACCGCCCAGCTGTCCCTCGACTGATAGACTGGCCAGGGAGGAGCCGAAGCCGGTGCGCTGCGGCATGCCCTGGATGACCGGACCGCCTGTTTCCGACCAGGTCAGGACGAAACGATCCTCTTGTCGTTCTGTGTTGAGCGTCACGACGCCCCCGCGCTCGGACAGGGCGCCGTATTTGGCGGCGTTGGTGGCCAGCTCATGGAACAGAAGCGCCACGGAGGTCGCCGCCTGATCATCAAAGACCGCGTCCTCGCCCCGGATCACGACGCGTGCTTTTCCGGTTTCGTCCACATAGGCCTGGAACAGGTCGGACAGGAAAGAATGCAGGGTCGTTGCGCCGATTGTGGGCTTGGACGTTTCGGTGTGCGGCCTAACGAACTCATGCGCACGGGCCAAGGCGGCGATCCGCGTGCGCAGCGAGGCCGCAAACGCCTTGGCCTCCGGATACTGGCGCGCCGACAGGGCGACCAGGGCGGTGACCACGGCGAAGATGTTCTTGATCCGGTGGCTCAGCTCTTGGCTGACCAGTTCGCGGCCCTGCTCCAGCCGCTTCAACTCATCGATATCGGTCAGGGTGCCGAACCAGCGGGTGATCTCGCCCGCCTCGTCGCGGATCGCCACCGCGCGGCCCAGCGTCCAGCGATAGACGCCGCTGTGATGCTTCAGCCGGTATTCGATCTCATAGGGCTCGCCGGTTTCCAGCGAGTTGCGCCACACCGCCCAAGCCCGCTCGCGGTCATCGGCGTGGAACATGTCGTTCCAGCCTTCGCCGTCCGTCGAACCCAGCGGCACGCCCGTGAATTCGTACCAGCGGGCATTATAGTAGTCGTGAAAACCGTCCGGCAGGGTGGACCACACCATCTGCGGCATGGCGTCCGCCAAGACCCGGAACCGGCTCTCGCTTTCGCTCAACGCGACCGCGATCTCGGCGAGATCCGTCTCGATGGTCTTTCGTTCGGTGATGTCCACCGCGACGCCAGGGAAGCGGATCGGCTTACCCTCCGCGTCGAAATAAACCTGCCCGCGCGCCAGAACCCAACGCACGTCATCGCCCTGGCCCAGACGATATTCGCTGACGAAGACGCCGTCGCCCGTCATGGCTCGGTCGATCTCGTCGGCGACGCGTTGGGCGTCGTCGGGATGGACGTTGCTTGTGAAAACCTCGATGGCCGCGCCCTCGCGCGCCGCTTCGGGATCCACGCCGTACATGCGAGCAAAGCGTTCGTCGGCGATCACGCGGTTCTCAGGAATGTCCCAGTCCCAGGCCCCGACATAGGCCGAGGCCTCCATCGCCAGCCGCGCGGTGCGGTCGCTCAGGTCGCGGTCCAACAACGCGCGACGCAACTCCAGTTGCGTCATCACCTGATGCGCCAGGGTCTTGAGCGCCATCAACTGAAGCTCGGTCAGACCTTGCGGGCGCGGCTTGTCATCCAGAACGCATAGGGCGCCCAGCGGCACGCCGTCGGGCGTCCTCAGCGGATAGCCGGCATAGAAGCGGATGTGCGGCGCGCCCGTCACCAGATCATTGTCGATGAAGCGGTCATCCTGCATCGCGTCGGGGATGACCATGACGTCGTCGCCCAGCATGGCGTGGGCGCAGAACGACAGCGGCCGCGGCGTTTCGCGCACGCCCAGACCGACCTCGGACTTGAACCACTGACGCTGGGAATCGACCAGACTGACGGCGGCCATCGGCGCTTCGCAGATGCGCGCAGCGAGTGACGCCAGATCGTCGAACGACCCTTCGGGCGTCGTGTCCAGCACGCCGTAGCTCGTCAGGGCCTTCAGACGGTCGGCTTCGTCCCACCTCGGACAATCGACTTCGGGGTGGGTCAAGCAGGCGTCCTCGCTGGGCCGGTCAGGTCCGGCCATCGACATCAATGCTTGGAGTGGCGAAGCGTTGCAATGCAGGATGTCAGTTCGCGGGGCGACCGACTTCCTCCACATCCATCGTCGTGACGCCTGTGGGCGCCGGGGCGGCGGGTTTGGTCGACGATGCTGGCCGCTCCAGAGCGTTCAGGCGCGCGTTGATGGCCGCAACCTCGTCACGCGTGGGCAGGCGGCGACCGCCCAGGCTGACCACGCCGACGACCCGCTGCTGACCATCGATCTCGACCGTCTTCAACGGCGCGTCCTTGACCGGCGCATCGGGATCGGCGCCGCCGGTTGCGGAGCCGGCCGCGATCGTCATGCGCGGACGCGAGAAGCGCGCCTCGTCGATCGCCGGCTCGCGCCCATTGTAGGTTTTGCTAAAGGCGGCCGTTTCGCCATAGACGCCCTTCCAACGATAGAAGATGTGCGCGCCGATCTGCGTCACCTTGGCCACCGTCGGCGCCCACCAAGGATGCACATAGTCGGCGTGATAGTGGGTGGCGGTGCCGACGTCCTGAGCCACGGCGCCGTTCAGCGCCCGCTCCGCCACCTTGCGCGCCCGCTCCCACGCCCAGCCGACCGGCGCCTGGCCCAGCGAGCCGTCGCAGGTGAAGCTGAACTGACAGCCCGTGACGCGCTCGGCGCCCTCGAACACCACGCCGCAGACGGTGTTGGCGTAGTTCGGATCGCGCACGCGGTTCAGGACCACCTGAGCCACGCCCGCCTGGCCGTTGTCCGGCTCCAGCGCCGCCTCGTAATAGACGGCCTGGGTCAGGCAGCGCAAAGCCCGCCTGCGATCCTCGGCGCTACCCTTGAACACGAACGGCAAGGCGGGACGCAGCGCGCCTGACGCGGGCGCCATGGCCGCGTTCAGACGTTGGGCCTCAAGGCCGCTCTTGCCCGGTTCCAGACCCGGCTTTCCGGCCAGCGTCAGGCTCTCCCAACCCGGCGTCAGCCCGTAAAGGGCCGGTTGCAGAAGGTTCGGATCATGACGCATGGCCACCGCCAGTTGCGACGGCGTCAGTCGCCCCTTAATTGCCGCCAGCCCGCCCGCGCCGAGATCGCCGCCGGTGATGCGCGAGACCGCCTCAGCGGTCCGGTCCATATCGGGGCGCACGCTGGACCCTGCCGCCATGGCGACGCCCAGCACCGCGCCGGCCGCGGGCAAGGCCGCCGCCGAACGCCGCAGCGCCTTCCACATCGTCTTCCAGGGCAACCGGGTCATTCAGGGTCCAACAGCCGCGATCGGCGCAACGGCCTTTCGCTGAGATCGCGCGTCTAGTCCGACTTATAGGCCATTTTCCGGCGCCACGACGACCGCCGTTATCGCACCCCTTTGCGCGTCAGGGGTGGTCGCCCCAAACGCAAGGTGTAAAGCTATGTTCCAGCGGCGCAAACGCGTCGCTGGTGGGGCGAACCGACGATATGAGCGCAGGCGGATCGAAAGGGCGGATCGCAGGCATGGATCGCTGGCTGGTCGGCCTGGCGCGCTTGCCCGCGACCTCCGCGTCGCGTCGTCTTTTCATCGGGGTCGGCATCGCGCTCGTCGGGCTGGTGATCCGGGCCGCGGCCTCTCCGCTGTATGGCGAGGTGACCGGCTTCACCATCCTGTTGCCGGCGGTGACCCTTGCGGCTCTGGCGGCTGGCTGGACCGGCGCCTTGGCGGCGCTTTTGGTCTGCACCGGCGGCGGCTGGGCGATCGTCGCGCTGACGGCGACCGGTCGCGATGGCGTGCTTGACGCCATCGGCGGTGCGGCGACCTGGAACTTCGTTCTCGTCGGCCTGTTCATCGCGGCGGTTGGCGCGTCGCTGCGCAAGGCCCTGTCGCGGCTGAGCGAAAGCGAGACCCGGTTCCGCGAATTGGCCGATACCGCCCCCTCGCCGATCTGGCTGCTGGACGCCAAGGGCGAGTTCGAGTTCGTCAACGCCGCCGTCTTCGCCTTGCATGGGCTGGACATCGAGGCGTTGCGCGAAGGCGGCTGGAAGACAGCCGTGCACCCCGACGATCTGGAGACCGTAAAGGCGGCCGAGAAGGCCGGCGCCGCTGATCGCAAGCCGTTCCAGATGGAGGCGCGCGTTCAGGGACAGGACGGCGTCTGGCGCTGGATGCGGGCCGTCGTGCGTCCGCGCTTCGACGGGCAAGGCGCCTTCGTCGGCTATGCAGGCATTTCCTTTGACGTGACCGAAACTCACGAGGCGCTGGATGCCGCAGCGCGCGCCGCCCGACGTCAGGCCTTCCTGCTGGATCTCAGCGACCGACTGCGCGACCTGACAGATCCCGAAGACATCATGGCCGATGTGGAGAGCACCCTTGGCGCCCTGCTGGATGTCGAGCGGGTGGGCTATGGCGAGGTCGATCAGGCGGCGGGCGTCGTCTCCATGAGCCGCGACTGGACCGCCGGCGTCGAAAGCGCCCAGGGACAATTTAGCCTGAACGCCTTTGGCGAAGGTCTGATCGCGGACCTGAACGAAGGCCGCACCATCCAGATCTCAGATGTGCGCGAGGATCCTCGCACGGCGGCGGTCGCCGACGCCTTCAACGCCATCCAGACCCGCGCCCTGGTGCGCGCGCCGCTGATCCGCACCGGTCGCTTGCGCGCGTTCCTATATGTCCATTCCGCGACCCCGCGCGACTGGACCGAGGCTGAGGTCAGCCTTGTCGAGGAAGTCGCCGCGCGCACCTGGGCCGAGGTCGAGCGCGCCCGCGCGGAAAACGAGACCCGTGAGAGCGAGCAGCGGTTCCGCGCCATCGCCGACACCGCGCCGGTTCTGATCTGGGTCACGAAACAGGATCGCACGCGCGCCTTCGTCAACCGCGCCTATGTCGATTTCCATGGCTCGGACTATCAGACCGTCCTCAACCTGGATTGGCGCGACGTGCTGCATCCTGAGGATCAGGCGCGCATTCTGGCGGAGTCCGTGAATGGAGAAGCGACGCGCGAGCCCTTTTCGATGGAGGCGCGCTATCGCCGTCACGACGGCGAATGGCGCTGGCTGAAATCCTTCTCACGTCCCCGACTGGCGGGTCAGGAGGTTGTCGGCTTCGTGGGCGTGGCGTTCGACGTGACGGACATGCGCACGGCCCAGGCGCGACTGGAGGAATCCGAGAACCGCTTCCGCACCGTCGCCGACAGTGCCCCCGCCCTGATCTGGATGAGCGACGATGCCGCCCAGATGGTGTTCGCCAACAGGCGCTACCGCACCTTCTTCGGTGTAGAGGCCGACGCGCATCTGCCCGACAGCTGGCGAAGCCTGATCCACCCGGATGACGAAGGAGTGTTCGCCGCCGCCTTCATGCGCGCCTTCGAGGCCCGGGATCGGTTCGAGGCGCTGACGCGGATCAACCACCCGACGCTCGGCCCGCGCTGGCTGCGAACCGAAGGCGTGCCGCGCTTCGACGCCTCGGGCCTATTTCAGGGTTACGTCGGGGCCTGTCTGGATGTGACCGACGCCAAACGAGCCGAAGACGACCTCAAACGCATCAATGAACTGCTGGAAGAACGGGTCGACGAGGCCCTGATCGAAAAGGCCCAGGCCGAGGCGCAACTGGTCCACGCCCAGCGTATGGAGGCGGTCGGGCGGCTGACCGGCGGGGTCGCGCACGACTTCAACAATCTGCTGACCGTGGTGATCGGGGCGTTGGACATCATCTTGCGGAGCGAAGACGCGGCCAAGCGCAAGAAGCTGGGCGAGGCGGCTCTGGCGGCGGCGCGACGGGGCGAGAGCCTAACGCATCAGTTGCTGGCCTTCTCGCGTCGTCAGGCGCTGCGTCCCGAGCCCATCGACCTGAACGCCCTGATCCGCGAGAGCGAACCGCTGCTGCGTCGGGCCGTCGGCGAGGCGGTGGACTTCAAGGTCAAGCTGAAGCGCGGCGGCGCGCCCGCCAATGTCGATCCGGCCCAGTTCGAAGCCGCGCTGCTGAACCTGATCGTCAATGCGCGCGACGCCCTGGGCGATGTGACCGGAGCCAAGGGCCGACAGGCCCGCATCACCGTGCAGACGCGGGCCTGCACCGTCGAGGCCGGACAGATCGCCGAACTGTCGGCCGGCGACTACGTCTGCGTCAGCGTCGCCGACAACGGCGAAGGCATGTCGCCGGACATCCGCGACCGGGTGTTCGAACCCTTCTTCACCACCAAGGGCGTCGGCAAGGGCACAGGCCTGGGCTTGAGCCAGGTCTATGGCTTCGCGCGCCAATCGGGCGGTGGGGTCCAGATCATCTCCGAGCCGGGCCGCGGGGCCGAAATCTGCATCTTCCTGCCGCCGCTGTCGGCGGAAGACGCCGCAGTGACGTCGAGCCTGGTCGCCGCCGATGGCGCCGCCTTGGTCGAGGGCGGGCGGATGTTGCTAGTGGAGGACGACGCCGGCGTCGCAGCCATCGCTCTGGAAATCCTGGAAGGCTTCGGATTGGAGGTCGATTGGGCCGAGACGGGCGACGATGCGCTGAAGTTCCTTCAGGCCGACGACTTCGATCTGATGCTGACCGACGTGGTGATGCCCGGCGGCATGAGCGGCATCGATTTGGCGCGCGAGGCGGCGGCGCGCTGGCCGGACCTGCGGATCGCCCTGACCTCGGGCTACGTCGGCGAAGACGTGGATGCGGTGCTGGCCGACACAGTCTGGCCGCTGTTGCGCAAACCCTATTCATCGGACCAGCTGCGCGCCCTGCTGGAACGCCTAAGCGCTACTCCGGCGATCTGACGGCCAAAGAAAAACGCGCCGCAGCGATGCGACGCGTCGATCTGGTTGGAGCTGCAGCTGGATTTAGCGGCGGGCCTTGCGGGCGGCGTAACGGGCGTCGCGCTTGGCCTTCTGCTCTTCCTTGGTCAGTTGCTTGCGCGCCTTGCGGTCGGCGCGCTTTTCCGCGTCGATCTCTTCCTGGGCCGCCAGTTCGGCGGCCAGACGCGCGGCTTCCTTTTCCGCCTTTTCACGGCGCTGCTCGGCCTTGGCCAGCTCGTGCTGCTGGCGCAGGGCTTCCTTTTCGGCGGCGCGCTTTTCGGCCAAGCGCTCGAACTCGGGATCGGGCGCGGCGGCCTTGGGCTTGAATTTGGCGAGCAGGGCCTTCTTGGCCTCTTGCTGGGCGGTAATGCGGTCGGAGAATCCGGTCTTCAGATCTTTCATGCGAAAGCGTCAGGGTTCCTTGTGAGCGACCAGGGCGGTCGTCGGGGGTCAGGCTGCGCCACGCACGGCCCGAAGCGGGGCGCACAAAGCCGATAAGCGCGCGAAAATCAAGGTTCGCAGCCCGCAAATCGGCCTGATGCGTCATTTGGAGCGTCGCGGCGGCGTGGCCGCAACACTTCGATCAGATAGGCGACGCGGCCCGGATCGCAAGCGCAGCGATAAGAGCGTGCATCGATCAAGGCGGTCTTAGTTCGGCTTTTGCGCCTGGCCGACGGCCGTCCCGGCCGCGCCGCCAACGGCGGCCCCGACCGGCCCGCCGACGACCGCGCCGGCGATGGCGCCGCTGGCGGCCTTCTGTTCGATCGTCGCGCCGCAGGCTGACAGGGCGAGCGCCGTCGCAGCGGCTGCGGTCAGGGTGATGATTTTGGTCATGGCTTCTCTCCAAAGGCCACGCTTGAACGCAAACGCCGCACAGCGGTTCCTGGCTTGGGCTCTAGTTGCGTGGACACTCCACGCCACAATTTTAAACAGATTTTATCAATGCATTTAGTCTGTCGCGCTGCAACATATCTATAGATAACAAGTCTCACTGTAGTTGGATACAGTATTAAAGCGATAGATTTATCTGGTCTTGCCGTTTTGCAGCCACACAGGGCGCCGAGACTAAAAAATGCCCATCGAAATCGACGCGTTAACCATAGGATTGCGAATCGAACACATTAAGGCCATAAAAGGCTGGCTAAAGGCCCGTCCTCGACGCCCGAGCCACTGAGCCGAGCGCCGGAAATTGCAGGCTGGACCGCGACCGCAATGGGTCGCCTCCCCGGCAAGACTATCCCGGGGGCCGCGTTTCTCGCCCTGCTGAACAGGACTACCTCGTTGTCGCATTCCTCGCAGACGCGCGCCATTCTGCGCGCCGATCGTGTGGCCAAGATCAAGCCCATGACGGCTGCTGCAGCCTTTGGCGGTCTGTTGGGACTGGCGATCGGATGCGCCTATCTGGGCGGCACGACGGCGCGCGCGACGACGCTGCGCGCCCAGGCCGAACGGATTCAGGGCGCCACCGCCGCCGGTTTCACGGAAGAAGCCCTTGCCGCCGCCGCCGGCGGCCTCGACGCCAGCGCCCTGACTATCGCGCGGCGTCATGATCCCTATACCAGCGCGGGCTCGGCCCAGCGCGATCGCCAGGCCGAACTGCTGGCCGCCCGTCTCGAGCAGCTCCGCGCGCCGGGCGATCCCAATCTTCGCCGCGCCAGCCTGACCGCACCGACCGCCGCGCCCGCCTTCCGCGTGGCCAACGCCCTAGACGCCAGCCGCGATCTCGATTGCCTGACCCAGGCCGTCTATTACGAAGCCCGTGGCGAAGGCGCCGACGGCATGAAGGCCGTGGCTCAGGTGGTCCTCAACCGCGTGCGCCACCCCGCTTTCCCCAAGACCGTCTGCGGCGTCGTCTTCCAGGGCGCGGCGCGCAGCACCGGTTGCCAATTCTCCTTCACCTGCTCCGGCGCGATGCGCGGCCGCGTCAACCAGGCCGCCTGGAACCGCGCCAGGACCGTGGCCTCGAACGCCATGTCGGGGTCGGTCTTCTCGCGCGTCGGCAATGCGACCCATTTCCACACCACCGCCGTGACGCCGGGCTGGCGTTCGTCGCTGGTCCAGATCAGCCAGGTCGGCAGCCATCTGTTCTATCGCTTCGGCGGCCGCTCAAGCACCGGCGGGACCTTCACCTACGCCGCCCGTCGTGCGACGCCGGCGGACCAACCGCGCCTGATCCAGGCCGGCCTCAACCCGGTCGAAACCGCGCGTCAGGCCGGACAGGCGGTCGCCTATTCGATGGTGCTGGCGCAGGAAGGTCGCGCCCTGCCCACGCCAGCTGCCCAGTCGACGACGCCTTCTCCTGCCGCCACGCGCGCCGCCGCGGCCCAACCGGCTTCCCGCCCCGCGCGGGCGCACGACACGCCGGCCAAGACCGACGTCGCCGAAACGGCCTCCAGCCCCGCTTGATCGGCGGAGGCCTGGGAGCGATCAGAGCGCGTCCAGGCCGATATCCAGAACGGGCGCCGAATGGGTCAGAGCGCCGACCGAGATGACGTCCACGCCCGTCTCGGCGATGCCGCGCACCGTTGTCAGATCGACCCCGCCCGAGGCCTCCAGCACGACCCGCCCTGCGACGCGCGCCACGGCGGCGCGCAGGTCGTCAAGGCTGAAGTTGTCCAGCATGATGACATCCGGCGCCGCGCTCTCGTCGATCAGAGCCAATACGGGGTCCAGCTGATCCAGCCCATCGACCTCGACCTCGACCTTCATCAGATGCGGCGCGAAGGCCTTGGCCCGCCGCACCGCTTCGGCGACGCCGCCGCAGATGGCGACGTGGTTGTCCTTGATCAGGATGGCGTCATCCAGGCCGAAGCGATGATTGATCCCGCCGCCGCAGGCCACGGCATGTTTCTCCAGCGCGCGCAGCCCCGGCGTGGTCTTGCGCGTATCCGCGATCCGCGCCTTGGTCCCGGCGACGGCCTCGACATAGGTGCGCGTCGAGGTCGCCACGCCGCTGAGCCGTCCGACCAGATTGAGCGCCGTCCGCTCGGCCGAGAGGAAGGCGCGCGCGTCGGCCTCGACAACAGCCAGCACGGCGCCCGCTTCAAAGGCGTCGCCGTCTCTCAATCTCAAATCGATCGAGGCCTTGGGGTCCATGGCCAGCACGGCCAGGCGCACGCAGTCGATGCCCGCCAGCACCCCGGGCTTCCTGGCTGCAAAAGCCGCCTTCATCCGCGCACCCTCAGGGATGCAGGCCATGGCGGTCACATCGCCGGCCCGACCCAAATCCTCGGCCAGCGCCAGACGCACGACGGGCTCGATCAGCACTTCAGGAAGTCGTCTCATTCCGCCGCCTCCAGCGCCGCCGGGTGTGGGATCCGCACTCGCGTGTGCACAGCCGCCCTATCCGTTTGCGGATAGTCCGACCGGTAGTGTCCGCCCCGGCTTTCGCGCCTGTCCAGCGCCGCCTGAGCGATGAGCCTCGCCGCCAACAGGACGGCCGCCGACCCGTGCTGGCTCTCCAGCCGGTCGATCAGGGCGATCAGAGTCTGCAGTCCCTCCTCATCACGCACCACACCCGCATGCGCCGTCATGGCGGTCCGCAGTTCGGCCATCGCCGCATCCAGCAGGTCAGGCGAGATATCAGCTGCCAAGGCGCGGCCGCCGCCGACTTCCTTGGCCGCCGACCGGCCCGCGCGCCGACCGAAGGCCGCCGCTTCCAGCAGGGAGTTGGACGCCAGCCGGTTTGCGCCGTGCACGCCGGTCGCCGCACATTCTCCGACCGCATAGAGGCCTGAAACCGTCGTACGGCCGTCGGCATCGGCGGCGATCCCGCCCATGTGATAGTGGCAGGCCGCCATCACCGGGATCGGGCTGACGCGCGGGTCCAGCCCGGCGCGCATGCAGGCGGCGAAGACGGCGGGAAACGCGTGGGGAAACTCGTCCCCGATCGCTGCCCGCGCATCCAGAAAGGCCCCTCGCCCGTCGGCGCGCGCCGCATGGACCGCCCGCGCCACCACGTCACGCGGCTTCAGGTCGGCGTCGTCCGCCTCGCCCAGCAGGAACCGCCCCTGCCCGTCGATCAATCGCGCGCCTTCGCCCCGCAGCGCCTCGGTCGCCAGCGGCGCGGGGTCCAGTCCCACGTCGATGGCGGTGGGGTGGAACTGCACGAACTCCGGATCGAGGATTTCCGCGCCGGCGCGCGCGGCCAGCGCCATCCCCTCACCCTTCAACGCCGCCGGGGTCGTGGTCGCCGCGAACAGACCGCCCGCACCGCCAGTGGCCAGCACCGCCGCCGTCGCCGTTATCTCGACCAGGCGGTCGCCGCGCGCGACCACCGCCCCGACAACCCGGCCGTCGGCGTCCTGCGACAGGGCCTTAAGCCGCGCGTCGTCCCAGACCTCGATCAACTTCTCGGCCCGCACCGCCGCGACGACGGCCGATAGGATGGCACGGCCCGCCCCGTCGCCGCCGACTCGCGCCACGCGGGGAACGGAATGGGCCGCCTCCAGGCTGACGACGAAGCCGCCGTCCGCATTCCGGTCGAACGGCGCGCCCAGGGCCGCCAGCCACTCCACCGTCTCGCGCCCGGCGTCGGTCAGGGCGCGCGCCGCGATCGGCTCGACCAGGCCCGCGCCCGCCGCCTCGGTATCGCTGGCGTGCAATGCGGCCGAGTCCTGCGCCGTCAGCGCCGCCGCCATCCCGCCCTGCGCCCAGGCGGACGAACAGGCGTTCAGCAACGGCTCGGGCGTCACGACCAGAACCTTGGCCCCAGACTTCGCCGCCTCCAGCGCGGCCGACAGCCCCGCCAGCCCCGCCCCGACGATCAGAGGTCCGTCATGCCGCGTTCGGTTCATCGTCCAAAGCCTAGGTAGTTGAGGCCCAACTGCACCGCGCCGGACGGATCGCCCCCGGTCATCGGCATCAGGGCGCCGACGGCCGCCGCCGCGCACACCGCCAGGGTCAGCAGATAGAGCGCCAGGCTCTTGCCCGCCTCGGACCAACTCAGCGTGCCCCAGGCCGCACGCCAGACGCCACGCTTCAGATGGCTGAACACCGACAGGGCCAGGAAGGCGGCCAGGATGAACCGCCCGGTCGTCAGGCCCCACCACACCACCGCGACACCGATGACCAGCAGCACAATCTGCTCAAGGCGCGGGTGCACACGCGTCAGCACCGGCCCTAGAGCCTTGGATCCATCCAGAGGCGGCGCCGGCACGAGGTTCACCAGATTGAGCATGGCGATGAAGAAGGCGCCCATCAGCCATTCGCCCTGCCCCAGAACCATCCAGACCCCGACGAACGGGATCATCGCCAGCAGGCCGAAGGCCGGTCCGGCCAATGACACCAGAACCCCGTCCCATTCGCTCTTCGGCTCACGCCGCGCCTTGGCCAGGCCGCCCAGGAAGGGGATGATGTAGATGCGCGCCGGTCCCATACCGAGCTTGTTCATCGCCAAGGCGTGGCCCGCCTCATGGACGAACAGGCCGATCAGCACCGCGCCCGCCACGATGGCGCTGCCCGTGATCCACCACAGAAACCCGCCCATCAGCGCCGTGGACAGCATCGCCCAGACCAGGCTCTGATCCTTCTCGACCGGCGCTTCGGCTGCGGGCGCCTGCGCGGCTCCGCGCGCCGATGTCGGTTCGGGCTTGGCGTCCCAGAGGCCGGGCGCGCGGCCGGGCGTCTGATCTGTGGTGTCTATGTTGCTCATGGCGTCCAGATGGGCGCAAGGACCCGCCCCGTCGCCGGGACCGATCGCCGCGTCACGCTCAGATCAGCTCCACATCGACATGGTGGCGCGCCTTGACCAGGTCGTAGCGCGCGGGAACGGCGGGCGGCGGCAGGTCGATCATTCGCTGCACCGCCAGACGTCCACGCTCGATCATGTCGGCGGGCACCGTCACCTCAAACTGCATGTTCAGCAGGCAGTCGTGGATGTTCTGCAGTGTGATCCGCTTCATGTGCGGGCACAGGTTGCACGGGCCGATGAACTGCACGCCCGGCACGTCGCCAGCGACGTTCGAGGCCATCGAACATTCGGTGATCATCACCACCTGTTTGGGCCGGCGCGCCTCGACATAGTCAGTCATCGCCGCCGTCGATCCGGCGAAATCCGCCGCCGCCAGCACGTCTTCGGGGCATTCGGGGTGGGCCAGGATTTCCGCGCCCGGATAGGCCGCGCGCATCTCGGCGATATCGTCCACCGTGAACCGCTCATGCACCTCGCAGCGGCCTTTCCAGGCGATGATGCCGACCGTCGTCTGGGCCGCGACGTTGCGCGCCAGGAATTCGTCCGGGATCAGGATGACGCGATCCACGCCCCATTCCCTGGCCGCCCATTCCACCACCTGAACGGCGTTGGCGGACGTGCAGCAGATGTCGGTCTCGGCCTTCACATCGGCGGTGGTGTTCACATAGGTCACGACCGGCAGGCCCGGATAGCGCTGCTTGATCAGCCGCACATCCGCCCCGGTGATCGACGACGCCAGCGAGCACCCGGCGCGCAGGTCCGGGATCAGCACCGTCTTCTCGGGCGACAGGATCTTGGACGTCTCGGCCATGAAGTGGACGCCCGCCTGGACGATCACCTTCGCGTCCGACCGCGCGGCCTCCTTGGCCAGGCCAAGGCTGTCGCCAACATAGTCGCCGACTCCGTGGAAGATTTCGGGCGTCATATAGTTGTGGGCCAGGATCACGGCGTCGCGCTCGCGCTTCAGCCAGTTGATCTCGCTGATCAGCCGCGCCTGCGCGGGCCATTCCAGCGGCGTGACGTGGTCCTTGACCTTGGCCCACACCCCGGCGGTTTCCCGCTCCAACTCTTTCGTCAGACCAAAGGCGCCGTCAGCCATGATCATCTCCATACCTTATGCTCACATTTAGCATAAGCAGGCGCAATGTAGGCCGATGCGGGCGCTGTGCAAGAGGAAATGCATGCCGCTTCCTCTCAACCGCCCAAGATACAGATTTGCAAAACTGTTCCCACTTTGGTGGATATCGCCTAGACGGCAGCTAACTTCTTTGCCTTCAAGCGCCTATTCACGACATTTCCATGCAGGACACCATCCGCCGCATCCTCACCGCCCGCGTCTATGACGTGGCGGAGGAAACGCCTCTCGACCCGCTGCGCCGCCTGTCGGCACGGCTCGAGCGGCCTGTCTTGCTAAAGCGGGAGGACTTGCAGCCGGTCTTTTCGTTCAAGATCCGCGGCGCTTACAACAAGATCGCCAGCCTGTCGGAAGATGAACTGTCCAGGGGCGTCATCTGCGCCTCGGCCGGCAATCACGCGCAAGGGGTGGCCCTGGCGGCCGCACGTCGCGACATTCCCGCCACCATTGTCATGCCCACCACCACCCCCGGCATTAAGGTCGCGGCCGTGCGCGCCCTGGGCGGCGAGGTCGTACTGCATGGCGACAGCTTCGATGAGGCCTACGCCCACGCTCGTGAGTTGGAGGGCCTGACCGGCGCGGCGTTCATCCACCCCTTCGACGACCCCGACGTCATCGCGGGCCAGGGCACGGTGGGCCTCGAGATCGCCCGTCAGCACGCCGATCCGATCGAAGCCGTCTTCGTGCCCATCGGCGGCGGCGGCCTGGCGGCCGGCGTCGCGGCCATCATCAAATTCCTGCGGCCCGAGACCCAGATCGTTGGAGTCGAGCCGGTGGATGCGCCGACGATGAAGTCCGCCATCGACGCGGGGCAGGTCGTGACCTTGAACGAGGTCGGCCTGTTCGCCGACGGCGTCGCCGTGCGTCGAGCCGGGACCGAGACCTTCCGCCTGTGCAAGGATCTGCTGGACGAGATCGTGCTGGTGGACACCGACGCCATCTGCGCCGCGATCAAGGACATCTTTGATGATAGCCGTGCCATCGCCGAACCCTCCGGAGCCGTCGCACTGGCCGGGCTGAAAGCCTGGGCCGCCGCCCATCCCGGAAGCGGGAGTCTGATCGCCGTCAACTCGGGCGCCAATCTGAACTTCGACCGGCTGCGTCATGTCGCCGAACGGGCCGAGATCGGAGAGGGCGCTGAGGCCCTGCTGGCCGTGGCGATGAAGGACGACCGCGACGACTACCGTCGATTCCTGGACAGTCTGGACGGTCGTTCGGTCACCGAGTTCAACTATCGCTGGTCCGGCGACGGGCAGGCGCAAATCTTCGTCGGCGTCGCCCTGCGAAACGGTCCGCACGAGCGGGACGACCTGATCGCGGCCCTGCGTTCGGGCGGTTACGCCGTCGAGGACATGAGCGACAATGAGACTGCCAAGCTGCATGTCCGCTACATGGTGGGCGGCCGCACCGTCGGCCTGCCCCATGAACGCATCCTGCGCTTCCAGTTCCCCGAACGCCCCGGCGCCTTCCTGCGGTTCCTGAACAGCCTCCAACCCGCCTGGGCCCTAACGCTGTTTCACTATCGCAATCACGGCGACGACGTCGGCCGAGTTCTGGCGGGCATCAGCGTGCCGCCCCAGGAGCAGGCCCTGCTGACCGCCGCCCTGGCCCATCTGGGCTACCCCTACGTCGACGAGACCGCCAATCCGGCGTGCCGCCTGTTTCTGGACGGCGCGTAACTACGTAGTGCGACCTTAACCGGGCGTTTGCGGGCCGCGGCGCATGAGTACAAGCCTACGGAGCCCGTCATGTTCTCGTTCAATCGCCTGTCCATCGCCTTGAAGCTCGCCGTCGTGGCGGGGCTCGCCATCGGCGCCTTGATGATCGTCGCGGCCATCGGCGTGACGGCCTATTCCGGCGCGATCGTCCGCGACATGGCCGGCCGATACGCCGAAAGCGCTGCGCTAGAAGCCTCGCAAGAAATCCGCAACGAGATCGTCTCGGCCGGCACGGGTGCCAAGACCCTGGCCGCGACCTTGGGTGCCGCACGACAGACGGGACTGACCGACCGCGCCGCCTATATGGCGCTGGTCAAGCCGAACGCCGAAGCCACCGATCAGGTGATGGGCGCCTGGTTCATGGCCGCCCCGGACGCCGTCGGGGCCGACGCCGCCCACATCAGCGATCCGGCGAGCAGTTCGAACGTCAACGGACGACTTTCAATCTACTGGGTGCGCCGTGACGGTCAGAGTTCCCTGGAGCCCGAGGCTGACGGCTCGGACTTCGAACAGGCCTACTACACCGAGCCGATGGCCAGCGGCGCGCCGGTCGTGGTCGAACCGTACGAAGAGAACATTGGCGGCGGCAAGGTCGCGATGACCTCGGTCGCCTATCCGGTGCGCGCCAACGGCCGCATCATCGGAGTCGCGGGCCTGGACATCACCCTGGCCAACCTGTCGCAGCGCTTGGCGGCGATGAAGCCGCTGGGCACGGGCCGCGTCACCCTGGTGTCGAACAAGGGCGTTTGGGTCGCCCATCCGGACGCCGCCGTGCGAGGCCAAGCCTATGCGGACACTGGTGCGGACATCGTGCACAACGTGATCGCCAAACGCCAGGCCCAGGCGGTCGAGGGCGTCAGCGTGAACGGCGAGCCGGTTCGACGTCTGATCCAGCCCGTGATCCTGCCCGGTCAAAAGGCGACCTGGGCCGTCGTGCTGGACATTCCCGTCGCGACGATCGAGGCCCCGGCGCGGCAGTTGGCCTTGATGCTTCTGGTCGGCGGTGTTCTGATCATCGCCGCCATCATCGTCGCCCTTCTGGTCACCAGCGACCGTCTGATCCGACGCCCGCTTGCGCGTCTGACCGCCCATGTTCGGACCATGAGCGACGGACGCTATGACATTCCCGTCGCCGGTGCGGACAAGGCCGATGAACTGGGCCAGATCGCGAGGGCGCTCGAAGGGTTCCGGGTCGAGCTTGCGGACGGTCTGGCGCGGCGCGACCAGCAGCAGCGAGAACGTGCGGCCGCCGAAACCGATCGTCGCC
This sequence comes from Brevundimonas diminuta, assembly GCF_022654015.1. Classification (NCBI taxonomy): domain Bacteria; kingdom Pseudomonadati; phylum Pseudomonadota; class Alphaproteobacteria; order Caulobacterales; family Caulobacteraceae; genus Brevundimonas; species Brevundimonas diminuta. Next base: position 2,947,603 of record NZ_CP073063.1, read on the forward strand.
GGCACGCCGAGGAGACGGAGCTTTTCGCCGCCTCGCAAACGCGCGCCGTCGAGACTTTGGGAGAAGGTCTATCGCGCCTCGCCGCCGGCGACCTGGCCTGGCGGATGCCCGAGGCGGGCTTCACCGCCGACACGCGTCGCATCCCGGAAGATTATAACGCCGCCCTGCACCAACTGCACACAACGATGACCGGCATCTGGACCACGGCCCAGTCGATGCGCGGCGGATGTCAGGACATCGCCGCCGCCGCTGACAGCCTGTCGCGCCGCACCGAGCAGCAGGCCGCCGGTCTGGAACAGACCGCTGCCGCGCTGGACCAGCTGACGCAGACGGTACGCAGCAGCGCCGAAAACGCCGAGCGCGCCCGAGACATCACTCAGGCCGCTCAGGCGGCGGCGGACAAGGGCGAGGCCGTCGTGCAGGACGCAATCGGCGCCATGTCGGAGATCGAGCAGTCGTCGACCCAGATCAACCAGATCGTCGGTGTCATCGACGAGATCGCCTTCCAGACCAGCCTTCTGGCCCTGAACGCCGGTGTCGAGGCCGCCCGGGCCGGCGAAGCCGGACGCTGTTTCGCCGTCGTCGCCTCCGAGGTAAGGGGCCTGGCCGAACGGTCGGCCAGCGCCGCCAAGGAGATCAAGGCGCTGATCGCCCTGTCGCAGAGCAATGTGCAGCGCGGATCCGATCAGGTGTCGCTGACGCGCGACAGCCTCAGCGCCATCGCTGTCCAGGTGGCGGAGGCCAACGCCCTGGTTCGTACCATCGCCGCCGCGACGCGCGAACAGTCGGTCGGCATCGGCGAGATCAATGTGGCGATCAATCAGATGGACCAGTTCACCCAGCAGAACGCCGCCATGGTCGAGGAATCCACCGCCGCCAGCCACGCCCTAACGAGCGAGGCCGGCGAACTGGAGGGGCTGATCAGCCGCTTTGATCTGGGTCAGACGGCGCAGTCGAGACGCGCCGCCTGATCCGGGAACGGGCGCCACGTACAGCGCCCGTCTGTCTTCACGCCTTATCGATGGCGGCGGCGATCTGATCGCTGGAATGGCCCGTCAAATCCTTGGCGATCTCGCCGACCAGCTTGGCTTGAAGGTCCTTGTGCCAATGCTTGCGCAGCTCGCCCAGCGTCTTGGGCGCTGCGATCACCAGCAGTTCGTCGATCTTGTTGGTGACCGACCATTTGTTCAGCACCTCGGCGACGCCCATGGCGAAACCGTCCTCGGCCTGGGTGTCATTGTCGGGGTTCGCCTCATTGGATCGGCGGCCGGCCGAACCCGACACCCGATCCGCGATGGCCGGGGTTTCCAGCGGCGTCAGCTTGATGTCCGAAGCGTTCGTATTCTTGAACAGGGCCAGCTTCTCGCCATCGACCACCGCCACCAGCGCGCCATTGGAAAGTTTCATCGTCGATACTCCAGTGTGTAGGGACCTGGACAACGAACCGGAACGCAGGCCGTTGCCTCACGCCGCCGATCCCATAGTGTCGCGCGACAAAACCGCCGGGAGATGAACCATGCCTGACGTCCTGCCGCTGGACCGCCGCCGCCTGATGGTCCTGGGCGCATCCGGCGCTGCGGCTGCGATCCTGCCGGCGTGCGCGACCGTGACGGCTGCATCGCCGCGCCAGACGGTATGGACCTTCGATCGCCTGGCCGACATCGGGGGGATCGAGACCCGCGTCGAGGGCGCGCCGGGCCTGATCGACAGTCCGTTTGGCCGAGCGGTTCAGTTCGACGGCGTGGACGACGCCCTGTTCATCGACCAGCATCCGCTGGCCGGAGCCGAGACCTTCACTTTCGAGGCCCTGTTCCGACCCGACGGCGGCGCCTTCGAGCAACGCTGGTTTCATCTCGCCGAAGAGGCGCCGGCCGGTCAGCCGCCGTCGCAGACGCGCTTCCTGTTCGAGATCCGCGTGGTTCAGGACCGCTGGTACCTGGACGCTTTCACGCGCGGGCCTAGCTACAACCACACCCTGATCTTCCCCGAGCGGCTCCATCCGTGCGGACAGTGGTTCCACGTCGCGCAAACCTTCGACGGCGTCCTGTACCGGGCCTATGTCGACGGCGTCCTGCAAGGCGAACATGCCGTGCCGTTCAAGCCGCAAGGGCCAGGCCGGGCCTCGGTCGGTTGCCGCATCAACCGCGTGAACTACTTCAAAGGCGCGGTGCGTCAGGCCCGCTTCACCCACGCCGCCCTGCCGCCTGGACGGTTCACGCGGGGCTAACGACAGGCGCTGCGCTAAGCCTCGCCTAATCGTCCAGGTTGCGCCTATGGTCAGACGATCGATGGGGAGCGAAAAATCATGCTGAGAATTTTGGCTGCAGCACTAGCGCTTTCAACGGCTGCTTTGACGACGCCGCCTACGCCGGCTCTCGCGGCGGCCAGAGCCGCTACGCCACAGATGTCGCGCCAGGAATCCCGAGATCACGACCTTTTCGTTCAGGCCAACACCGACTTTCAACGACGGGGCTATCCCGCTCTCGCCCGGCGTCTTCCCGCGCTCCGTCAGGCGCTGGATCGGATGCCTGCGGATTATGGACAGTTGGTCGAGCAAGCAGGCCAGCACGTTGTGAGAGTCTCCGATCCCGGCGACGTGCTGATGATGATGGTCGGCCTGTCGGCAGCCGCCGGCAAGGATGGAAGCGGCGCAAAAGGCGCGACGGCCCTGCCCAACGTCTATGGCGACATCGCCCTGATGCTCGCTTCGGAAGCCGTCGAGGCGCGTCGGTACGAAGAAGGCATCAGCTATCTAGATCGCGTGCTGAAGGTACAGCCGAAAAACTGGTTGTTGCTTGTCGAAAAGGCCGCCGCCCTGCAGGGGTTGAGACGTTGGAATGACGCCCTGGTTCTGGCTGACGCCGCATTGGCGGACGACGATATACTGATGCTTTTGCATCGCGGCCCATTCCATCGCCGGCGCGGTTTCATCCTGATCGAACTAGGCCGATTGGACGAGGCGAAGGCCGCTTATGAGGCCGCGCTTAAAATCGATCCGGACGACGCAAACGCCAAACGCGAACTGGAATACATCGCTGAACTGAAGGGTGGCGCATCGCCTACTGCGCCCCAAGTGCTCTCTCCGCTCTCGCCGACGCCTGCTCCACCAATCCGCTAGAGCAGCCGACCGCCCGCTTCATGCGCCAGAAGCCAGCGTTTGCGCTCAAGCCCGCCCGCATAGCCGGTCAGGGTCCCGTTCGCTCCGATCACGCGATGGCAGGGCACAATGACGCCGACCGGATTGGCGCCGTTGGCCAGGCCCACGGCGCGGACGGCCTTGGGCGCGCCGATGGCCGCAGCGAGCTGACCATAGGTGCGGGTCTCGCCGGTCGGGATGTCGCGCAACGCCTTCCACACCGCGCGTTGGAAATCCGTGCCGCCGGTGCGGACCGTGATGGCGTCAAAGGCGGTCAGGTCGCCGCCGAACCAAGTCTCGACCGCCCGACGCACCGGCTCCGGCGCGCGGCCGTCGGTCAGCACGACCTCACCGTAGTGTCGGCGCAGCAGCAGGCGCAGACGGGCTTCGTAGTCGTGGAAATCCAGCGCGCGCACCGCGCCGTCGGCGTCGGTGACGACCAGCACCTCGCCGACGGGGGACGGGATGCGATCCAGGGTCAGGTGCATGTCAGGCTGCTCGGTCATTTCGCCGTTCCTCGCTCAGGGCCCCAATAGAGTGCGCCATAGGCCCGCCACGGCCGCCATCGCTCGGCGCGCGCCAGCAGCGCGGCGTCCGTCGTCGCCAGCCGGTCGCTGGGCGCATCCTCGCCGGCGTCGATCCACTCGCCCGCAAGTCTCAACCCCGGCCTGGCCCTGATTGCGCCGTGCAGAACGGGATCGGCCGACAGGTCGCGCGTGACCGCCTCGGGATCGGCGGCGAGGTCAAACACGCGCCGCACCCGCGCCAGCACGCCCGGCAAGGTTTTCAGATTGTTGATCCGCGCCTCGACCGCCGCCTTGCCCGGTTGAGCGGGGCGCAGCGTCACCGCACCCCCCGTGCCATCCACGTCGGGGCGCAGCCGCCGAGCCCAGACGCCATCGACAACCGCCTCGCCCGCGACGCCGCGCGTCGCCAAGGTCGTCATCATGGCGTCCCAGTCATAGGGCTGGCGGTAGGACAGACCGATCTTGATCACCCCGCCCGCTTCCGCCTCGACCTTGCGGCGCCGCAGGTCCGACGGCGCGCGACCGTAAAGGGCCTGAAACGTCTCGTTGAATCGTCTCACACTGCCGAAGCCCGACGCCATCGCCACCTCGGCCATCGACAGGTCGGTCTCGTGGATCAACTGTTTGGCCAGGAGGACGCGCCGTGTCTGGGCCACACTGACCGGGGCCGCGCCCAGATGCTGACGGAACAGGCGGCGCAGTTGTCGCTCGCCCAAGCCCAGCCGTGTCGCGAGGGCGTCCGTGTTGCCGAAATCCAACGCCCCCGCCTCGATCAGCGCCAGAGCCCGGCTGACGGTATTGGACGTGCCGAGCCAGGCGCCCATTTCCGGCGCCGTCTCGGGCCGGCACCGCAGACAGGCCCGCAAGCCTGCCGCCTCGGCCGCTGCGGCGCTGGGGTGAAAGACCACATTCTCGCGCTTGGGCGTCCGCGCCGGGCAGACGGGCCGACAATAGATGCCCGTCGAGGTCACGCCGGTGAAGAAACGCCCGTCGAAACGGGCGTCCCGCGCTACGACGGCGCGCCAGCACGCCTCCTGATCCAACGACTGATCCATGCCCGAAGGATGCGCCGCCCGCCCGACGATGTCTCGCGGTTTTCGGACATGGATCGGATCAGTCTCTCAGGAAGAACAAGGCCTCCACCGTCGTATCCAAGGCCCGGGCGAGTTCCAGCGCCAGAACGGTCGAGGGCACGAAGACGCCGTTCTCGACCGTATTGATGGTCTTGCGCGAGACGCTGGCCTTGTCGGCCAGCCCCTGCTGCGTCAGTCCCGCGGCGGTGCGCGCCTCCTTCAACCGCGAGCCGAGCCTGGGATCACCCATCGCGACCGGCCTCGCGATCCAGCCAGGCGAACCGCAGGCCCGCCGACGCCCCGCCCAGCGCCAGGACATAGGGCAAAGCCAGCACGCCATAGTCCGCGCGCCACAGACCCAGACCAAGCGCCACGGTGACCCCGCCCATCAGCACGACGAAGGCCAGGATCATCGACCGCGCCCGCAAAACCTGCGTGAGCTCGTCTTCCATCAGACGGCGGTTCTTCTGCGCGTTCCAGTCCCAGCCCATGACGAGCACAGGGATCAACCAGCCGTACAGAACCGGCAGCAGGATCTGCACATAGGCGCCCAGGTTGTGGTCCCCGCCCAGAACCCGCTGCATGGCCAGATGCGCCTGAGCCATGAACAGCAGCAGCACGAGAGGAAAGAGCACCAGCTGTCGGGTGCGCTCCCGCTGCAGCTTTTCGCGGCGGGCGCCGTCACGGCTCTCCGCAACATCGATGGGCTGACCGGAGCGGCCACACCAGGCCATCATGGCTCCGATGAGCATCAGCCCGAAACCGAAGCCCGCCGCCACGCCCGCAGTCGTCGCCTGATCGCCCTCTGTTCCATGCATGAGCGCAAAACCCGCGCCGCCCGCCAGGGCGGCTGCGCCGATGACGAGCATGGCGACGCCGCCCCACCAGTATCGACGCCGGCTCGACTGCACCCGCAGAACTGCGGCGTTTTCATCCTTGTTCACGACGTCCTCCTGAAGTAACCTTGAGGTGACATATCACCTATAGGTTACACACCGTCAAGAGGGGACGTCGCCTTTATCGACCGACGACCAAGCGCGCCGCCGCGCGGATCACACGCACCACCTCGGCGGCAAAGGCCCAAACCACCACGACCATCAGGATCGTCGCCACGCCGCCGACGTCCTCGCCGGAGCGGCCGATCAACACCCGAATCCGATCCACGAAATCGGTGACGCTGCCGACCCAGATCAGCGGCGACAGCGCCGACCAGAACCAGACCCACAGCAGACCCCAGGCGGCGGCGATACCGAACGACAGGTCGCCCAGCGCCGTGACCCGCGCGTTGCCGCCCGACGCCGCCCTCATCAGATCGAAACCGATGCGGCAGGCGGCGAACAGGGCGACCGGCCAATAGGCGACCCGCACCATGTCGGCCAGAATGCGCCCATAATCGACGCCGTCGACGACCCCGGCCAGCTCCTCCGGCCGGATCGGCGCCACCTGCAACAGACCCGTCCACCACAGCAGCACCACGGTCCAGCCGATGGCGCTGGCCACCGCACGCGCCACGGGCGACATCTCGGCGCTCCTGCGCACAGCACGACCCGACTTGGCCTGCCCCGCGCTTCCGCCCGACCAGTCTCCGTTCGCCAGCTTCTGCCCCCACTGCTCGGCGTCGAAACCGCCGCCCAGTTCGAACAGACCCAGGTCCTTGACGCGCCATTTGGCGATGAAGTCCGGCTTCTTCGACTGACGCTCCAGAATGAAGCCGACGGCTGTGAGCAAGCCGACGACCGTGATCGCGCCGCTGATCAGACTGGAAATGCCCTGCCCGATCGCCTGGCCCACATAGACGTCGCCGACCAGGACCCGCACGGCCAGGCCGATCAGGGTGACGGCCGCCATGACCGTCAGCCCGACCTTCAACCCGAACATCCACCACGGATAGAGTTCAGGCCCGATCAGCGCCTGCGGTCCAGGGCGATAGCGCGCCGCCACGCTGAGCGGATGACCGACCTCGCGCAGCAGACCCTCGACCTCGTCGTCGGTCGGCGCCCGTCCCAGCCGGGCCTCCAGCGCCTCCAGACGCCCCATGATCTCGTCGCGCAGCTCGGCGACGATGTCCTCGCGGTTTTCCTTCGGCAGCTGGGCCGCCACGGCCTTCAAATAACGTTCGACCAGGTCCATGCCCGCCTCTCCCTCTTTCCCGATGTTCACAGCATCTTCTCCAGCGAGGCCGACAGGCCGCGCCATTCCACGGCGAGCCGTTCCAGCATCGCCTCCCCGCGCGACGACAGGCGGTAGAACCGCTTCTTGCGCCGCTCCTCCTCACGCCATTCGCTGTCCAGCAGCCCCTGGCTCTCCAGCCGGCGCAGCAGCGGATAGAGGGTGCTCTCCTCCATCTCGACCCCGACCTCGCCCAAGGCGACCCGCAGCGAATAGCCGTATTGCTCGCGCCGCAAGCTCGCGAGCACGGCCAGGATCAACGACCCCCGCCGCAGCTCCAGCCGCAGACTCTCGAACAGCAACGCCTCGTCGTTCTCGCTCACCCGCCATCTCCGTGCGCCACATAGTGTGTGATACACAGTGTATGGGGCATACTGTGCGAGGGAGTCAAGCTAGGCCGACCGCAACTAGGCGCAGGTTAGCGCGCTATGGCGGGATACCTCCTCACGCACTAAGTTCTGTTCATGAACCGTTCTTCGACGCCGAAGCCCGCAGCCGCCAAGCCGGCCAAGCCCGTTCACGTGCCCAATCCGGGGGTGCAGGAGGCGTCGGCCGCCTTTATCCGCGATACGGGCAAGATGCCGATGTTCGCCCCGGTCGCCGGCCCGCGCCTGACGCCGGAGGAGCCGGTCGCCGCGCCCGCAGACTGGGTGCCGCACCGCCCCTCGCACGAGGGCAAGAAGAAGGGCGGCCGCTTCCGGCTGGAAACCAAATACACGCCCGCCGGCGACCAGCCCGCCGCCATCGCCGAACTGGTGGCCCAGGCCCAGGCCGGGGACCGCGACCAGGTCCTGCTGGGCGTCACCGGCTCGGGCAAGACCTTCACCATGGCCAAGGTGATCGAGGAAACCCAGCGCCCTGCCCTCATTCTGGCGCCGAACAAGACACTGGCGGCCCAGCTCTATTCCGAATTCAAATCGTTCTTTCCCGACAACGCAGTAGAATACTTCGTCAGCTACTACGACTACTACCAGCCGGAAGCTTATGTTCCACGTACGGATACGTACATTGAGAAGGACTCAAGCATCAATGAGCAGATCGACCGCATGCGGCACTCTGCGACGCGGGCTATACTAGAACGGGAAGATGTCATCGTGGTGGCGTCGGTGTCTTGCATCTACGGGATCGGGTCGGTTGAGACCTATACGGCGATGACGTTCACGCTGAAGGTGGGGGATCAGATCGACGAGGCGAAGCTGCGGGCGGATCTGATCGCGCTGCAGTACAAGCGCAACGACCTGAACTTCGACCGGGGCATGTTCAGGAAGCGCGGCGATGTGATCGAAATCTTCCCGGTCCACCTGGAAGACCGGGCGTGGCGCATCAGCCTGTTCGGGGACGAGCTGGAGGCGATCCAGGAGTTTGATCCGCTGACGGGCAAGAAGACGGCCGATCTGAACGAGATCACCGTCTATGCCGCCAGCCACTATGTGACCCCGCGCCCGACGCTGAACCAGGCCGCCGCCGGCATCAAGGCGGAGCTGAAGGAGACGCTGGACTGGATGGTCGAGAACGGCAAGCTGCTGGAGGCCCAGCGGCTGGAGCAACGCACCCGCTTCGACCTGGAGATGATGGAGGCCACAGGCAGTTGCGCCGGAATCGAGAACTACAGCCGCTGGCTGACCGGCCGCGCGCCGGGTGAGCCGCCGCCGACCTTCTTCGAATACATCCCCGACAACGCCCTGCTGTTCGTGGACGAGAGCCACGTCACCATCGGCCAGATCAACGGCATGTTCCGGGGCGACTACCGCCGCAAGTCGACGCTGGCGGAATACGGCTTCCGCCTGCCCTCCTGCATCGACAACCGCCCGCTGAAGTTCGAGGAATGGGAGGCCATGCGCCCCCAGACGGTGCACGTCAGCGCCACCCCCGGCCCGTGGGAGATGGAACAGGCGGGCGGCGTCTTCGTGGAGCAGGTCATCCGCCCCACCGGCCTGATCGACCCGCCGGTCGAGATCCGCCCCGTCTCGGGCAAGACCCGCAACCAGGTCGACGACGTCATCGACGAGGTCAAGGCGACGACGGCCCGTGGCTATCGCAGCCTGGTCACCACCCTGACCAAGAAGATGGCCGAGGACCTGACCGAATATATGCATGAGCAGGGCATCCGCGTTCGCTACATGCACTCCGACGTCGACACGCTGGAGCGGATCGAGATCCTGCGCGACCTGCGGCTGGGGACCTTCGACTGTCTGATCGGCATCAACCTGCTGCGCGAGGGTCTGGACATCCCCGAGTGCGGCCTGGTCGCCATCCTGGATGCGGACAAGGAAGGCTTCCTGCGCTCCGAGACCTCATTGATCCAGACCATCGGCCGCGCCGCGCGCAATGTGGACGGCCGCGTCATCCTGTACGCCGACCGCATGACCGGCAGCATGGAGCGCGCCATCGCCGAGACGGACCGCCGTCGCGAACGGCAGATGGCCTACAACACCCAACACGGCATCACGCCCGAAACGGTCAAGCGCGACATCAAGGAGATCATGGACAGCCCCTATGAGTCGCGCGAGATGGATCGCCTGACCAAGCCGGGCGTGGCCGAAGCCTCCAAACCCTTCGTCGGCTCCAACTTCCAGGCCGCCCTGCGCGACCTGGAAGGCCGGATGCGCGAGGCCGCCTCCAACCTGGAGTTCGAGGAAGCCGGCCGCCTGCGCGACGAGATCAAGCGCATGAAGCTGATGGACCTGGAGTTCGCCAACGAAGCCCTGACCGGCGCCGGCGAAGCCGTCGACAAGTCCGCGCCCAAACGCTGGCGCGCCGAGGCGGCGGCGGAGGCGCAAGAGCGGTTCAGGAAGGGGCGGTTGTAAGGTCGCAGGAGCGCGTGGGACTACGACTGCCAATAACTCTGACGATCAGACACGTGAATACGACCCGCAGTTTTGGCGATATCTGAAACGGTGCCGATTTCATATTTGCGGTCAATGTTGAGTAGGAAGTCCGGCTCGGCACTTTTTACGAAAGCCAGGATGCCAGCGAGATGCTGAATTTCTGCACCATTAAGCCCCCCCTTCAAATATCGATGCACCATAGAGTATATAACTCGCTTCTTGTCGCGACCTATAGTCACTCTTCCATCGTTGGACAAAATCAATCCGGTTACCTCTCTGTGGTAACGACTTGTCGCATACACTGTCTTTGATCTATTTATATCAAGCTTTGGATAGTTTAGTTCACGAACAACTCGATATACTCGCTTTCTGACATCAACTAAATACCCGGTTCGACGGGCGGAGAACGTCAGGTCGTCAGCGTATCGAGTGTAAGTAACTTCATCTTCTTCGACAGCGGCTGATATACGTTTATCGAATTCATACATTAGTATGTTCGACATCATCGGAGATGACGGAGCACCTATTGCCAAGCGAAGCACCCTACCCCCAGGAGGGCGGTGGAACAGGAGGCGACTAGATAAATAAGCATCCTGCGCGTCAGAGAACACCTCATTATCCGAACAATAGGATTCCCAGTCTCGCGAACGAATGGATGGGAAGAACTGCTTCAAGTCCATCTTGAGAATGGGCCTGCCAACACCCGCGTGAGGCGCCGCATTATCTCGCAGCGAACCACCTTTGATATACGCTGTCGCAGCACTATGGACAGGAAGACGTGATAGAAGTATTTCCACTACAATTCTCTGAAGATACTTCACTTCAGCTGCTGGCTGCGCAATTTTTCGCTTTTCCGACCCCCTTCTTTTATCGATGTCGAAAATTTTATAGCGATCGGGTGCGTCTTTGACGAGCTTAAGCGTATCGGCAGCGCTCAGACCACTGGACGCTGATAAGGCACGAATTAGTGGAGTCACAAGACAACCCTCAATTCGTTCGACCGTATTGCACTAAACCTGTCAGGTTGCTTGTCCATCCAGTACTGACGAACACGCGCTTTCCACGCCCCCTTGTTGAGGGTAGGTGCACCAACCTTAAGCGCGTATTCTATTGCGTCCGACGATTCTAGGGACACCCAGAAGACTTTTTGGCCTCTTTCTTCAGTTTTTACCCACTCTAAAAATTCTGCACACTGCAAATACTGCGATATTTGCTTTTCTGTCATTGGCAAAGATAAGGACCATACCAGAACATCTATTTCTTCGATAGTCAAAGCGCCATAATGTTGTATCAAGCCCGTTATAAGCTTAATTCGATGCCCCGCTCTATCGGGCATAAAGCTACGAGGCTCTTGATGCTTTGTGGCAGATTGATATACAAAATTCTCAATCACAGACCTAAGTGATTTTAGATTAATATTTGCTATTTCAGAATGCTTCTTGATACCTACATCTTCAAGGTTGAGCAGAAATTTTCTATCCCTGCCGTATTGCTCAACGAAAGCCGTTATTGGTCCTAGGTTAATGTATGAATCGGCTGAATTATTTATATTGTCTATAACAATTACCAGCCTATCGGCAATTTCATCTACAGAAACAAAAAGCGCTAGCTCAGCAATAGAGCCTGCGCTCTCACAAAACAGTATAACTAGCCGGCAGATTTGAGCCAAATCTGACTCAAAATTCATCCAATCGCGGTAGGCGCTAGACTTACTATAGAGGTTTGTTTCCTCCGCCAGACGGAATTTCAACTTGGAAAGCGGAGGGTTGAACGTCACCCTTAGAAAAGCATCTCTAAGCGATAAAGCAGCCTGCGCACCGGGGTCTTGCTCCCCGCCGCACACTAGGACCGCGTCGCTAGGCGAATGAACGTGGAGATTAGCTAGGTCGAGCCACTCCACGATCTCCGGCACGTTCGATTTGACGTCTATCACTTACCTAAGGCCGTGCAAGAGAACGGCATCTGAAAGAGCGGAGCGTCCAAAGGCGACAAGATGTCGGTCTCTTGCACGGCACCCAAAAAATGACCAATCAACTGATGTCCGGCGAAGCGCCAGACTTAAAGTCGAAACAGAATTTCAACCCATACGCGTAAGTGGGACTACTTTCCCATTTGTGACGTGAGTGTCAAGAAGCATTCTCGGCGTCATTTGCGGTCAGATAATTCCGGCGATCTAGGCGGAGTTGCTAATCAAAGGTTTCTAGCTCGCGGCAGGTGCCGTCGCGTCAGCCGCTGGCCTCGCCAATCATTTGAAAAATATTACAATCTGCGTCCCTCGGCATCCATTCAGGTGTTTTCGGTCTTTGGTAGCGGAGCGCGCGTCGGCAAAGCAGATGGAGCGCGTTAGAGGTCATCCAGCGTCTTCTCCCATTCCTCCATCGTCACTCTCCCCCGCAGGGGGCCAAGGAAGAGGTCGAGGCCCTGGGAGATGCGACGGTCCTGTTCGCGTTCGATGACGGGGTCGAGGCCGGCGGCGCGGAGCTGGTCCTCCAGCGCGGCGATGCGGCGCTCCAACTGGACGCGGCGGGCCAGTTGGGCGTGGCCCCATTCGGTGTTGGCGCGCTCCAGCTTCTGCTTCGCCTGCCAGTATTGGCCGCGCAGTTCCCAGTCGCTCTTGTCGCTGGTGTTCATGGCGAAGCGGCGCTCGGCCTCGGCCTCGTTGGTCAAGATGTCGAAGACCAGTTGCAGGGGGGCGTTTTTAACCGTCAGGCGGGAGGCGCGGCCGGGGCCGTCGCGGTCGGCCAGTTTGCGATAGGTCTCGGCCAGGGCCGCCAGGGCGCGGGCCTGGGCGAAGTCCTGGGCGTGCAGGGCGCGGCCCGAGGCCTGGGCGGCGGCGCGGGCCAGGGATGCGGGATCATCGGGGTCGTCCGGCGACAGGTCGGCCGCCTCCTGGGACGACAGGGGCTGGGGCGCGGGCGTCGCGGCCTCGCTGCGCGGATGGCGGGACCAGCCCTCCTTCGTCGCGCGGGCGCGGATGGAGGCCTCGGTCACGTCGTGGCGGGCGGCGACGGTCCTGGCGTCGAGGCCGGACAGATAGTCCTTTCGGACCTGGGTCCAGACCTCGGGCGGTTTGATCTTGTAGCGGCGTTTTTCCATGCGGGCATTATGGGGCGGTCTCTACCCCAGGCCGGAAGAAGGCCGATTTTCGAGGCTAGAGATTTGATTTTCCACATCGCGACATGTCAGGGGTCACGCGCCAGCTGTGCATGAGGCGCGGGTGCGACCGATGATGACGCAGGGGCGTGCGACACCCCTTTCCCTATGAGCCAGGGCATACATCGCAAGATCCGGCCGGACGCCGTCTGGGCCGAGGTTCGTAAGGCGTGGGAAGACGGCGAGACCGCGCGATCCGTCGCCGCGCGCTATGACGTCGGGGTTCACGCCCTGTGGAAGCGGCGCGAGGCGGAAGGCTGGAAACGGCCCGAGCCGACGCTGGCGCCGATCGAGCCGGCCGAGGGCTGGGATCGGCATATCCAGGCGCGGCGCGATGCGTTCACGGCGCAGCTGGAGGACGCGCGGGCGCTGGCGGAATGTCTGGCGGCGGCGATGACGGACGAGCGGCTGACGCAGGCGCCGCACTGGCATATTCCGTGGCTGTATCACTGGCGCGCGACCCATCTGGGGCCCGAGGCGACAGCGCGGGACCGGGCGCGGGCGATCGAGACGGGCCAGCCGTGGGCCGAGCGGTTCTGGGACGCGGACGGGGCGCTGAAGCCGCTGGCGTGGCTGGATCTGGAGATGGCGCGGCTGCATCCCGAGGACTGGCGCGCGGCCATCGGCCTGCCCGACGGACTGCCCAAGGCGGCGACGCGATACGCGCCCTGATGTGTGCGGCTGTTGACTTATCGGCGATAAGCGCCCATTTGCGCGGCGTCGCACACTCGCGATCTCCGGCGTCTCCAGCGCGTGTGGGTCCCCTTCGGACCTGTCTGTAGAAGCCGCCGGCCCCTCATATCCATTCGCTGCCCGGACACGCGGGGCGGCGCCCGATCCACCCCGCAGGCCTCCTCCCCGAGGCCCCGTCGGGACTGGCGGTGCGCGGCCCGACGGCGTCATGCCATGGCTGATAGCGCCCTGCCGCTACGCGAAAGATACTGCTGTGAGCACCACATTCGAATCCATGGGCCTGAACAAGGCCCTGCTGCAGGCCCTGGCCTCGACCGGCTATACCAAGCCGACCCCGATCCAGGAAAAGGCCATCCCCGACGTCATGGCCGGCAAGGACCTGTTGGGCATCGCCCAGACCGGCACCGGCAAGACCGCCGCCTTCGCCCTGCCGATCCTGCATCGCCTGGCCGAAAACCGCATTCCGCCCCGGCCGCGCACGACGCGCGTGCTGGTCCTGAGCCCCACGCGTGAACTGGCCACCCAGATCGGCGACAGCTTCAAGGCCTACGGCGCGCACCTGGGCTTCCGGGTCGCGGTGATCTTCGGCGGCGTGAAATACGGCGCCCAGGAGCGGGCCCTGCAACAGGGTCTGGACATCCTGATCGCCGCGCCCGGCCGCCTGCTGGACCACATCCAGCAGAAGAACCTGGACCTGTCCTCGACCGAGATCTTCGTGCTGGACGAGGCCGACCAGATGCTGGACCTGGGCTTCATCAAGCCGATCCGCCAGATCGTCTCCAAGATCCCGGCCAAGCGCCAGAACCTGTTCTTCTCGGCGACCATGCCGTCCGAGATCGGCAAGCTGGCCGGCGAACTGCTGAAGGATCCAGTCAAGGTCCAGGTCACGCCGCAGTCGACCACCGTCCAGCGCATCAGCCAGTCGGTCGTCTATATCGAACAGGGCCGCAAACGCGCCCTGCTGACCGAGATGTTCAGCGACCCCGAGTACACGCGCTGCCTGGTCTTCACCAAGACCAAGCACGGCGCCGACAAGGTCGCGGCCTATCTGGAAGCCGGCGGCGTCGAGGCCGGGGCCATCCACGGCAACAAGAGCCAGCCCCAGCGTGAACGCACCCTGGAAGCCTTCAAGAAGGGCAAGCTGCGCGTCCTGGTCGCCACCGACATCGCCGCGCGCGGCATCGACGTGGACGGCGTCTCGCACGTCGTGAACTTCGAACTGCCGCACGTGCCGGAATCCTACGTCCACCGCATCGGCCGCACCGCGCGGGCGGGCAAGGACGGCACCGCCGTCAGCTTCGTCGCCGGCGACGAGATGAAGCTGCTGCGCGACATCGAGAAGGTCACGCGCCAGAAGATCCCGGCCATCGACCGCCGCAACGACAAGGCCCTGGGCCAGCTGGACGCCACCATCATGGCCACCGGCGTCGGCAAGAAGGCGACCATGCCGGAACGCGAAGGCGGCGAGCGCAACGAAGGCGGACGCGGCGGTCGCGGCCGTCGCGCCCCGCACCGCGAGGGCGTGCGTCCGGAAGGCGGCGGCCAGCCGCACCGCCAGCGTCGCAACCGCCCGGGCGAAACCCCGGCGGCCCCGCGTCCCGAACGCGCCTACAACCCCCTGGCCGGCGAGCGCGTGCCGTCGATCAATGACAACGCCAAGCCGGCGGAAGGTCAGATGAAGCGCCGCCCGCGTCGCCGCCCGTCGAACGGCGGCAAGGGCTACGGCGGCGCCGCCAAGGGCTGAGCTTGAGGATCGGGGAGCGTTTGCTCCCCGACGCCGTCATGTTGAGACAATAAAAAACGGCGGCTCCTGCGAAGGAGCCGCCGTTCTTATGTCAGCCGGGGCTGAGCGGACCTCAGAAGTTCCAGGTGGCGCCCAGCGAGAAGCCGACGCCCGAGCCTTGCGCTTCGCCGCGCAGGTTCGAGATGACCAGGCCGTTGCCATAGACGTCGCGGGTGTCGTTGATCGTCGCGGTGTCGATGTCGATGTAGGTCACGGCGCCGTCGAAGGTCATGTTGCCGACCGTCTTGGACAGGCCGGCGGCGTAGAGCCAGCGGTCGCCGTCCGGGATACGGGCGGTGCGGTGATCGTCCGGCGTCGGGGTCGGGTCGTAGCCCAGGCCGGCGCGGAAGGTCATCGACGGATCGATCTTGTAGTCGAAGCCGATCGCGCCGGTGGTGACATCGTCATAGTCCTGAACGATGGTCGAGCCGCCGCCGGTGTAGGAGACGCGGATGGCGTCGAACTCGCTCCAGCCGATCTGGTTGACCTGGGCGTTCAGGGTCAGGCGATCGTTGACGGCGTAGCGGGCCGAGACGGTGGCGTACCAGGGCGTGGTGAAGGAGGCGCCGCCATCGGTCGAGACGTTGGCGCCGGCCAGGACGCCGGTCAGGCCCGAGATGTTCACCGAACCTTCCAGCTCGTGCTCGATCTTGGAGCGGTACGACAGACCCAGGTCCAGCTTGCCGAAGTGCATCTGGGCGCCGGCGTTCCATCCGTAATCCCAGCCGTCGCCTTCCAGCTGGTTGCGGCCGTCGGTCGACGGCGAGACGACATAGGCCGGCGACAGGACGGCCGGGATCGGCACGTTCGGCAGGGCGGACGACAGGGTCGCCTTGGCGTATTGGGCGTCGAAGCCGACGCCGAGGTCCAGCCAGTCGGTGACCGTCATGGCGGCGACCAGGCTGACGTTGGCCGAGCGCAGTTCCGACGTCAGGGCGTCGTAGCGCGCGAAGTCGGTCGGCTCATATTTGGTGGTGAAGTTGTAGGGCGCCTGGACGGCCAGGCCGACATTGAAGCGGTCGCCGATCGGCATGGAGACGGCGAAGTTCGGCACGATGCCGCTTTCGACCACGTCATGCACGTGCGGGTCGCCGTTGACGGGGGCCGAGCGGCTGACGACGCCGACGCCCGGAACCGGGACGTTGTAGGTCAGGGTCGAACCGGTGTTGTCGACATCGGAGTCCAGGATCAGGCCATGGGCGCCGAGATAGACCTCGCGCTGGGTGCCGGCGATGGCGGCGGGGTTCCACCACAGCGACTGGACGCCCTTGTCGGCGCCGACGCCG
Source organism: Brevundimonas diminuta (assembly GCF_022654015.1). Taxonomy (NCBI): domain Bacteria; kingdom Pseudomonadati; phylum Pseudomonadota; class Alphaproteobacteria; order Caulobacterales; family Caulobacteraceae; genus Brevundimonas; species Brevundimonas diminuta. The sequence continues at coordinate 2,964,251 of NZ_CP073063.1, forward strand.
GCGTTGGCGCGACCCTGGCCGCGGGTCGATTGTTCCTGGACATAGAAGGAGCCGGCCATGGCCGGGGCGGCGACGCCGGCCAGCAGGGCGGTCGTCAGGGCGATCCCGCCCGCGCGGGCGAAGTTCCTGGAGGTCATTTCATACACCTAAGTAAGCGCCGGCCGCATTACGCGCGGTCGATCAGGGGAGGAGCCCTCTCAGCGTTCGCGGCGCGAAAGCGTTGCGGGCAAGGCCCCCATCGGACCGGAAACAGGCGAAACCGTGGCGCCTGAGCCGCACACGATCACGGCTTTGCGAGGTTACGCAGCGGCAACGTCGATGCTCAGATTACGCAGTTCTGCGATCAAGTCATGCGCCGCCGCATAGACCTGATCGGCATCGCGGCCACGAATGACCAGTTGGGTTCCGATCTCGCCGCTGCCGCCATGGCCGAATGGATAGCTGCCGAAGGACAGGTCGCGGCGCTGATTGGCCGCCGCTCGCAGCACATCCGCCACCGCACCCTCGCCCACGCCGGTGACCTTTAAGGTCTGGACATGAACGATCGCGCCGGTGCGCAGGCGCGGGGCCACATCCTCCAGCATCGCCTGCATGATCTTGGGCACGCCGGCCATGACGAAGACATTGCCGATCTGGAAGCCGGGCGCGTCGGTGACCGGATTGGCGATCAGAACGCCGCCCTCGGGAATGCGCGCCATGCGACGGCGCGCGGCATTGAACTCGTCGCCATAGCGGCGCGACAGGATGGCCAGCGCGTCGGGATGTTCGGGCAGGGCCACGCCGAAGGCGGCCACCACGGCGTCGGCGGTGATGTCGTCATGGGTCGGACCGATGCCGCCGGTGGTGAAGACATAGTCCCAGCGTGAGCGCAGCGCGTCTAACGCCTCGACGATCCGGCCGTGATCGTCGCTGACGACCCGCGCCTCCATCAGGTCGATCCCCAATGCCGCCAGAAATCGTGCGATGGTGTTGGTGTTGGTGTCCTGGGTCCGGCCCGACAGGATTTCGTCGCCGATGACCAGGACGGCGGCGGTCGGCGCAGAGGCGATTGAAGCGGCGTCGGTCATGCGGGAATCCGGGGGCAGGCTTGAGGTTTCATGCTATAACGCCCATCTGCGGCGAACGGATTGCGCCGTATCCCGCCTTTTGCAGACCGATCGCCCCCATGTACGAAACGCCCGAACTCGAAACCGACGTCCTGGTCCGCTCCAGCGCCATCCGCATCCATGAGGCGGAAGACTTCGAGGGCATGCGCAAGGCCGGCCGTCTGGTCGCCGAGGCGCTGGATATGATCGCGGCCCATGTGAAGCCGGGGGTCCTGACCAGCACGATCGACGATCTGGTGCGCGAGTTCACCCTGGACAACGGCGGCCTTCCCGCCTGCCTGGGCTACAAGGGTTACGAGAAGACCGTCTGCACCTCGATCAACCACGTCGTCTGCCACGGCATTCCCGGCGACCGGGTGCTGAAGGACGGCGACATCGTCAACATCGACCACACCGTGATCGTGGACGGCTGGCACGGCGATTCCAGCCGCATGTATGCGGTAGGCGAGATCAATGCGCGGGCGAAGAAGCTGATCGACGTGACCTATCAGTCGCTGGATCTGGGCCTGGAGCAGGTCAAGCCTGGCAATACGTTCGGCGACATCGGCTATGCGATCCAGAAGTTCGTCGAAGCCCAGCGCATGAGCGTGGTGCGCGACTTCTGCGGCCACGGCATCGGCCGCGTCTTCCACGACAGCCCCAACGTCCTGCACTACGGCCGTCGTGGCGAGGGCGCGGTGCTGAAGCCCGGCATGTTCTTCACCGTCGAGCCGATGGTGAACCTAGGCAAGCCGCATGTGAAGGTGCTGTCCGACGGCTGGACCGCCGTGACGCGCGACAAGTCCCTGTCGGCCCAATGCGAGCACACCATCGGGGTGACCGAAGACGGACTGGAAATCTTCACGGCGTCGCCGGCGGGGTTGTTCCGACCGAACTGACGGACGGCGGCGGCGTGCTTTAGAGACAGGCACTTTCTCGATCGAGAGCGCGACGCTAGGTTGCCGGAACGCAACCTGATGGATTCGCCGATGAGGAATGCCTGCGCCATGATTGGCCTAGCGGTGCTGCTACTGGGCTGCGCCGCTGATCGCGGGCCTTCCAAGCCAAGCGCCATCGGAATGATTTCTGATCAAGGCGCAGAGCTCGAGCGGTGCGTGCCGCTGAAAACCAAGGTCATCTTCAGTTGCTGGTGGTCGGGCCCTGACGCCCCGCTAACCCACTGCGTCAATTACGCCGAAGACGAACCGTCCTGCGGCTTGAAAGCTAAGGTCGGCGCCTATCTCAACAGCGGCGCGCCCGGAGGCGGCAACGCCTACGAGCGCAAAAGTGGGACGTGGCAACTCATCTCCTTTTATGCGGACAGCGAAGGCCGTGTCGGGATGGCGGCGGAGCGCATGGATGGAACGCGGTTCCTCAGCCACCACGACCAATCTCCTCCCGCAAGCGGGTCCACCGTCCCGCCCGTATGGCCTCGTTGGCCGCGTGGGTTGGAGTTTGGCCCTGAACAGGCTGCGCCGTGACCACGCCGAAGACCGGGAAACCGAGGCAGGCCGACACTGAAGTGAAGCCCAAGCCGCGCCACAGCGGTCATCGAGACCGGCTGCGAGAGCGGGCGGCGAAGGGGGGCCTGGGCGCCCTGCCCGACTATGAGTTGCTAGAACTCCTGCTGTTTCGCAGCGTGCCCTACAAGGATACCAAGCCGCTGGCCAAGGATCTGCTGGCGCGGTTCGGAGGGCTGGAGGGGATCGGCGCGGCCAGCCACGAGGCGATCGAGGATCAGGTGGCGCGGTCGATGGGATACGCCGTCGGCAAGGCGACGCGGGCGGTGGCGCTGGACCTTCAGCTGATCTTCGACGTGACGCGGCGGATCGCGAAGGAGCCGACGGCGAAACGGCCGGTGATCTCGTCGTGGACGGCGCTGCTGGCCTATGTGCGCGTCGCCTTGCAGCACGAGCCGCGCGAGCAGTTCCGGGTGCTGTATCTGGACGGAAGTGCGCGGAATTAAAACCTTGAAATGCGCCTCACTCAGAATGCCATTGGCTCCAGCTTTCACTCACCGATGTTCCAAAACAAGTGAGGATCGCAGACGCCACCGCTACCCAGCCTACCTGCCTTCAAGCCGCGTCAAGGCGGAGTTGCCGCCCTACCGGCGAGGTCGGCTCACAGCAAATGTCGCGGTGCGCAAAGCCTTCCTTGAACTGCGAGGCTGGCACGGGCACCTTGTCCTCCGATCTCAACGACCTGCGGTGCTTTAATGGCGAAAAACACCCGACACGTGGTCCCCAGTACGTCTGGTGGATGGAGCGTCCGCAAGCAAGGTGCAGCTAAGGCATCGAAAAATTTTGCAAAGCAGGAAGACGCCATCGAGTATGGCAAAACGCACGCTCGAAAAGATCAAAGCGACGTTTTTATTCACGGCAAGAACGGGATGATCCGAGCCCATAATTCCTACAAGAAGTAGAATTATATTGCCTTTTGATAAAAACGTCTTTGTAAACTGCCCGTTTGATCCTGAGTATGTTGATATACTCAGACCGCTGGTATTTTGCATACTCGCCCTAGGTTTTGAGCCCCGCATTGCTAAAGAGCGAGCTGACGGAGCAGAGGTTCGCCTTGAAAAAATTATAGAACTTATCGAAGATAGCAAGTTTGCAGTTCACGACCTGTCGAGACTAAAAGCGAAAAAGGCAAAAGAGTACTTTCGACTGAACATGCCGTTCGAACTAGGAATAGACTACGCCTGCCGCCGCTACAAGGGTGGTGAATTTTCGACAAAAAAGATTCTTATCTTGGAAGATAAGGCTCACGAGCTAAAAAAGGCTCTATCAGATTTGGCTGGTTCAGATTTTGATGCCCACAACAACGAACCAGCAAAAATCTGTAAAATTGTCCGAGATTGGTTAGCTCAGTCAATGGACGCCCCCGCTCCGCCCCCTTCGGAACTATGGGGTAAGTTCGCCGACTTCACTGGGGAAAACTATATTAAGCTTCAGTCACAGAATTATTCTGACCAAGACATAGAAGACCAGCCCCTGCGTGAGTTGATGGCTGCGATGCGAGAATGGTTGCGTCCCGCAGCACCGTGAAAGAGATACCTTTGTCAGCCACCGAGGCCTCGTTGCGCGTGTCGCACCCGGACGGAAGTACGCGGAATTAAAATTGAAATACACAGCAGACGCGAACGTTCGCTTTCCGGCCTTCTGGCTCAGACGGCTTTCGACCCATCGCGGTCCTTCTGCCGAGGGAGCCATCAGGATCGCTGGGTCTTGACGTTAACGGAGTAGCGGTATCCAGCCGAATGAACCCTACCCAACCCAAGCGTCTAGCTCCCGCAGCGCAATACCTTCGTATGTCCACTGACAAGCAGAGGTATTCTATCGAAGCGCAAAGTTCAGCCATCGCCGCCTATGCTGAAGCAGAGGGCTTTGAGATTGTTCAGACCTACAAGGATGAAGCACGGAGCGGCGTCACAATCACTGGCCGCGACGGACTTCAAACTCTGTTGCGAGACGTGCTCTCCGGGGCTGCCTTCTCAACGATCCTAGTATTGGATGTGAGCCGGTGGGGGCGTTATCAAAACCCCGATCAGGCGGCCCATTACGAGTTCCTCTGTTTTGAGGCGGGTGTGAAAGTCCGCTACTGCGCAGACGGGATGATTGACGACGGTTCACCTACGTCAGCTCTTCTAAAGAGCATCAAACGCGTAATGGCGGGAGAGTACAGTCGGCAGCTATCCGACCGATGCCGGTCAGCCCTGCGGCGTCATGTGATGGCCGGGGCGAAGCACGGCGGCGTCGCTCCCTATGGGTTTGCGCGTCAGATATTTAACGCCGATGGGTCGCCGGGTCGCTGCTTGGAGTACGGTGAGAGGCGGGGTCCGTATCAGGTGGTCCGGTTGGTGCACGGGCCAGCCAGCGAAGCCGACATAGTAAGAGACATGTTCAAGTGGTTCGCTGAGGCGCGATGGGAACCAAAGGACATAGCGAAACATCTAAACGCTACTGCGCGGCCATTCCGCGATGGCTCCGCTTGGACGACAGAGAGGGTGCGTCGGATTCTCCGAAATGAAATTGCCGTCGGGCGGTTCGTTTTCAACCGCACATACTGTCGGTTCGGCGAGCGAAAAGCGGTGCCTAGGGACGACTGGAAGAGAGTTGAGGTCGCTCCGGCGCTCATACCCCTAAGCCTCTTTGATGCAGCACAGGCGCGGTTCACGGTACTCCACGGTGCAAGTCAAACGGACGCGGACATGATTCGCGACTTGCAGCAGCTTCTCGCCGCGAACGGCAATCTCACCCCACGGATGCTTGACCACTCGAAGTCCACCATGGGACAGAAGGCCTACATTCGTCGGTTCGGCTCGATAGAGGCTGCATGGGCGCAAGTACCGTTTACGGGAGCCATTCCACGCCGGAGAATCCTATCAGCGGAGGCGTGTCATCCTGACGAAATCCTACGCCAGCTTAAGCTCCTCTTGGCGGAAATGGGGTATCTCAGCACCCGAAACATTCACCGTAGCCCAAACCTCCCCACCCCGAGGACAATAGGCAGAATATTTGGAAGCTTGTCACTCGCCTATGAGCTCGCCGGTTATGTCCGAACCCAAGGCGAAATGGTTTCCGGCGGTCGAAAGCGAGCGTCACTGCTTTCCTCATGAAGTTTAGGTCGGGCCATCGATGTCAAGTGCGAAGCAAGGTGGCCGACCTTGCTTCACGGCTAGAACTCTTGAGCGCCGGGCCACGCAGAGCCGAGAAGATATCCCATTGATGACCAATACTGCCCAACTTTGCGCAGCCAGAAATCCAAGCGTCGCGCATATACCCGAAGTCCGCTTTCCAACCATCTCGGACATTCGCATCGTCCGCTTTTGAGGGCGGGTTAGCGTTTCGGTCTATTTCTCGGACAAGAAGAACCAGCTGATCCTGGACGAGATGCAGAACCGCGGCACGGTCGATCATGCGCCGGTCTATCCGCGCGAGGTCGTGCGGCGCGCGCTGGAGCTGTCGGCCAGCGCCCTGATCCTGGTGCACAACCATCCGTCGGGCGACCCCACACCCAGCCGCGCCGATATCGAGATCACGAAACAGGTTGTGCAGGCCGGCTGCGCCCTTAACGTCGAGGTTCACGACCATCTGGTCGTCGGCCGCGACGGGGTGGCCAGCTTCAAGCAACTGGGCCTGATGTGACCGACAGGATTCTGACGACCGAGCGACTGGTGATGAGGCCCGTCTCGACCGACGATTTCGACGATCTGCTTAAGCTGTGGTCCGATGAGGATTTCACGCGCCACATCATGGGTCGGGCGCTGGGGCGCGAAGAGGTGTGGTTCCGGCTGCTGCGCGATCTCGGCCATTGGGCGGCGATGGGCCATGGCAACTGGACGATCCGGCTGCGGGACGGCGGCGCCTATCTGGGTAGCGTCGGAGTGTTCGACTATCGCCGCGAGATGGAGCCGCCGTTCGACGCGCCGGAGTTGGGCTGGGGCGTGGCGCCGGGGTTTCAGGGGCGGGGCTATGCGGCCGAGGCCCTGACGGCGGCCCTGGACTGGACCGACCGGCGGCTGGAGGGGCGCACCGTCTGCATGATCGCGCCGGCGAACCTGGCCTCGCTGAAGCTGGCGGCGCGGGTCGGTTATCGCCCCTATGCGACGACGACTTACAAAGATCAGCCGGTTCAGCTGTTCGAACGGCCCCGCCGCGCGCCGTAGGTCGGCATTAAGGATTATCGGACAAACTGGCGTCCAACGAAGTGTGAGTGCCCGCCATGCCCATGTCCGTGGAAACGCTGCGCCAGCATCTGGTCGACGCCTTCGCCGACGCCGAGATCGAGATCGAGGATCTGGCGGGCGACGGTGACCACTATCGCGCGCGGATCGTGTCGAGCGCCTTCGCCGGCCTGCCGCGCGTGCGTCAGCACCAGATGGTCTATGCCGCGCTGAAGGGTCAGATGGGCGGCGAGCTGCACGCCTTGGCGCTTGAGACCTCAGCGCCGGCCAAGGAGGGCTGAGGGCCATGCGCTATCGCCCCTTCGGCGTCTCTGGCTCCGCCATCTCCAACCTGACACTGAGTTTCGGCGCCGACGTGCTGAAGCGCGGACGCGAAGCCGGGCTGGACCTGCTGTATTCGGCGCTGGAAGCCGGGGTGAACAGCTATCGGCTGGAGACCGCCGACCCGGTGGCGGCCGAGGTGCTAGGCGAGGCCCTGTCGCATGTGGATCGCAAGCTGGTCTATGTCAGCCTGACGCTGGGCGCCGGCGACGGCCGCGACCAGCAGCGGGACTTCTCGGCACAAGGCATGACAGCGGCCATCGACCGGGTGCTGCACTTCTCGGGCCTGGGGTGGATCGACGTGGCGGTGCTGCACGAGCCGGGCGAGACCGAACTGGCGCAGTCGTCGCTCAGCGCGCTGAAGGCCATGCGCGCCACCGGGCGCATCAAGCTGCTGGGCATCGCCGGCGGCGGCGACGTGATGGACGCCTATGTGTCGACAGGGGCGTTCGACGCCCTGCTGACGCCGTTCGACATCAACGCCGACTGGAAGATCCGAAACCGCATCCGCTCGGCGCGCGAGCAGGACATGGCGGTCTTCGCCTATGACTTCTACGCCGACCGCCGCGCGCGAGCGCCCGATGCGCCGATCTTCAAAAAGGGTCTGTTCGGCTTCGGCAAGGACAAGCGTCCCGTCGATACGCCCAAGAAGGACGCCTTCGGCTTCCTTTATCGCACCCAGAACTGGACGGCCGAGGCGATCTGCCTGTCCTACGTGCTGACCGACCCGTCGGTATCCAGCGTGATCGTCACTCCGACCGACACCGATCGGCTGGCGACACTGGCCGCCGCGCCCGAGCGGGACATGCCGCCGGGCCTGGCCGCGCAGATCGAGATGGCGCGCGTCGTGGCCAATCAGGCGGCCTGACCGGCCTCAGCGGTTGTGCAGAACGTCGCGGACGCCTTGACCGCGCCCGTTAGGCTCCCTAGCTGACGGGCTTCACGAAAGGCCCGTATCCGTGACCGACACCGCCCAAGCCGCCGACCCCGTCCACGCCTTCATCGGCGAAACCGTCGCCCAGAACGACGTGGTTCTGTTCATGAAGGGCACGCCGGACCAGCCGCGCTGCGGCTTCTCGTCCCTGGCGGTGCAGATCCTGGATCATGTCGGCGCCGGCTTCGTGGGCGTGGACGTGCTGCAGGACGAAGCCCTGCGCGAAGGCATCAAGAGCTTCACCGACTGGCCCACCATTCCACAGCTCTATGTGAAAGGCGAGTTCGTGGGCGGATCGGACATCATCCGCGAAATGTTCCAGGCCGGCGAACTTCAGGCCCTGATGGTCGAGAAGGGCGTGCCGCTCGGCGAGGCCTGATGGCCAGGAAGACCCTGATCCCGCGCGAGGACCGCGAGGTCTTCGTCGTGCCGCTGGACGTGCGACCCGAGCACATCGACGCCAACGGCCACGTCAACAACGTCGTCTATGTCGGCTGGCTGCAGGATGCGGGCACGGCCCACTGGAACGCGCGCTTCGACGAGGCGACGCGGGCGAAATGGTCGTGGGTCGCGACCCGGCATGAGATCGACTATCTGCGCGGCATCGAGCCGGGCGCCGAGGGCGTGGTCGCCCGAACCTGGGTCGGCGATCCGCAGGGCCCACGCTTCACCCGCTATGTCCGCATCGAGGACGCCCAAGGCCGCGTCTGCGCCCAGGGCGTCACCGAATGGGTGCTGGTGGACGCTGCGACCCTGAGGCCGCAGCGCATTCCGCCAGACATGCTGGTCGTGTTCGAGACGCCTACTTCAGCGGATTGAGGATGCGGGCCGCCGTGCCGGGCTCCAGGCCCAGGTCGGCATAGGTCCAGCGCAGTTCGACGCCGTCCGGGACCAGGGCCTTGCAAAGGTCCTGCTTGGTGCGGCGAAGCGTGATCTCGACGGGCGAGCCGTCCGACACCGACACCTCGAAATCGGACGCCTGGGTGCAGCCGTTCGAATCGACGCGCGCGACCAGGGCGCCGTCGGCGAACCGGGCTTCGCGGATGGCCTCGGCCGGCGGGGCGTCGTCGCGGCGCAGGTTCACCGAGACGTTCTCGCCCGCGTCGCTGTCATAGATGACGCAGGCCGACAGCAGCGGCGTGACCAGGGCCGCGACCGCCAGACCTTTGACAAGGCCGCGCATCACTGGCCCGAGGCCGGCGCGGTGACGACGCGCGTGGTCGGCTTTTCGGTCGAAACGATGATGCAGCCCGACAGCAGCGGCGCGGCGATGGCGATGGCGAGAGCGAGACGAAGCATTGGTGTGTTCCCCAGTTGAAGCTTGACCCTTTTGTGCCGCGTGGGCCGGGCGCGCACACGTGAATAATCGGAAAGCTGGGTGAACAATCGGAAAGGATCGGGGTTGAACGTGACCGCAACCGCCATAGCTACAGCCCCCCCCTCTCCTGCCCTACGGATCGTCCTTCATGAGCCAGTTGTTCTCACCCCGCGGCGTCGGCCCCCTGACGCTGAAGAACCGCGTCGTCATCGCGCCGATGTGCCAGTATTCGGCCATCGACGGCGTGCCCCAGCCCTGGCACGTGCAGCATCTGGGACGACTGGCGATCTCCGGCGCGGGACTGGTCGTCGTCGAGGCGACGGGGGTCGAGGCCGCGGGACGGATCACGCCGGACGACACCGGCCTGTGGAACGAGGCCCAGGAAGAGGCCTTCGGCCGGATCATCCGCGACATCCGCACCTACAGCGACACCCCGATCGGTATTCAGCTGGCTCATGCCGGACGCAAGGCCTCGACCAGCGCGCCGTGGAAGGGCGGCGGCGCCCTGAAGGCCGAAGACGGCGCGTGGGAAACCTTCAGCGCCTCGGCCGAACCGTTCAAGGATGACTGGCACACGCCGACCGCCATGACCCCGGCCGACATGGACCGCGTCGTCGCGGCCTTCGAGGACGCGGCGCGGCGGGCGGATCGGGCCGGGTTCGACCTGGTCGAACTGCACGCCGCCCACGGCTATCTGCTGACCCAGTTCCTGTCGCCGGCATCCAACCACCGCACAGACGAGTTCGGTGGACCCTACGAAAACCGGGCGCGCTTCCCGCTACGGGTCGCCCAGGCCCTGCGCGACGCCTGGCCCCGGACGAAGGCGTTGGGCGTGCGCTTCAACGGCTCGGACTGGGTCGAGGGCGGCATCGCCTTGGACGAGGTGACGGCCTTTGGTCAGGCGCTGCACGACATGGGCTATGACTATCTGCACCTGACGTCGGGCGGGAACGTCGCCCAGGCGAAGATTCCGGGCGGCGAGCCGGGCTATCAGCTGCGGTTCGCCCAGGCCGTGAAGGCGGCGACGCCTGAGGCCAATGTGATGGCCGTCGGCATGATCTTCGATCCGCAGCAGGCCGAAGAGATCGTCCGCTCCGGTCAGGCCGACTTCATCGCCATCGCCCGCGCGGCGCTGGACGATCCGCACTGGGCGCACCATGCGGCGGTCGCCCTGGGTGAGGATGAAGGCCTGCCGCCGCAGTACGAGCGGGCCGGCAAGGCGCATTGGCCGGGATACGGCAAGGCCGACATCTGAGGCCTAATCAGGCGGCCTTTTCCATCGACGGATCGACGGCCCACAGAACGCGTGCGGCGGCTTGAACCTCGGCATCGGCCGTCTTTTGTGGGCGGCCGAGCAGATAGCCCTGAACCTCGTCACAGCCCTGGTCACGCAGGAAGGCCAGTTGCTCCAGCGTCTCGACGCCTTCGGCCAGGACGGGGATGTGCAGGCTCTCGCCCAGGGCCAGGACGGCGCGAATGATGGCGGCCGACTGAGGTCCGCCGTCCAGTTCGGACATGAAGGAGCGATCCAGCTTGATCTTGTCGAACGGGAAGGCGCGCAGGGTCGATAGCGACGAATAGCCCGTGCCGAAGTCGTCCATCGCGATGGAGACGCCCAGCAGCTTCAGCTGGCGCAGCACGTGGGTCGTGCGCTCCATGTCGGTGATCATGGCCGTCTCGGTGATCTCCAGCTCCAGCCGCGACGGCGACAGGCCGGTCTCGACCAGCACCTGATGCACCAGGCGCGGCAGGTCGACGTGGCCCAGCTGCACCGGCGACAGGTTGACGGCGATCTTGTGCGGTTCGGTCCAGCTGGCGGCCTCGGCGCAGGCGGTGCGCAGCACCCATTCGCCGATCGGCAGGATCAGGCCGTTCTCTTCGGCCAGAGGGATGAAATCGGCCGGCGAGATAAACATCCCGTCCGGCTGGATCCAGCGCAGCAGCACCTCGTAACCCGTGATGTCGCCGGTATCGACGGCGGCCTGCAGCTGCCAGTTCAGGCTGAACTGGCCCTGATCCAGAGCTTCGCGCATCTGCTGGGCCATGCGGCGGCGATTGCGCACCGCCTCGTCCATCTCCTCCTCGTAGAAGCAGACGTCGGTGCCCAGCGAGGCCTTGGCGCGGTACATGGCCAGGTCCGCGTCATTGATCAGGGCGGACGGGTCGTGGGCGTCGTCGGGCCAGATCGCGATGCCGGTGCTGAGGCCGCAGGCGACCTCGGCATGGTCCAGCACGACCGGGGCGGTGACGGCGTCGCGCAGGCGCGCGACCAAATCCAGGGCGTCGTCCTTGTGCTGGATCGGCACGACGGCGACGAACTCGTCCCCGCCCAGGCGCGCGATGAACTCGTCGTGGCGCAGGCAGGCGCGCATCCGTTCGGCGATCTGGATCAGCAGCTGGTCGCCGGCGGCATGGCCGTGAACGTCGTTGACCTCCTTGAACCGGTCCAGGTCCATGGCCAGCAGGGCCACCTTGTTCGAAACGGTCAGGTCGGCGGTCTGGCGCGTCAGCCATTCCAGGAAGGATGAGCGGTTGGGCAGGCCGGTCAAGCTGTCGTTGCGCGCCAGATGGGCGATGCGACGCTCCTGCGCCTGACGCATACGCAGATCACGCACGGCGTAGATCATGACGTGATCCACACCGCAGTCGCGGCGCACGGCGATCTCGACGGGGATGTCCGCCCCGCCCTCGGCGACCAGTTTGGACTGGCTGAGGCCGTTGACCGCCAGATCGGCGACGCCGGCGATCCAGCGCGACAGCGGTTCGCCGATCAGGGCGTGGTGGGGAACGCCCGCCAGATCGGCGAAGGCGGCGTTGGCGGCCAGGATGACGCCGTCCTGTTCGACCACCATGCCATCGACGCTGCCCTCGATCAGATGATCCAGGCGCGCCTTGGCCTGAAGCCGGGACTGGACGTCCAGGGCGTGGCTGGCGACGCCGGTGCCCAGCATCATCAGGCCGACGGCGGAAACGGCGAAGGCCAGGACCAGGTTGGTCGATCCGACAGCGCCCATATCCACTAGCGCGCCGACCGGCACGATCGTCATGGCGGCCATGCCGGTGAAGTGCAGGGCCACGATGCCCAGGACCATCAGCACGACTGGAACCACCTTGCCGGACTGCCGGGCGCGATTGAACGCCAGGGCGCCCAAGACGACCGCCCCCGCCACGGAAGCCGCGACATAGCCGGCCGACCAGTGGAGGACGGCGTCAGTCGCAAAGGCCGCCATGCCGGTATAGTGCATGGCCACCACGGTCAGGCCGAACAGCACGCCGCCGATCTCGGCCGAGGCGGGCATCCGGCGCGAGGCCACCCACAGCGCCAGCGCGCTGCCGGCGATGGCGACACCCAGGGACAAGCCGGTCAGCACCGGGCCATAGCTGATGGTGACGCCGGGCTCATAGGCGATCATCGCCACGAAATGGGTGCACCAGATTGTCGCCCCGGTCGCCACTGCGCCCATGAAGGCCCAGGCCAGACGCGTGCCCTTTTCGGCGGCGCGCAGGCGGCGATACAGGCGGAAGGTGATGATCGAACCGATCAGGCACAGGCCGGCGGCCAACGCGACGAGCCAGAGATTATGGTCGTCGGTCAGGCAGGTGAGAAAGCGCATGAAGCTACAGACCTTGGGGGGACGGTCTGTCGTCGTAGCGGACGTTGCTTAATCAGACGCGCTCGAACAGGCTTAACGAAACGCTACGGCCGTCTTCAGGAGCGAGGCATCTGATAGGGGTTGTTGACGCTGACGGGCGAGCCGGGCGTCAGACCGAGCTCCTCGAACGACCACTTCAGCTCGACGCCCTGGACCAGGTCCTGCTTGCACTTGTCCTCGTCGATGCGGCGCAGAGTGATGACGGCGCTGCCGCCCTGCAGGCTGACGATCGGGATCAGGTCTTCCTTGGCCGTGCAGCCGTTCGAACTGACCCAGAACACGGCCTGGTCCTTGGTGAAAGCGGCGGCATGGATCGGCTCCAGCGCGCCGGGCATTCCTGCGGTGGAGACGGTGGGCTCGCCGCGGCTGGCGCAGGCGGCCAGGCCCGCCGATGCGGCGGCGATCAAAGCCAAGCGTTTCATGATGGAGTCGCGCAACTGACGACCTCCCCTGCCTCAAAGCCTGAACCGGCCGAGAATGCGCCTGTTCGCCCGTGGAGGGAACAGGATAAAAAACGAAAGGCCCCGGACGAATCCGAGGCCCTCCAAACTGAACACTTCAAAGGGACCGCCACGGGGCTCAAGCAGCCCGAAGGGCGATAGCCCCCTTGAAGAAAGCTTCGTAAGCTTCGCTTACGAAGCGTAGTATTCGACGACCAGGTTCGGTTCCATCTTCACGGCGTACGGCACGTCCGACAGTTCCGGCACGCGGACGTAGCGAACCGAGAACGAGCGGTCCGACAGTTCCAGGTAATCCGGCACGTCGCGTTCCGACGACTGCTGGGCTTCGAGCACCAGAGCCATGTTGCGCGACTTTTCCTTCACCGTGACGACGTCTTCCGGCTTCACGCGGTAGGAGGCGATGTCGACCTTCTTGCCGTTGACCAGGACGTGGCCGTGGCTGACGAACTGGCGGGCGGCCCAGACGGTCGGGACGAACTTGGCGCGGTAGACGATGGCGTCCAGGCGCGATTCCAGCAGACCGATCAGGTTTTCCGAGGTGTTGCCCTTGCGACGGGCGGCCTCGTCATAGGTCTTGGCGAACTGCTTCTCGGTGATGTTGCCGTAGTAGCCCTTCAGCTTCTGCTTGGCCTTCAGTTGCAGACCGAAGTCCGAAACCTTGGACTTGCGACGCTGGCCGTGCTGGCCAGGACCGTAAGAACGCTTGTTGACCGGCGACTTGGAGCGGCCCCACAGGTTCTCACCCATGGCCCGGTCGATCTTGTACTTGGCGCTGTGGCGCTTGGACATTCTATTCTCTTTTCGACGATACGGCCCGGCATCCCCTGGATTGGGAATGCGATCTCAACGGCGGTCCACGCATCTTCCGTCATTCATCCCGGCCCCGCCGAAGCGGACCCATGGAAGGCGGCGCTTATGGCCAGCGAGGGCGCCGGAGTCAAGCACGGCGGGCTGTTAAGCACGATGGAATGGAACGATCCCGTCGCCCCGCCCTTCCTTCGATGCAACCAAACCACGCATGAGGACAAGGAGGAGTGGAATGCAGCCCGAACCCAACAGCTTTCAGACCGGCCTGTCCGACGAGGCCATGCAGACGCTGAAGACGCAGTTGGTCGATCTGGTCGAGCCTTTGAGCGACCACCAGCTGCTGGATCTCGCCGACGGCATCCATGAGATGCTGCGCCAGCGCCGCATGGTCCGCCAGCACCATGCCGAGCGCATGAACGCGCGCACCCGGCACGGCGTGGACCTTCGCATCTAGTCCTTCGCAGACTGCGCTTCTGAGATGAACATGGCGCGGCCTTCGCGGGTCGCCACCTTGCCCAGGCCCGGGAACGGGAAGTGATAGGCGTAGATGTGGGCGCCGGAGTTGCGCAGCGCCGTCACCTCGTCCAGCCGCGCCTTCAGGCCTGCCGCCTGATCGTCGTCATAGCCGACGTTCCAGTCCGGATGTTCGACCGACAGGATCCAGTGGTGCATCAGGTCGCCGATGTACAGCAGCTGGTTCTGGCCGTCGGCGATCAAATAGGCGACGTGGCCCGGCGTATGGCCGGCCGTATCCTGAGATTGGACCCCCGGCGCGACCTCGCCGCCGGGTTCGAAGGCCTGGACCTTGGGCGTGATGATCCGCACCAGATCGGCCAGTTCGGGATTGGCGCGGATGGACGCCCATTCCGCCTGCGACATCCGGATCGCCGCATTTGGGAAGGCCAGGCCGCCATTGCGGATCAGGCCGCCGACATGGTCCGGGTGGCCGTGCGAGATCAGCACGTCGGTGATCGAGGCCGGATCGACGCCCGCCTTTTGCAGGCTGTCCATCAACTGGCCTTTGCGCTCGCCCAGGCCCGTGTCGAACAGCATCGTGCGGGCGCCGTTCCTTACAAGCAACGGATGGATTTCCAGCATGATCGGATCAGCCGGCTGTCCGGCGGCGGTGAGCGGGGCGGCGACCGCCTGCGGCGTCAGGCCGACGCCGAAAGTCTGGTTGTCGTTCTTGACCGGATTTTCGCCGTCGAACAGGGCGATGGCGTCCAGTGCGCCGATCTTGAAACGATAGACCGGCTTCTCGGCCGGGGCCGCGACGGTCTGGGTGGGGTTGGGCGGCGCGGGATCGCCGGGCTTCTGCGCATCCGCCTGGGGGTTACAGGCCGCCAGCATCAGCGCCGCGAAAGCAGCACCCGTCATCATCATCCGCATCGCTTCGATCTCCGTTTGCGATGACGCAATCGAAAACGCCCGCCGGAGGTTCCGGCGGGCGTCGTCATCTCTCGATCTTTGGGCTGAACCGGCCTTATTTGGCGGCGGCGTAGAGTTCGTTGACCTTGTTCCAGTTCACCACCGTCCAGAACGACTTCAGATAGTCGGCGCGGCGGTTCTGGTATTTCAGATAGTAGGCGTGCTCCCACACGTCGGCGCCCAGGATGACCTCGCCGCGCTCGTCCACGACGTCCATCAGCGGATTGTCCTGGTTCGGGGTCGAGGTGATTTTCAGCTTGCCGTTCTGCACGATCAGCCAGGCCCAGCCCGAACCGAACTGCGCGGCGCCGGCGGCGTTGAAGTCTTCCTTGAACTTGTCCATGCCGCCCAGATCGGCGTCGATGGCGGCCTTCAGCTCGGCCGAGGGCTCACCCGCCTGATCGGCCGGGGCCAGCAGTTCCCAGAACAGGCTGTGGTTCCAGTGACCGCCGCCGTTGTTGCGCACGGCCTTGGGCGCGGTCGAGATGCTGGTGAAGATTTCCTCCAGCGACTTGCCCTGCAAGCTCTCATCGGCGTCGACGGCCTTGTTCAGGTTGTCGACATAGGTCTGGTGGTGCTTGTCGTGGTGGAAGGTCATCGTCTCCTTGTCGATGGCCGGCTCCAGCGCGTCATAGGCGTAGGGCAGCGGGGGCAGGGTGAAGGCCATGGGAGGTTCCTCTCGCGACAAGTTTCCGAAGCGCCTCATCTAGGCGCCCGTTCATGAAACCCAAGCGACAGCGCCTGGATTTGTTCCGACTTATCGACCCGTAACGGTCAAGCTGGCAAGTTCGCCTTCAGGCAATCGCGAACGGCGCGCTTCACGTCACCCGGCGCATTGGGCTCGTCCACGCCCTCCGCTGCGAAGACGGCGCGCACGGCGGCGTCCAACCCCTTGGGCAGCGCCTCGATCACCCGCTTCTGTCCCTTGGCGTGCAGGCAATAGCCCACCTCGCGGCACAGGGCGGAAAACATCGGTTCGTAGGGATCGGAAGCGCTCATGGCGGCCCTGTAGCATCAGGGGAGCAGACGCGACAGCCAGTGCATCAGGTTCAGCACGAACTGCTGATCGTCATGACCGGCCGTATTCAGTCCCATGCGAACGGGCTCGCGATCCGGCTGGTCGGGAAAACGTACGATCTGGGCCGTGAGCATCCCCGCCTCTCCCAGCACGACCACCCGCCCCGCGCCAAAGCGCAAAGCCAGACCTTGGGCGGGTAAGGCGGGCCGCGACAGCTCGGCAAGGACGACGGCTGGATCCTGCCCGGCCCGAAGCCGCGTCAGGATCGTTTGCAAGGCTTCGAGATCGGGAGCCTCTCGCGCATCTGCGCTCATCGCCAGCAACACCGTTGCGTCGGCCGGCCCCGACAGCGACTGCCCGGTGAAGCTCATGACGACCTTCAAGTGCTCGCTTTGTTCGCGGCCCTCGACAATCGGATGATCCGCGAGCGCCGGACGCGGAAAGACCAGATTGGCCGTGACATCGCCGCCCACGGGCTGGAAGGCGTAGCCCGTTCCCATCGTCACACCAAACTTGGCAGCCAGGGCTTCGGCGGCGGAACCATGAGGCGCGTGATCGGCGGCCAGAAGCAACGCCCCGCCGTGCTCCACCCATCGGCGGATCGCCTCGATCTCGTCGTCGTCGAAAGCCGAGGCGCGCGGGCCGTCCGCCGGTCGCGCCGGATTGGCGATGACCAACACCGCCACGCCATCAAGCGCGCCGGGCGCATCGAGACGCCCCCGGCTGGCTTCGATCCGATATCCATCGGCCCGCAACAGCGCGGCGAAGGCGGCATAACGACCTTCGATGGTCTGCTCGCTGCCGTGGCCCTGATCGACAAGCACGACAGGCCCATCCGCCGCATAGGCCGGCGAGGCTACCTTTGGCCGCCAATCCAGATCGCCGACCTGCTCTTGCGCCAAGGCTGGGCCTGCCAGAAGCAGGACTGCGACAGCGATCCAACCCCGGCGTCCCATCAGGCGCCTAGACCTTCAAGCGTTCGGCGTGGAAGGCGATGTGGTCGGCGATGAAGCTGGCCATGAAGAAGTAGGAGTGGTCGTAGCCGGGTTGCATTCGGATCGTGACCTTCTGGCCGGCGGCGTCGGCGGCGGCTTGAAGCAACTCGGGCTTCAGCTGGTCGATCAGGAAGCTGTCGGTGTCCCCCTGGTCGATCAGGATGTCGTCATAGACGCCCTTCGCCGCACCCGCTGCGATCAGCTTGGCGGCGTCGTGACGGTCCCACGTCGTCCGGTCGTCGCCCAGATAGGCGATGAAGGCCTTTTCACCCCAGGCGCACCGGGTGGGCGAGGAGATCGGCGCAAAGGCGGAGACCGAACGGAACAGGTGGGGGTGGTTCAACGCCAGGGTCAGCGCCCCGTGGCCGCCCATCGAATGGCCGCTGATCGAGCGGACGCCCGTGGTCGCAAACTCGGCGTCGATCAGGGCGATCAGTTCCTCGGTGACATAGGTCTCCATGCGGAAATGCGGCGCCCAGGGCGCCTGCGTCGCATCGACGTAGAAGCCCGCGCCCTGGCCCAGGTCATAGGCGGGATCATCGGCGACGTCGTCTCCGCGCGGCGAGGTGTCGGGCGCCACGATGATGACACCGTGTTCGGCGGCGGCCTGATAGGCCCCGGCCTTGGTGGTGAAGTTGTCCTCGGTGCAGGTCAGGCCCGACAGCCAGATCAGCACGGGAAAAGGCCCCTCGCCCGCTGGCGTGAAGACCGACAGCGTCATCGGCGTGCCGGTCGCCGTGCTGTCGTGCTTCAGATAACGCAGGGTCCCGCCGTGGACGGCGTGGGTCTTGGTGGTTTCCACTCAGTCGGTCTTTCGGTGCATGGCGCAGATCTTGTTGCCCGACGGATCGCGCAGATAGGCCAGGATCATGGGGCCGAAGGGGCCCTTGCGTTCGCCGGGCGGGTCCTCGATGGCGCGACCGCCGGCGGCGACGCCGGCGTCATGGAAGGCCTGGACCATCTCGGGCGTCTTGGCGTGAAAACCGATGGTGCCGCCGTTGGCGTGGCAGGCCGGCTCGCCGTCGATCGGCGCGCCGATCGCAAAGGCGCTCATGCGGGTGCGCCACCAGTAGCGGCCCTTGGGGTCCGGCCCCTGGCCCGGCTCGACGCCAAGGGCGCCGAGCGCGGCGTCATAGAACTGGCGCGACGCCTCTATGTCGTTGGCGCCGACAGTGACGTGGGTGAACATGGTCAGACCTCCCTCTTTCAGTCCGTTTTGTTAAACAACGAACCGGGCGACGCGCAAGGCGTCAGAACACCACCACCGAGCGGATGCTCTTGCCCTCGTGCATCAGGTCGAAGGCCTTGTTGATGTCTTCGAGCGGGAAGGTGTGGGTGATCATCGGGTCGATCTCGATCTTGCCGTCCATGTACCAGTCGACAATCTTGGGCGTGTCGGTGCGACCGCGCGCGCCGCCGAAGGCCGAACCGCGCCAGACGCGGCCGGTCACCAGCTGGAACGGGCGGGTGGCGATCTCCTTGCCGGATTCGGCGACGCCGATGACGACGCTCTCGCCCCAGCCACGGTGGCAGGCCTCAAGCGCCTGGCGCATGACGACGGTGTTGCCGGTGCAGTCGAAGGTGTAGTCGGCGCCGCCGTCGGTCAGCTGGACCAGATGGGCCACGACGTCCGGCACATCCTTGGGATTGACGAAATGGGTCATGCCGAAGCGACGGCCCCATTCTTCCTTGTCGCCATTGATGTCCACGCCGACGATCATGTCGGCTCCGACCATCTTCAGCCCCTGGATGACGTTCAACCCGATGCCGCCCAAGCCGAAGACGACGCAGTTGGCGCCCGGCTCGACCTTGGCCGTGTTGACCACGGCGCCGACGCCGGTGGTCACGCCGCAGCCGACGTAGCAGGCCTTGTCGAACGGCGCGTCCTTCCTGATCTTCGCCACCGCGATCTCGGGCAGGACGGTGTAGTTCGAGAAGGTCGAGCAGCCCATATAGTGGGCGATGGCCTGACCCTTGTAGCTGAAACGGCTGGTGCCGTCGGGCATGACGCCCTTGCCCTGGGTGCCGCGAATGGCGGTGCACAGGTTGGTCTTGCGCGACAGGCACGACTTACACTGGCGGCATTCCGGCGTGTACAGCGGGATGACGTGATCGCCGACCGCGACCGAGGTCACGCCTGGCCCCACCTCGACCACCACGCCCGCGCCCTCGTGCCCCAGGATCGAGGGAAAGACGCCCTCGGAGTCCAGGCCATCCAGCGTATAGGCGTCGGTGTGGCAGATGCCGGTGGCCTTGATCTCGATCAGCACCTCGCCGGCGCGCGGGCCTTCCAGATCGACCTCGACGATTTCGAGCGGACGTTTGGCTTCGAACGCAACGGCGGCGCGGGTTTTCATGATCTTAGATCCTCCGGAGGCCCCTATCGCTCGCCGCGCGGCGGCTCGCTGCTTGAGGGGATTTGCGCCCCTTGTACGCCGCGCCGCGCCTGGCCGAAACGGCGACAACCGCAAAACATTATTGTCACGTTGCAACAATCATGATCGAACGTCCCGATGAGCCGCTGGGACGGGATCGACGAATTCACTGCTGTCGCCGAACAGGCAAGCTTCTCGGCCGCCGCGCGGCGCCTTGGCCTATCGACCTCGGCCGTCAGCCGCGAGATCGCCCGGCTGGAAGACCGGCTGCAGACCCGCCTGCTCCACCGCACCACCCGCCGGGTCGAGCTGACCGACGCGGGCCGCGACTTCCTGGCCCGCTGTCGCCGCCTGATCGACGAACGCGACGAGGCCTTGGCCGCGGTCCAGCCCGATGATCAGGCCCCGCGCGGCCTGCTGCGCATGACCTGTTCGGTCTCCTATGGCGAGCGTTTCATCGCCCCGGCCGTCAACGCCTTCGCGCGCCAAAACCCCGAGCTGCGGATCGAGCTGGATCTCGACAACCGCCTGCGCGATCTGGTCGGCGACGGCTATGATCTGGCGGTCCGGTTCGGCCATCTGACCGACTCGCGGCTGATGGCCCGACGGCTGGCCTCGCGGCGGCTGATCCTGTGCGCCAGCCCCGACTATCTGGCGCGTCGCGGCGCCCCGCGCGACCTGTCCGAGATCCCCAGCCACGACGGCCTGATCGGCTCGGCCGAGCACTGGCGCTTCACCGAGGCCGGGAGAGAGGTGACTTTGCGCCCCTCCGGCCGCTGGAGCTGCAACTCCGGCGCGGCGGTGCTGGACGCCGCCTTGCAGGGGCTGGGCCTGTGCCAGCTGCCCGACTTCTACGTCGCCGAAGCACTGGCCTCGGGCGCCCTCGCCTCCCTGCTGGACGACCAACGCCCGCCCGACGAAGGCGTCTGGGCCGTCCACCCCCACCCTCGCCACGTCCCGCCCAAGGTCCGCGCCATGATCGACTGGCTGCACGACCGTCTCGCCCAAAGGAGCCCAGCATGAACCTCGTCGTCCTGACCGGCGCCGGCGTCTCGGCCGAAAGCGGCGTGCCGACCTTCCGCGCCTCGGACGGCCTGTGGGAGGGGCATCGCATCGAAGAGGTGGCGACGCCCGAGGGCTTTGCGGCCGACCCGGCCCTGGTGCAGGACTTCTACAACCAGCGGCGGCGACAGTTGGCCGAGGTCCAGCCGAATGCGGCGCACCAGGCGCTGGCGGCGTTGGCGGCGCGGTGGCGGGGCGACTTTCTGCTGGTGACGCAGAACGTCGATGATCTGCACGACCGGGCGCATGAACAGACGCCGCCGGCCGCCGGGTTTGAGTTGATCCATATGCACGGCGAGCTGCGGAAAGGTCGCTGCACCCGGTCGGGCGTCGTCATGGATTGGGCCGGAGACATGGCGGCGGACGAGGCCTCGCGGCATCATCCCGACGGCGTCATGCGGCCGCACATCGTCTGGTTCGGGGAGATGCCGCTTCAGATGGAGCGGATCGAGCGGGCGTTGGAAGCCTGCGACCTGTTCGTGTCCATCGGCACGTCGGGCGCGGTCTATCCGGCGGCGGGGTTCGTGCAGGCGGCGCGGTATGCCGGGGCGCGGACGGTGGAGATCAATCTGGAGCCGACGTCTGGCGCGCGCCTGTTCGACGAAGGCGTTTACGGACCGGCGACGCAGGCCGTGCCGGCCTTCTTCGACACGCTGTAGAGACGAAAACGGCGGCCGCTGCGAGGGCGGCCGCCGTTCCGGCGTTCGAGGTCGAGGTCGAGGCGACTTAGGCCAGGACGACGATGGTCACGCGGCGGTTCTGCGAACGGCCCTCGGGCGTGTCGTTCGAGGCCACCGGCTGTTCCTGGCCATAGGAGATGGTGGCCATGCGGTTCAGGGCGACGCCCTGGCGGTTCAGGAAGCGACGCACGGCCTCGGCGCGTTGCTCGCCCAGCTGATCGTTATGCTCGGGCGTGCCGGTCGAGTCGGTGTAGCCCTGGATTTCCAGATAGACGTTCTTGTTCTCACCCTGCAGACGCTGGGCGAACTGGGCCAGTCGCTGCTCTGCCTCGGGCGACAGGGCCGCCGCGTCGGTGGGGAATTTCACGGAATCGTCCGACAGCACGACCTGATAGAGGAACTTGCCCTCAGCCAGTTTGTGCGCGTCGTTGGCGCGTTGCAGGGCCTGGCCTGCGGTGCCTTCGACGGTGGTCACGCGGTTGTCGACGACTTCGACCTGATCACGCACGAAACGATGGCTGGCGCAGCCGCTGGCCGCAAAGCCGAGGGCGATGAGGGCGCCGCCGACGACCGCCGTCCTGAGTTTCGATCTGCTCAAGTTCTGTCTCCTTCTTGCCGGGAGCGCCACACCCAGTTCATGCGCAAGATGAAAATGGCGTATGAGACAAGGCGGAGTAATGACGCGCTTTGGGCGGCATCGTGTCAGCTTGACCATAAGAGAGTCGAATATTCGCGTTATTCTTGCAGAAGCACGGAACCATCGTGCCAGTGAAGACGTTGCGCCGCCGACGGCCGATGCCGGAGGGCGGACACGCTTATCTATCGCCGCTGTGCGCCGTCGCGCGGTTGTATTCACGCCGACGCCACTTTCCTGACGCGACCGAATGTTTTCAACGGGGCCTGGCGGTTTTTACAGGCGTTTTGTCCCGATGACCATGCGGCGGCGTGTTCAACTCCCATCACGGATCGGCGATTGAGCGCGGCGCGCACACGGCGCTGGGCGCTGGCGGCGACGCCGATCCTGGCCGCGCATCTGGGGCTGGCGCTTCTGATGCACGGCCAGGCGGAGCCGATCGTCGAGGCGCCGCAGACGCCGCCCATGATGATCGAACTGGTCGAGCCGCCCCCGCCGCCTCCCCCGCCCGCGCGCGTGATCGCGCCTGATCCCTCGCCCAAGCCCGAGGCGCCGGCCGCCGCCGCCCAGGCGGCCGCGCCGCCCAAACCCGCACCCCAGCGGCGACCGCCGGCCGTGGCGGCGGCGCGACCGCGACTGGTGGTCAGCAAACGTCCGCCCGACGTCGACCCCCTGCCCGCCGCGCCCGCCCCGCCGGGTCCGCCCCTGCCCCTGCTGGGCGCAGCCCAGATCGCCGGCGCCATGACGGTCGGCGCAGGTCCGGGCGGCGGCGGCGGATCGGGCGTCGGCGGAT